>BNTW01000129.1 GCA_025996895.1 Bacteroidia bacterium | reverse complement strand
TCCACCCACATATAAGAACGTGAAACTTGCTCCAATCCCATACATTTTGCTTATTCTTAGGAAATAAAAATCCCTGAATTTTCTTGAAATTCAGGGATTTACATCATTTTACTTCTTTCTAAAGTGGTGCCACCAAGAATCGAACTAGGGACACACGGATTTTCAGTCCGTTGCTCTACCAACTGAGCTATGGCACCAGCATTTTTGCGGTTGCAAAGGTAAGTATTATTTTTTTAATCTGCAAGCATTTTCGACGACTTTTTTACAAATTATTGTCTTCCAACGAATTCCATCCCTGCGCTTTTAACGCGATTTGCGTGCCGTCGCGCGTAATCAGGCAGCTTCCTAACGAAGCGTCGCAGATGTGGCCGATAATTTTCACACCTTCCAACTGTTCAGCCTGGTCGTGCAAATCCAGCGGAAGCGTAAAAAGCAACTCGTAATCTTCGCCGCCATTCAATGCGACGGTGGTCAAATTCATGTTGAATTGTTCAGCCATCATTGCCGTCTGGTAATCAATCGGAATGCGCTCTTCATAAACGGCACAACCGACGCCGCTGTCCTTGCAGATGTGCAACAGTTCGGACGAGAGGCCGTCCGAAATATCCATCATCGAAGTCGGAAGCAACTGATTTTCTTTAAGTTGCCGGATAATATCTTTCCGCGCTTCGGGTTTTAACTGCCGTTCGAGCAAGTATTCTTTTCCTGCAAAGTCGGGCGTAAAATCTTTTTCACCTGCAAAAATCGTTTTTTCACGTTCCAATAGTTGAAGTCCCATGTAGGCCGCACCCAAATCGCCCGAAACGCAAATCAAATCATTGACCTGCGCACCTTTGCGATAAACGATTTGCTCTTTTTCCGCCTCGCCTATACAAGTGATAGAAATACAAAAACCTGTCAGTGAGGCCGATGTATCGCCACCGACAATATCCACGCCATAAATTTCGCAGGCTAACCGCAATCCTTCGTAAAAATCGTCCAAGTCTTCGACTGAAAAGCGTTTTGAAACACCCAGCGAAACGGTGATTTGCTTCGGCTGGCCGTTCATGGCATAAATATCGGAAAAATTTACGACTGCCGATTTATAGCCCAAATGCTTGAGCGGAACGTAAGTCAAATCAAAATGAATACCTTCCAACAGCAGATCGGTCGTTACGAGCGTCGCCTTATCCTTGAAGCTCAGTACAGCCGCATCGTCACCCACACCTTTCAGCGTACTTTCATTTTTTATCTTGATGTTTTCGGTCAAATGCCGGATTAATCCGAATTCACCCAATGTTGAAATTTCCGTCATATACCTTAATATTATTGTATTAGTCTGTTTTTTGCCACCGTTGCCTGAAATTCCTTCAAATAAAACGGCTCAAAATAAGCCACATCTACAAAGTTTTTTTCAGTCAATGCTTTTTCCGCTAGGACTATCATATTTTTCGCTTCGGGATAAATTTCGTCCAGAAAAACGGCATTCGGTGATTGAATAACCGATTTACATTTTCCCGCGCCATCGCCGAAAAACACAACTCGATTGTTTTCCAAATAACTTTCGTATGTGTTTTCATTAACAATATCCGCCTGCACCTGACGAATTTCGTTCAGTTTTTCGTCGTAAATCGCCGCATACACTTCCATCCGGCGCGCGTCAATCATGGGACAAAACAGAGGGTACGCGATACGCGGTACACGGTACACGATTTGGGACGCGAGAAGTTTTAGGGTGGGTATGGCGATTAAAGGAATATTAAAGCCGTAACATAAGCCTTTGGCTTCCGAAACACCGATACGCAAACCGGTATAAGAGCCGGGACCGGCACTGACTGCAACCGCATCTATATTTAACTGATGGTTTCGCGCAAAATTTACCGCTTCGGAAACAAAAATTCCCAAGTGCAAAGCATGAGAAATTCCTTCGGTGTTAATTCGCTCAAAAACGACCTCTCCACCCACAGAAAGGGCAATCGAACACACTTTTGTCGATGTTTCTATAGCCAGCAGGCAAGACATTTTTTAATCTAATTTAAATTTAAGCGGCAAAGTTATTCATTTATTTAGATAAAAAAGCTACTTTTGCAAAAACTTTTGACAGATGATCCAATCAATGACAGGTTTCGGAAAGGCGGCAGCCGAACTTCCAAACAAAAAAATAAGCGTGGAAATCAAGTCTCTTAACGGTAAGCAATTAGACTTAAGTACCCGCGTACCAACAACATACAGGGAAAAGGAATTGGAAATCCGCAATAAGATTGTGCAGATAATCGAGCGGGGAAAAGTGGATTTTTATCTGACGATTGAGCAGACAGATGCAACAGTTTCGACGAAACTCAATACCGGTGTAATCGAAAGTTATTACCGGCAAATCAAAGAAACGGCGGATAAATTAAATATCGACGTGCCTTCCGATTGGTTTTCCGTCTTTGTCCGGTTGCCTGAAATCGTAAAAACCGAAAATGTGGAATTGGACGAAAACGAATGGATGGTCGTAAAAGACACGATAGAAGAAGCATTGACGAATTTGACGGCTTTCCGGACACAGGAAGGCGTGATGTTGGAAAATATTTTCAGGCTTAAAATCGAGCAGATTTACCGCCTGCTGTCGGAAGTGGAAATCGTACACCCGGAACGGATTGAAAAAATAAAAATCCGCATTACAGATGGCATAAAGCGATTAGATTGCGCAAATTACGACGAAAATCGCTTGGAACAGGAAATGATTTATTACATCGAACGGCTCGACGTCAGCGAAGAAATCGCTCGTTTGGACAACCATTTGCGCTATTTTCTGGAAACGATGGATACGGAAAAAAGTCCGGGAAGAAAATTGAATTTTATTGCTCAAGAAATGGGACGCGAAATCAACACATTAGGCTCAAAGTCCAACCATGCAGAAATGCAACGAATTGTGGTACAGATGAAAGACGAATTGGAACAAATAAAAGAACAGATATTGAATGTCTTGTAAAAGAGGAAAATTAATCATTTTGTCCGCGCCTTCGGGCTCGGGAAAGACGACAATTATTAAATACTTGCTGGAAAAGGGATTGCCGGTACAATTTTCCATTTCTGCAACCAGCCGTCCGCCCCGCGGGGAAGAAAAAGAAGGCGTGGAATATTATTTCCTCTCGCCCGAACAGTTCAAGGAAAAAATTAGGGAAGACCAATTTTTGGAATACGAAGAAGTGTATCCCGACCGTTTTTACGGCACTTTGAAATCGGAAGTCGATACGAAATTACAGGAAGGCAAAAACGTGATTTTAGATGTCGATGTGGCCGGCGGATTAAACATAAAAAAGAGATTCGGCAACGATGCGCTGCTTATTTTCATTCAACCGCCTTCGATTGAAGAATTGCAGAAGCGGTTGGAAAAACGCGGAACAGATTCGCCCGAAGTGATTAAAGACCGGATTTCAAAAGCCGCTTTTGAATTGGAATTAGCAAAAAAATACGATGAAGTCGTTATCAACGACGATTTAAATAAAGCAAAAGAACGAACATTACAAATTATTAATAAATTTATAACACACTTATGAAAATCGGAATTTTACCCGGATCATATAATCCGGTACATGTTGGCCATTTAGCTATAGCGAATTACCTTGCTGAATATGAAGGGTTTGATCAAATTTGGTTTTTAATCACACCTCAAAATCCTTTGAAGAAGAAAAGCGACTTGCTGGATCAGGAATTCCGCAAGCAATTGCTGGAAAATTCCATTAAGGGGTATGACAAATTTGTCATTAGTACGATTGAGTGGGATATGCCCCAGCCGTCTTACACAATCAACACGCTACAGAAATTGCGCGTAACTCGTCCCGAAGACGATTTTGAGTTGATTATCGGTACGGATAATTGGGCAACTTTCCACCGCTGGAAAGATTATCAAATGATTATGAAGAATTTCAAAATCCTGGTTTATCCGCGCAGAGGTTCAGACCGTATTTTTATCAATCATCCGAATGTACAACTGTTAAAAGCACCGAAAATCGAAATGTCCTCGACGGTTATCCGGAAAGCCATTGTGGAAGGCAAAGACGTGCGGTTTTACATGCCGTTGAACACGTTCGCAGCAGTGAGGGACACCGGTTTCTTCCAGGATCTGGCAGCAGCAGAAGCGGCCGAAAAAGCAGCTAAGGAAGCTGAAAAAGCAGCCAAAGATGCCGCCGAAGCGGAAGAAAATATTTCTAATACATTATAATTATGAGTGCTATCGAACTGAGCGAACAGGAAGTGTTTCGCCGTCAAAGTCTGGATGAACTCCGCAAAACCGGAATTAACCCCTACCCTGCCGACGAATATCCTGTAACCGCCTATTCCAAAGATATAAAGGAGCTGTTTAGCGACGACGCGCCCCGGCAGGAAGTGTCTATTGCCGGCCGGATTATGAGCCGGCGGATTATGGGAAAAGCATCGTTTGTCGAACTGCAAGACGCTGTCGGGAGAATTCAATTATACATCAGCCGCGACGAAATTTGTCCGGATGAAAACAAAGACTTATACAACGTAGTCTTCAAAAAACTGCTGGACATCGGCGATTTTATCGGTGTGAAAGGCTATGTTTTCCGTACGCAAATGGGCGAAATATCCATTCACGTCAGCGGATTGACCGTTTTGTCGAAGTCGTTGCGCCCGCTTCCGATTGTAAAATACAAGGAGGGAGTAGCCTACGATGCGTTTGAAGACCCCGAACAACGCTACCGCCAACGCTATGTTGATTTGGTGGTGAATGACGGTGTCAAGGAAATTTTCCTGAAACGCACGCAAATATTCAATTCGATGAGAAATTTCTTCAACGAACGCGGTTATATCGAAGTGGATACGCCGGTGCTGCAAAGCATTCCGGGCGGTGCGGCGGCACGTCCGTTTATCACGCACCATAACGCACTCGACATTCCGATGTATCTTCGTATCGCTAACGAGCTGTATTTGAAACGGTTGATAGTCGGAGGCTTTGAATGTGTTTATGAGTTTTCGCGCAATTTCCGCAACGAAGGCATGGATCGGACGCACAATCCTGAATT
>BNTW01000128.1 GCA_025996895.1 Bacteroidia bacterium | reverse complement strand
CCCGAATGGCCTCTTGATTCAACGACACATACACGCCTTTTTCCACCCGTACATCGACGATCGACCCGTCGCGATTGACGATAAACGAGCACCAAACCGGCCCTTGTATTTTTTGCCGAAGCGCGTCGGCCGGATAAACAGTATTTCTAAATAAAAAGCGGTTGAGTTCAAAGGATCCGCCCGGATATTGTGGGAAAATGTCCGCTTCGGCAGCCATTTTCAGATCGTCCAATTCGCGCAAAATTTCTTCGTGCGTCAATTGGGGTTTTTGAATTTGCACCGAAACAGATTCTTCAAATAATTGAGCAATGACTTCTTTTTCTTCGGCGACCGGTTTTTCTACGGGATTAAAATCTTCATACACAACCGGTTGTGTTTCCGGCAAAAGTCCGGTTTTTTCCGGAAGTTCGATTGTTGTTTCGACCGGCGTTTGAATAGACAATTCTTCCGAAGGCAGGGAATTTTCCATATAATAAGTTGACAAGCCACTCCAATCAGACGAGGCAGTGCCTTCCGTATTCCATTCGAGCAAAACAAACAGTGTGGCCAGCGCGACCGTAAAACCCAAGAGAAAAAAAGTTGTCCGCTCGCGTTCCAAATCCGCCTGTAAGGACTTTTTCATTTCCATGGCACAAAAATACAATTCTTTTCCGTTTTCTTCGTTATATTTGTACTGTCAATTCAATGAACATGCAAAGAATATTTCTTATATTAACCGGTACGGTTTTCTTTTTTTCGCTCTCCGCGCAGGAAGGAAACTCGACCTTCGATTATCTTTTGTTGCCCCAATCGGTGCGGGCGGCCGCGCTGGGCGGCACCAATGTGTCGGTGATAGAAAATGATTTACCGCTTATCTACGGCAATCCGGCGTTTCTGGGCGCAGAAATGGATAAAACATTGAGCGTAAGCTATTTATCTTATATCGCAGATATTGACGTGGGCAATGTCGTTTTTGCCAAAGCGGTGGGCGAACGGGGTGCGTGGGGAATCGGTGCGATTTATGCCAACTACGGTAACATGCTGGAAACCACCGGCGAAAATGAAATCACCGGCGATTTGTCGGCCAGCGATATCTGCGGAAACCTGTTTTTTTCGCACGATTTGACGGACAAAATTCGCGGGGGGATTACCGGTAAATTCCTCTATTCCAACTATTATCATAACACAGCCATCGGTTTGGGAGTCGATTTGGGATTAAGTTATTATAATGAAGACAATGATTTTTCGGTAGGCTTGGTCGGCAAGAACATCGGACGGCAAATCAAAGCCTACGAAGAAGAATTGGCCAATCTGCCCTGGGACGTTCAGTTGGGGTTCAGTAAAAGCCTCAACCACGCGCCGATACGTTTTTCCATTACCGGTGTCTATCTGAAACAGTGGCGTTTTGACAATCCCGACGGATCGGAAGACAGTTTCGTGAAAACGCTCGGCAAGCATTTGGTTTTGGGTATTGATTTTATCCCTTCGGATAATTTCTGGCTCGCGATCGGATACAACCTTAAACGCGCGTCCGACATGAGTTTAGAGGACGCGAACAAGTTCGGCGGATTTTCGGCGGGTGCAGGTCTGCGGGTCAAATCGTTCAGTTTCGGCGTTTCCATAGGGAAATATCACCCGGCCGCTACCTCTTTTATGCTAAACGTTTCCACTTCTTTTGCACAAACAGGATTATAATGAAAAAAATAGTAATTGCGGTCGATGGTTATTCCTCGTGCGGAAAAAGCACCATGGCGAAAGAATTGGCCAAGCAAATCGGGTATATTTATATCGACAGCGGGGCCATGTATCGCGCAGTTACGCTCTATTGTCTGCAACACCATCTCTTTTCGGGCAACACGCTGGATTTAGATGCACTGCGCAAGGTTTTGAATGACATAAAAATTACTTTCGTAAAAAATCCCGAAACCGGACGTTCGGAAACATTTTTAAATGGAAAAAATGTAGAAAAAGAAATCCGCACGATGACGGTTTCCAACAAAGTGAGTATCGTAGCAGCAGCCGGCTTTGTACGCGAAGAAATGGTGCGCCAACAGCAAGCGATGGGAAGTGAAAAAGGTATCGTCATGGACGGTCGCGACATCGGCACAGTCGTTTTTCCACATGCCGAACTGAAGATTTTCGTTACGGCTTCGCCGGAAATCCGGGCGCAACGACGCCTCGAAGAATTGATAGCCAAAGGCGAAAACGTGAATTTTGAAGAGGTCTTACACAACCTGACTACCCGCGACCGGATAGATTCCACCCGCAAAGACGGCCCACTGAAGCAAGCCGGTGATGCGGTCGTGCTGGATAACTCGGAAATGACGATACAAGAACAAAACCGAAAGCTGAAGGAATTATACGAAAACAGGGTGAATGAAGGTTTGGCACGCTCTTTGTAAATACTCTGTTCCAGTAACAAATTACGATGCGAATATTCTTAAAAAATAGTGTGATTTATGTTGTAAAACATATAAAATTATTTTCAAAAATGAAAAATAATATGCTACACACACACATTACTCACCTGGCGATTTAACAAAAATTCACACGTTACACGCCCTATAACGCGTCTTTTTTCTCACGCGCGTAATATACAAAAAATATTTTTAATACGCAATATTTCCGGCCTCCGGCATTGTGAAGGCGGACAACAATCTGTCATTGCGGGCTTGACCCGCAATCTCCTGTTTCCCCCCAGCCCCCTAAAGGGGGAGAAAAAGCCCTTGCAAAATTGTGCGCTGCCACTCCCTCCCCTTCAGGGGAGGGCTGGGGTGGGGTTTTCTTCAACTCATAACTTATAATTCATAACTCATAAAAGTATGCGAACAATTAAATTTATCTTTTTAATCATGTTTTTGTTATCAGGCATAACAAACGGAGTAGCACAAGTTTCTCAAGGAATTTCTACACAGGGTACGGATTTCTGGCTGTCATTCGGAAGCAATTTCAACGCCGACGCCCCCAATTTACAAATAAAAATTGCAACAACGGAAGCGGCTGTTGTCAATCTTGAATTTACCGACAATCCGACTAACGATCCGACTCTTAATGTTACCTCTTTAAATATACCTGAGGAAACAGTTTATACATTAGTCTTGTCGCCCGCACAAATAGCAGCGGTCTATTCCAATACAACCGGTACTACCAACAAATCGCTACATATTACATCGGACAAAAATGTCAGTGTTTATGCTTTAAATCAATGGGCACAAACGACCGACGCTACTTGCGTTTATCCTGTCAGCAACCTTGGGACAGATTATTATCATATATCGTATAAAAATGCTACGGGTAATACTTTCAACTCGACGAGGCCAACGGACGGTTATACGATTGTAGCAATCAAAGACGGAACAGATATTTACGAAAATGGAACGTTCACAGGAATAACTTTAGACAGTGCGCAAGTATATAGTTATTATTTTCCGGTAGATACAGATGGTACAGGCACACATATCACATCGAATAACCCGATTGCTTATTTTGTAACCAACATATTGGCGATGGTTCCGATGGATATTGGTGCTCGCGACTGTTTATACGAACAATTGTTTCCGGTCAACCTGTGGGGAACTCGTTTTTTAGTTCCTCAAACAGTACAAAACGTTGGACGAATAAGGATTATTGCTTCGCAAAATGGAACTACTGTTACACAAAGCGGAGCAACCGGAAAAGCCACTAATCCTACTGTAAATGGTACTCTCACTACTCCTGCTGCATCGTCGTATGTGTTAAATGCCGGACAATGGATAGAATTGGAATTTAAAACCTCCGGTTGTTATATTGCTGCTGATCAACCGGTAGCGGTTTGTGCTTATCTTGTAGGTAACACTTATTCAAATCCTGCAAATATTGGAGATCCCGCGATAGCATGGATTCCATCCATCGAACAATCCGTATCGAAGGTTTTTCTTACGCCGTTTATTCCAAGCGGCCCGAGCGATATAAGGGAGCATTACGCTCTGATTGTAACTCCCACTTTGACGAAAAACCAAACGACAGTATCTATTGGAGGTGCAACTCCTACGGCATTGGGGATTACCTGGACGGACAATGCGGCTTCCGGCTTTTCGTTCGGTTCTCTTGAACTGACTCAGAATACAACTTATCTTTTTGCTAATTCCAATGGTTTGGTTGTTAATGGATATGGAATAAGTTTAGGAACGGGAAGTATAGAATCCTATTATTACCTTTCCGGTACAGCCAGTCGCGATTTAACTGCTTATTATAACATCAACAACTATTTTTATTCTGAAATTGATGGCGGAATGTTATGTAACCCGTATCATTTTCAGGCATTTGTCAATTATCCGACTATTGGGGTTAAAAATCCGGCTGCCGATTCTATTCAATGGTATATTGATGATGTTTTGCAAACCAATCTGACCAACTCAATGGATTGGCATTGGGAAACCGACGCCAATGACGCACCTACATTGGGCATGCACAAATTCAACATGCAGGTAACAGACAGCAGCGGGGTTACTCATGAATATATTACCAATTTTGAAGTCGTAACCACTATGTCGATTGTCTGGATGCCTGAATTGAATCCATCTACGAATGATCCAGACAAACAAAACTGGCATGACCCCGATAACTGGATGACGACCAACGGAACGCATGTCGTTCCCACCCGCTGCGCTGATGTCTATATTCCCGGCGACTGCAACTGGTATCCCAATCTGGCCAATGCGGCAGCAGAATGCAATAATATCTATTTTTTGCAGGGAGGAGAATTGGGAAGGCCGGATTCGCTGGTCTTTTACAATCAAGCGCGGGTGCAGTTGAATTTCGGTCTTGCGCAATATACGCAAGTGATTGATAGAGATAGTACGCAAGTAATTGATACATTGGATACCGGCTACCGTATGAAATTCTCCGCCGCCCGCTCGCCGATTTTAGAAAGAGAGCAATGGCACATGCTGTCATCCCCTTTGCGAAATGTAGTTTCCGGTGATTACGGCTTTGGCGGTTATCCGCTGACCTACATGCAGAAGTTCGGCCCCATCCGGACAAAGCCGCAACACGAAATGGATACAATGACTTATCTGGTTGGACAATGGACAGACTTCTT
>BNTW01000127.1 GCA_025996895.1 Bacteroidia bacterium | reverse complement strand
GGAGTACATACTCATGATAGGTATTGGACAGAGATGCGAGCTAATAATAGAGCCAAGAAGTATTTCGGAAAGCATTATGGAGTAGATTGGAATACGCCGTATCGGAGTGGAACTTATGAAACTTATTATCCAACAATATGGAGATGGTAGATATGAAAAAGATAATTTTTGCAGTAATAACTGTGCTTTTGTATTCTTGTCATTGTTATACGACATATACAATTGGTATCAGCAATCAAACTAACGACACAATTAGTGTATATTTTTCAGGCACATCGGCTTATACGCAGGGGGTAGACTCTGTTATTATTTATCCTCATATAGACGTAATATATTTCAATTGGACTGGAACAGCACCTTGTCAAGGTACTATTAATTGTTATACGGGAATAAATAAAAATGAAGTTAATGTCAAAACAAGTAGTGGAAAAGTATTAAAAAAAGACATAGTATGCCTTGATAATTGGATTTGTCGTAGAGGTAATTATACAGAAGGGCTTGATATGACTTTTGTTATAACTGAAGATGATTTGGAGTGATTTTTGGACAGAACGAAGAGCAAACAACAGAGCTGCCAAATATTTTAAAAAACATTATGGCGTAGATTGGGATTTTCCACGTTATCCACTAAATAAATAAAATACAATATGAAAACATTTATAATAAATATATTGATATTATTTGTATTTACAAGCTGTTGTCATTATCCAACTAATTATAGTTTATTTATAACAAATAATTCTGTTGATGCGCTTGGTTGTTATTATTATTTGGTTTGGGAAGGAGGCAAAGAAGGTATTGTTTACCCGGACACAACACTTGTATCATTAAGAACAAATGAAGTGATAGGTATAAAAGCAGGACAGACATTCCATGACTCTCGACCTCTTTCTCCTATAACAGAATGGATATCATCGCTTCCTCACGATACGCTTTCCGTCTTCTTTTTCAGTAAAGATACGTTAAATGCATATTCATGGGAAGAAATTAAACTTGGATACAAAATATTACAAAGATACGATTTAAGTATTGAAGACATTAATCTTCTTTATAATAAGTATGGTGTGCCTGAAATTCCATATCCTCCTTCAGAAGTGATGAGAGACATGAAAATGTATCCGCCGTATGGGAAATAAAATGTATATGCATGAATACGGGCATACGATTGACAGCAGGGCATTTGGTTTATCTTATTTGTTTGCAATAGGAATTCCGAGCATTTTTAGTGCAAAGAATTCTACCTATGTTGAGCGTAGCATGCAAATAATGAAATACAGTTCGTCGTTAGCGTCTTTCGCTACGTCGAAGTTAAAAGCAAGCGTCCGCGCTTGCAATCAAGCCATAGGCTTGACAAAATCCGTCAGGATTTTCATATCAATAGAAAAGATTACCGCTCTTGCTACAAATGTCCACAGATAAAGTCAAATGACTTTAACTAACGGGCAAAAGTATCATCTATGTCGGCGATTACGAAAAAGAGGCTGTTATTGGTGGAAATACGAAAGAATCTGATTATATTTGCACGCCGGAAGGCTTGTCGGTGATAGCGATCACGACAAACGGCACGCGGTCTTTTTATACGGTACATACCGACCACTTGGGGAGTATTCGTGGAGTGATAACAGCGGGGAAAGTTGTGCAAACGGCCTACTACTACGATGCATGGGGTAAACGAACGCTGATGTCGGGAACACCGATCACCAACCGGGGTTATCTGGCGCAGGAACATTTAGACGATTTCGGACTGATCAACTTGAATGCGCGACTGTATGATCCTGCATTGGGGCGATTTTTAAGTCCGGATCCGTATGTGCAGATGCCGGGATTTACGCAGAATTATAACCGGTATGCGTATGGCTTGAATAACCCGCTGATATATACCGATGCAAACGGGGAAAATCCCTTACTGTTCTTTGTTATCGGGGGTGCTTTAATCGGCTCTTACGTCGGCTCTTCGATCAAAGGCGGTTCTTGGAATCCGGCCAAGTGGGAAGGAAATTGGTGGCAAGGAGCTCTTTGGGGCGGATTGGCCGGAGCGGCAGTAGGCGCAGGCATAGGATCCGTATGGATGGCAGGCGGCAGTATTTCATTCGGTATACAAGCGTACGGATTAAACACCATAGAACTCTTGTCCTTTTCGGCAGCCTCGGCTTCCACAGGCGGAGGTGTAACGATGACCGTCGGCGGCGGATTGGGTTTGGGCAGCATGTTGACTTATACACTCGGGAGGAAAGATGAAGAAAAAAGAAGGGAAGATATTACTCCTTATGATGTTGGTGTGGAATGGTTAACCGGTGCAGGCCAGAGAGATAGAACATTTTATGATGGTGATTATTTTACGGAACTATTGCAGCAACATGAGCATATTGAAGATACAAGGAATATGTTGATAGATAATTTTCGAAATGGTGATTTTAATGAAGGAAATAATGATTATAAATTAAATGGCTTACAGGGAGTAGGGAAATATATTAAGGATTATTCGACATTAGCAACTTGGGGGAAGACCGGAAATTTAGCTGTAACCTATTTAGGTTCTTACGATTTGGCTTATAATGTGCTTTCTACAAATAAAAATCCCGCATTAGTCCAATTTACAGTAACAAACTCTTCAAGCATGGCATCCGGCACTCGACCACCGGTAATAGGTTATTGGCCTGTTTGGCAAAAATATATAGGCCCATTTATTAATAAGCAGTTTAGTAGCGGCCCAATGTCTCAAACAACACAAACATTTATATGGAACGAATATATTTATTGGTAAAGAATATGATTATAAGCAGTTTGCTGTCATTAGTCGGATGTTCGGGACATACTCCTACTATGCAAGATATGATTGGAATATGGAAATCCGGCGATGAAAGTGTTTTAATATTAAAGGAAGATAGTTCCTTTATTATGGAGAATGTTAAAACGCCTATATTTGGTAATTTGTCTGGACAAACAGTTAGTGGTAAAGGAAAATGGTTTTTAATAAAAAACCAAGGTTGCATAGATATTAGAATTAAATGTAAATCATATTCAATTAATGGAATTGAAACTTTACGAGGTTATAATTCGTTTTTTAGTATTGTTGGGAGTGGTTTGATTGGCAATAAACCTCCTTGGGAAATATACACCAACACTTTTTGGTATGAACATGATGAAAAAGATTACACTGTATTCAAAAAGGTGCAATAATATTATCCTCGGCTCGGCGTAGGCCCGGAGCGGCAATAGGCATAGACATAGAATCCATATGGATGGCAGGCGGCAGTATTTCACCCCTCGTCAAGTCGGATTTGTAATCTGTCCTCCCTCGTCGAGGCGGATTTGTAATCCGTCCTCTCAGCTATTAATTATAAGGATTTATAATCCGAAGATTAAAAATCAACTATTGTCGGATTGAAAATCCTAATAATAAAAAAGCGGGATTGCAAATCCCGCTTGACGGGGGTTTGGGCAGCATGTTGACTTATACACTCGGTCGAGAAGAAGAAAAGAGAAGAGAAAACAACCTAAAAGCAGAATATCCGGTCGAAAGTATTGAAAGTTCGGGTTCATGGGATTACAGTGCATTCCAGTATGCTTCTATAGCCTCTGTTGAGCGTAGTGTGCAAATAATGCATTAGCAGTTCGGCGTTAGCGTCTTTCGCTACGTTGAAGTTAAAGGCAAGCGTCCGCGCTTGCAATCAAGCCACAGGCTTGACAAAATCCGTCAGGATTTTCACATCAATAGCAAAATTGCCGCCGCATTCGGACGTATCAAAAAAGAAATTTATCCCGGCGGTTACTATGCCACCAACGAATATGAAACATACGGATACCTCAAAAAAGTAACCGACTCGAAAGGCAGCTTGATTTGGGAAGCCCAAGAAAGCAATGCGCGCGGACAGCTGACCAAAACCAAAAGCGGGAACAGGGAAACCATATTTGGTTTTGACTCGCGAGGATTGCCGACGTCTATCCTTACTTCCGGTATCATCAATCAGGCTTATTTGTTCAATTCCCAGGGCAATTTAAGCAGCCGGGAAGATAAATTGACCGGTTATAAGGAAACATTTGAATATAATTCAAACCGTTTGTCGGGCTGGTCGACCTGGAAAGACGGTTTGGTGCTGGATTATAAAACAATCGATTACAATTCCACAACCGGTAATATGAATTCCAAAAGCGGACTGTCGAATATGAAATATGGCGAAAACAGCAAGCCACCCCATGCTTTGACTTCGTTCAATACTTCATCAACGGACTTTAATAATTCACAAGCTGTTCAATACACTGATTTCAGGAAAGTCAAGAAGATTACGGAGTGGGGCGACATACTGAATATTTATTACGGCGTGGACGAACAGCGGATAAAGAGCGATTGGGTGCGTTCGACCGGTGGGACACAAGTCAAATACTACATGGGAAATTATGAAGAAGAAAATAATAGCGGAGTTATTCGAAAAATTCATTATATTTGCGGCGGTAACGGTTTGGCTGCGGTGTATGTGCAGAACGGTAACAATGATACACTATACTATGCTCACACCGATTACCTGGGATCTTTGACAGCTTTGTCTTTGCCGAACGGTACGGTAGTCGAGCGTTACGCTTACGACCCTTGGGGCAACCGGCGCAATCCGGGTAACTGGACACAGGCAGATACGCGCACGAAGTTTATTCTTGATCGCGGCTATACGATGCACGAACACTTAACGGCTTTCAAACTGATCAACATGAACGGGCGGGTATATGACCCGGTTACGGCACAGTTCCTCAGTACTGACCCGTATATACAGGCTCCGGGAAATTGGTTGAATTATAATCGGTATGCTTATTGCCTCAATAATCCGTTTAAATATACCGATCCGAGCGGAGAATTATTTTATTTCTTTCTTATACCATATATAAGTTTTAGTAATGGAAGTTTTAGTTTTGGGCTTACAGCAGGAATAGGATTTGGAGGATTTAATTTATATACTTCAGTCGGCTATGGTAATGGAAGTGGTTTTACTGCCACTGTTGGTGCTTCTTACGGAGGTGGTTATGCATATGCAGGATATAATTCTCAAGCAGGCTTTATTGCCGGAGCGGGTTATGGTTTAGGAGGTGGAGGTTATGGTAATTTAAGTTTCAATTCCAATATCAATAGTTTAGGAGTAAATTATAGTTCAAACGGCGGATTTAGTAACGAAAAATAAATAACTTATAATAGTTTTGATTTTTAAGCAGTAAATTTATAGTTCCATTTCGGTAAAAAATCATTAAAATCAACAGGCATTGTTTGCATAAATTCTTCAGAAGCTTTTCTGC
>BNTW01000126.1 GCA_025996895.1 Bacteroidia bacterium | reverse complement strand
TAAAGCCCTTCGCGACGAAGTTTCGGCGGAAGAAGTACGACAAAAAACGGATGAATTCAGGACTGCGTTTGAGGTAATCCCGGAATGTGAAGAAACAGAGGTAGCGCGTGCCGCACGGACGTCCATCGCCTTGGATAAGCTGGTCGCTGCACGGAGGATTGATGCGTT
The DNA here is from genome assembly GCA_025996895.1 of Bacteroidia bacterium. Lineage (GTDB taxonomy): Bacteria > Bacteroidota > Bacteroidia > Bacteroidales > Azobacteroidaceae > Azobacteroides. The sequence continues at coordinate 5,140 of BNTW01000126.1, read as the reverse complement.
GGCCTATTATTACGAAGGATATAAGGGGAACGATTACGAAGATATTGTAACTTCCGTTATTGCCGGCAACACCTTGCTGACAGGAAAAGGCGTGCCTGTAGCTGGAGAATGTGAGGTGAAAAACGTACAGGCCATGAAAATTATGGCGGAGTTTGGTGCCGGAGGCTCTTTCTCCGAATTTTATGCCATGGACTTTACGGACGACGTCATACTGCTGGGTCACGACGGCCCGGCTCACTTTAATATGGCGGAAGAAAGGGTGAGACTCGTACCCCTGCCCTTATATCATGGGAAGCCGGGAAAAGGACTGTCCATTCAGATGTCGGTCAGGCAAGGCGCGATCACATTGCTTTCCGTCGTGGAAGACAAGGATGGATTTTCGTTGTTGCTTGCCGAAGGAAAATCCGTAGCCGGCCCCGTTCTGCAGACAGGAAACACCAACAGCCGGTATAAATTCGACGTCTCGCTAAAAACGTTTATGGAACAATGGTCGAAGGCCGGCCCCTCGCATCATTGTGCCATAGGAACAGGCCACATAGCGGGGAAAATCAGGAAACTGGGATTTTTATTAAATATTCCGGTACGTCAAGTGGCTAAGAGTTTATAATTATTAATATTAATTTTTAAAATGTTTTTACCATGAAAAAAAAATTTCTTATTACATTATTTGTAGTTTGCACTATGGGATTGATAGCGCAGGCAGGAGGAACGTATATGCTGGGAGTCAATCAGTTGGAAAAATTATTGACAGCAGTGGAAACGGAAGAAGGTAATCCGCTTGAAGGATTGTCAAAAGCATTACAGTACGACGGTAATGGCATAATAAAAGGCGACCAGTCTAACTGGCTCATAGACGAAACAGATAAAGTGCCTTTATTTCACTTTGTTTGGGCAGCAGAAAGTTATACCGGTTATTACCCCAGCGGAGATAATAAATACCGCGCGTTGACGGCGATTAATTGGGCTGACAAACATTATGTGCAAAAGTCGGACAAAGCCATTAATTTGAATCAGAACGACATGGCTGATCCGACTGACGATGCCAATGATGTTGTCAATGAAAAAAATGATTTGAGCCAATTGGCAACGATTGATTTTTCAGGCAATAATATGCGGGAGATTTCATTGGACGGCTTGGGTGCACTGACCACTGTCAATCTGTCCAACAATCCGACACTGGAATCGCTCTCTATTAGCAATTGCGCCTTATTGGAAGAAGTGGATATTACTAACTCCGGTTTGACGCTTTCTACAATCTATGCTATTTTGCAAACCGTTGATCCGGTTTCCGTATTGAAATATGTCCCGCAAGGAACGATTGAACTGGAGTTTCCGGCAGATAAAGTGGATTTAAGCGCGGACGTGTTATTGGGAGAAACGGCTTCTACGATTGTTTGGTTGACAGACCCCATCGTCAACGAGAATGGAATCTTTGTTTTCGACTCTTCGCTTGAAGGCAGTGTCGTAACTGCCGAAGTGTCCAACAGCGAGCTGGGAAGCGAAGTTTTTACTTATCAGATTACGCTGACGGAATCCATTGGTGATACACAAAGATACAAAATGACGTCCAAAGTAAATAACGGCAATTTCGGAAGCATCAGTCCGGTAGATAAGGGAAAATTATACAAGGAAGGATCCCAAATCACCTATACGCTCACACCGAAAGTCGATTGCGAAATCCTGAAACTAACCGTCAATGGTGTAGATAAAACCGCTGAAGTTATCAACGGTGTCTATACGGTTACTGACCTTTCAGAAGACTTGACGATTATTGCCAGTTTCCGCCCTGCCGGTCAGAATTATTATCTGACAATGCCGCCGCTTCCTTATCCCGAAATGCCGGGCATTACGAATATTCCTTTTACAAAAGCCTTATTTGAACCTGCTACGCATACGGTTTCACATTTTCCTGTACAAATTGAAGACGCAGCTAAATTTATGACTGTTCGTCCGGGCAACAATATAGATGAGATGGCCATTAGTACGAATCCCGAAGTAGCCGGAGCCGGTAAATGGCATGTTATTGGTTTCGATATTTGTCTGCTGGATGGTCCCAATACGCTCAAACCGGGCTATTACGATTTTACTTACGAATGGAACGACCAGGACAGCACGTATTGGATCAAAGATACTTATGTATCCTTGTTTCCTTTTACGGTGAATGTCAATGTGTCGGCCATCGGTTGGGAAGGTGCTGTTTCTGTGTATGTGAAGGGTGATACGGAACGATCCTATCCAATGACTCCGCTGAAATATCCTGGCTGGTATGCCTATACCTTTGAAAACGAGCCGGCTTGGATAGATATTTATTTCACTCATGGCGACGCGGCCATTCCTGGGTCTGACATTCTTTCGCAGGTATATAAGGATACTTGCGTAGCCATAACTGCCGACAGAACTATTGTTGCTGTTGATTGTCCGAACGATGGTGTAGCCATCAATGCACCCAAATTGTCGAAAGTAACGGTTTATCCCAATCCGACTGACGGACAATTGTGGATTAAGACTGAAAAAATGGTAGCTATATCCATTTACGATACTGCGGGACGCTTGATTGAAACAGGATTCAGCAATTCCGAAATAGATATTTCAGCTTATCGGCCGGGACTTTATTTGTTGAAAGTTGAAAACGAATATATCAAAATTATCAAGAAGTAATTAAGATGTACCGGCAACTTGTTTTCTTCATTATAACTGCGATAGCAATACTTTCCCCCGTGCAGGCAGAAGAGCGGATTTATTCATTAGATTCGGGAGAAAATAGTTGTTGGCAGGTATATCCGGTAAGTGTGGCAGGCAATGATGCCGCCACACTTTCTTCTCCGGATTATTCGGTGTCGGAATGGATTACGGCCACTGTTCCCGGAACTTTTTTTGTTGATTATGTGAATGCCGGATTGGAGGCTATGCCCGAATATGCCGACAATATTTATAAGGTAGATGAATCGAAATATAATCAGCCGTTTTGGTATCGGACGGTATTTGAAATGCCGGCCGATTTGACTGCCGAAAAAATCTGGCTGAACATGGAAGGTGTCAATAAAAAGGCAACGGTTTATCTCAACGGCGTGCAGCTGGGTATTATCAAAGGGCATGTACAGCGGGCGAAATACGATGTGGGTGAAATCCTTCGGCGTGCCGGTAAAAATATTTTGTTAGTCCGGATTGATATTCCCAAACAGCGTCATGACCGCCATCCGCAGGGTTTCGACAGTTTTGCCAATTATGCGATGCCTACCTACATGTCGAGTGCAAGTTGGGATTGGATGCCCTACGTTCCCGGTCTGAATTGCGGGATTACCAACCATGTCTATTTGTCTGCTTCGGGTGCGGTTTCGCTGGAAGCTCCCTGGATAAAGACAGAGTTGCCTGAAAAAACGACTGCATATATCCGTTTGCAAACCGTGTTGAAAAACACGTCTGATAATGCCGTTTCGGGAAGATTGGTTGGAACGATTCAACCCGGCAACCTGCAATTTGAAAAACCGGTTTCGCTCAACGCGCATTCGGAACAAACGATAACATTGGATAAAGAGGAATTTCCGCAACTGACCATTCAGAATCCGCAATTATGGTGGCCTAATGGCTATGGCGAGCCGAATTTGTATGTTTGCCAATTGAAATTCGAAGTAAATAATTCGATTTCCGATGAAAAAGAAATTCGTTTTGGAATTAAAAAATACGAATACAAAATGGAAAATACGTCTTTGACAGTTTATATAAACGGCGAAAAAATCTTTTTGCGGGGCGGTAACTGGGGGATTTCGGAATATCTTTTGCGGTGTCGTGGTGCAGAATATGAAACGAAAATCCGGTTACATGCCGATATGAACTACAACATGATTCGCCTTTGGACGGGTTGTGTAACCGACGAAGAATTTTACGATTACTGCGACCGCTACGGAATTATGGTTTGGGACGATTTTTGGCTGGCTAACGCTATCGGTGCGCCCGACGATTTGGACGAATTCCGCAACAATGCTATCGACAAAGTCAAGCGTTTGCGCAATCATGCCTGTATCGCTATGTGGTGCGGTGCTAACGAAAGTGTTCCGCCCGACAATTTGGACGATGATTTGCGGAATATCATTACTGAATACGATGGCGACGACCGTCATTATCAATCCAATTCGCGGAAAGGTGGAGGATTGAGCGGTAGCGGATTTTGGACGAATTTTCCGGCGCGGGATTATTTCGGCAGCGGTATTCCGTCATGGGGAGGCGATTTTGGCGACTGGAACAAAAAGTGGGGATTGCGTTCCGAATTGGGCATGGCCACTTTTACCACTTTCGAGAGTTTTCGTGAATTTATGCCGCCTTCCGATTGGTGGCCTTCCGACTGGAAAACCAATAGGATGTGGAACAATCATTTCTTTGGAGAATCGGCAGTTAATGCCGGTGCGGAAAATTATTTTAATACTGTAGCCAAAAATTACGGTCAATCTTCCGGCATTGAAGAATTTTGCGAAAAAGCGCAATTCCTCAATCTGGAAATTGGGAAAGCAATTTATGAGGGGTGGAACGACCATTTGTGGAACGATGCAACCGGTGTTCTTCTCTGGATGAGCAATCCAGCTTATCCGGCTTTTGTTTGGCAAACTTACGATTATTATTATGATGCCACCGGCGTATATTGGGGTGCGAAAAAAGCCTGCGAGCCGGTTCATATTCAATGGAACTGCGCCAATAACTCGGTGAAAGTCATTAATACTACTTTGCAAGACTATTCCGGTTTGCAAGCCAAAGCGACCGTATATAATTTGGACGGAAGCATTTATAAACCGCTCTGTAAGGAAAAAAACGTAGATGCCGCTTCCAATTCCATTAGCGAATGTTTTACGATTGGAAATAGTGTCGCGGTATCCAACCTGCATTTTATTCGCTTGGAATTGTGCGACACAAACAATCATCTTTTATCCGATAATTTTTATTGGCGAAACATGAAAAATGCCGACGATTACACAGCACTCAATTCGCTTCCGAAAGCCGATTTGTATGCGACTGCTGTGTCACGACAGGAAAATGGCACCTGTTTTATTGATTATACGTTGAAAAATCAGTCAGCAACGATCGCCAACGCAATCAGGTACAAAGATTTGAATGATTTCATTTGTTATTACTTTTTGATAATTTTGATATA
>BNTW01000125.1 GCA_025996895.1 Bacteroidia bacterium | reverse complement strand
GCAGCAGCCACCAACCACGAAAACAAACCTTTGCTCACGGTTATGGTTAGCGACGACTTGGTGCAAAATGGCCTGAATGCCGGACAAATTGTTCGCGAAGCGGCAAAAAGCATTCAGGGCGGCGGCGGCGGACAACCACATTTCGCTACAGCGGGAGGCAAAAATACAGAAGGATTGGCGGAAGCGTTTAATCAAATAGAAAAAGTTTTGGAAAAATGATTTTATTTCCTATATTTGCGAGTACAAACAAACAAAAAATAGGTATGCCTATGGACAAGGAAGCGTGCTGATACGCACATTATAGACATTTTGGAAAAAGCGTTTATGCTTATATTCTGGTTTTCCGAAAATTAGACACTTTCAAAAAACCAACTAAGAGTAAAGTGACGACGCTCACGTCAATTGGCGTGGGTTTTACTCGTTTATTTAGTTGGTTAGGTAGTCTAACCCTTGTCCTAATCGCCCTCGCAGGTATTTACAGTGTCGCGAAATTTAGCCGGAAACGGCGCGCATGAAGATTGCCTGAATTTGAAAAATTTCACGTATCTTTGCGGTCCTATTTATTGAACAAATGAATACAGTGGAACAATTCGAGCAGGTGATGGCCGTCTGTAAAAGTTTATTTGAGAAAAAACTCAAGGACTATGGGGCTTCATGGCGTATTATGCGGCCGCAATCGATTACAGATCAGATTTTTATCAAAGCTAAACGGATTCGAAGTTTGGAAATCAAGGGCTTCGGCAAGGTGGAAGAAGGCATTTTTCCCGAATTTATCGCCATAGTCAATTATGGCGTTATCGGGTTGATACAGTTGGAGTTGGGATATTCCGACACAATTGATATTTCCAACGGCGAAGCATTGAAGTTGTACGATCGCTGGCTGGAGCAAACCAAAGAGTTGATGTACGCCAAAAACCACGATTACGACGAAGCGTGGCGGAGTATGCGCATTTCGTCCTATACCGATTTGATTTTGACGAAGATTTACCGCACCAAGCAAATCGAGAGCCACGACGGCCAGACGTTGGTGTCGGAAGGTATCGATGCTAATTATATGGATATGATTAATTACGCGCTGTTTGCCCTAATCAAATTGAAATATGAAGAATAAAATTGTACTTGTCTGCCGGATTTTGCTGGGCATTGTTTTTATTTTTTCGGGTTTTGTGAAAGCAGTCGACCCGTGGGGAAGCGCGTACAAAATCATGGATTATTTCCTCGCTTGGAAACTGTCTGCCTTTGATTTTGCCGCTTTGCCGCTGGCATTTGCGCAATCGGCGGTGGAATTTGCATTGGGCGTATTGTTGTTGTTCGGTGTCTATCGCAAAGCTGTTACCGGATTGATTCTGCTGTTGATGTGCTTCATGACGCCCTTAACGCTGTATTTGGCAATTACCAATCCAATCACCGATTGCGGGTGTTTTGGTGACGCACTGGTGATTACGAATTGGCAGACGTTTTTTAAAAATATTGTCTTACTGGCGATGGCCATAATTGCTTTTATCCGGCACAAAGAAATCACGCCGTTGTTTTCCAAAAAAGCGCGATTTTTGACGGTTTTATATACGTCGATTTTCATTTTGGCCGTTTCGTTTTATTGCTATGTCTATCTGCCGGTTTTGGATTTTCGGCCTTATAAAATCGGAAATAATCTGGTCGAATTGAGCCAAATACCCGAAGGCGCAGCCACCGATCAATACGAAATCACTTTTACTTACGAAAAAGACGGCGTCAAGCAGAATTTCACGATAGAAAATTATCCCAAAGGTGATTCCACCGGATGGAAATTCGTTGACTCTCAATCGAAGCTGATTAAAAAAGGTTATGAGCCGCCTATTCACGATTTTACAATTACCGGCGAAAATGGCGACGACCGGACGGAAGAAATTTTATCGGATACGAGTTATACCTTTTTGTTGATTGCACACAAGCTGGAACAGGCCGACGAGGCGCATATCGACAAAATCAACGAAATTTATGATTATACCCAACAGCACGGTTATCGTTTTCTGTGTCTGACGGCTTCGCTTCCCCGTCAAATTCAGGAATGGAAGGAAAGCACCGGCGCGGAATATCCGTTTTACACGACAGACGATATTGCGTTGAAAACGATTATCCGTTCTAATCCGGGTTTATTGTTGTTGAAAGCCGGCGTCGTGATTAACAAATGGGCAGACAATGATATTCCGAATACGATTTTAGGGCAAATTCCTGAGAATCACGATAAGCGAAATATCCTTTTGTTGTTGCTGGTGCTGATTGTTCCATTGGCAGTATTATATATAATAGATTATCAATTTATAAAAAGTTAAAAATGAGAAAAAACATTGTCGCAGGAAACTGGAAAATGAATAAAACCCTGCAAGAAGGCGTTGAGTTGGCAAAAGAGTTGCAAATCGTATTGAGCGGAAAAACCGTAAATTGTGATGTAGTAATTTGTACGCCGTTCATTCATTTGGCTGTTGTGAATGCCGTTATTGACGGAAAAACCGTGAAATTGGGTGCGGAAAACTGTGCCGATAAGGTTTCGGGTGCCTATACCGGCGAGGTTTCGGCCGCTATGGTTGCTTCTACCGGCGCGAAATACGTGATTTTGGGACACTCCGAACGGCGCGCTTATTATGGCGAAACGAACGCTATTTTGAAGGAAAAAGTGCTGTTGGCATTGGAAAATAAATTAACCCCGATTTTCTGTATCGGCGAAGTGCTGGCGGAACGCGAAGCCGGCAAGCAAAACGAAGTAGTGAAAACGCAAATCGAAGAAAGTTTGTTTGACCTTTCGTCCGAAGATTTCGGCAAAATCGTTTTGGCTTACGAGCCGGTTTGGGCGATTGGCACAGGCAAAACGGCGACTTCTGCCCAAGCGCAAGAAATGCACGCTTTTATCCGTCAAACGATTGCAGGAAAATACGGCGCAGCGGCAGCAAACGAAATTTCCATTTTATATGGTGGAAGTGCCAATGCCGGAAATGCGAAAGAACTGTTTGCCAATCCCGATGTGGATGGCGGACTGATTGGCGGCGCAGCGTTGAAAACAGATACTTTCTTACCGATTGTAGAAGCATTTTAAAAATGAAATGTAAATATTTAATAGGTCTTTTTATGGTAATGGGGTTGTGCGCAATACAGGCGCAAACCCGTATCATTGAAGATTTGCAAGCGCAAAAATCGGATACGGAAGGAATTATAAAGGTAGTTTCCGACCCTGCTATTACGGATTTGCTCGGCTCGCCCGGCAACCAGACCAATTCGCAGGGAAATTATGACTATTTCGAGCGCACCGGCTACCGTATTCAGGTGTTTATGGGAAACAATCCGAAAACGGCACGCGGAGAAGCTACCAACAAGCAGACTTCTATTAAATCTGCGTTTCCGGATTTGGCGACTTATTTAACGTATGAAGCTCCGAATTGGAAGTTGTCGGCAGGCGATTTTTTGACACGGGAAGAAGCGGCGGTGTTCAAGCAACAACTGCAAAAGCAATTTCCCGAGTTCGGCAAAGAGATGTATATTATTGTGGATAAAGTGAAAATTCCGGTAGAAAAAGGGGAATAAGCGATGGAATGGACTGCAGAAGACATGGAAAAACGCAAGAAGTTGGCGTATCATTACAGTCAGATATTGGAATTGCTGGGTGAAGACACGAGCAGAGAGGGATTGTTGCGTACGCCCGACCGCGTGGCGAAAGCAATGATGTTCCTGACAAAAGGTTATAGGCAAGAGCCGGATCAAATTCTTTCATCAGCGATTTTTATTGAGGATTACAAACAAATGGTGATTGTGAAAAACATCGATTTTTTTTCGCTGTGCGAACACCATTTACTGCCATTTTTCGGAAAAGCGCATATCGCGTATATTCCGAACAATGCCGTAACCGGGTTGAGCAAAATTCCGCGCATTGTCGATGTGTTTGCCCGCCGGTTGCAAATTCAAGAACGCATGACGACGCAGATTAAGGATTGCATTCAGAAAACGTTAAATCCGCTGGGCGTTATGGTGATTATTGAGGCGCAACATTTGTGTATGCAAATGCGGGGTGTGGAAAAGCAAAATTCCATCACAACGACTTCCGATTTTACCGGTGCATTCAATCAAGCAAAAACGCGCGAAGAATTCATCAACCTTATCAGGAGTTGAGATCAATTCTCCACTCTCAACTCCTCGAAGTCGACGTATTCGCCTTCATCTTTGGAAATGAGTTTTTTGGTGGATTTGGATTGCGTCTTTGTTTTTGAGGATTGATTTTGTTGATTTTTTCGTTGGCTGTTTGATTTATTTTGAGGTGCAGCACTGCCGAAAATCCGGCCGACAGAAAATCCGAAAAATCCGCCGATAAACAAGATAAATAGAATTATTAAAAGTAATATTTTGCCCATGAATCAATCGCTTTGAAATTTGAGGCAAAGATAAAGAAAAAAAATTATACAACAATGCAAAAACCGGCAATACCCAAAGGAACACGGGATTTTATGCCCGAAGAAATGGCGAAACGGAATTATATATTCGATACGATTCGCAATGTATTTTATTTGTATGGTTTCAAGCAAATTGAAACGCCGGCCATGGAAAACCTTTCGACGCTTATGGGAAAATACGGCGAGGAAGGCGATAAATTGCTGTTCAAAATATTAAATTCGGGCGATTTTTTGAGTGATGTTCGTCCGGAAGATTGGGAAAACCGTCGTTTAGCGCGATTGACCAACCAAATTTGCGAGAAAGGATTACGTTATGATTTGACCGTGCCTTTTGCGCGCTTTGTTGTGATGCACAGAAATGAGATAAATTTTCCGTTCAAGCGGTTTCAAATCCAACCGGTATGGCGTGCCGACCGGCCACAGAAAGGCCGTTACCGCGAATTTTTCCAATGCGACGCAGATATTATCGGATCGGATTCGCTACTGAATGAGGTGGAATTGATCCAAATCATGGACGAAGTCTATCAGCGTTTCGGCATTCGAGTTTGTATCAAGATGAACAACCGTAAAATTTTGAGCGGAATTGCCGAAATTATCGGCGAAGCTGAAAAAATCACTGACATCACCGTTGCCATCGACAAATTAGACAAAATCGGCTTGAAAAATGTCAATGCCGAACTACGAAGTAAAAATATTTCAGACGAGGCGATTGAAAAACTGCAACCGATAATCTTGCTGTCAGGAAATAACAGTGAAAAACTTTCAACCCTGAAAAGCATTTTTTCCCACTATCATTGCGGCAAAGGCCGCAATCCCCTGAATGAGGAGATTGCGGGTCAAGCCCGCAATGACAGTTCTATTGGTCTGAAAGGCGTGGAAGAGACTGAAAAAATTCTGGAAAAAATCGATACGTTGAAAATTAAAACTCCGTTGGAATTGGATTTAACGCTGGCACGCGGACTGAATTACTACACCGGTGCAATTTTTGAAGTCAAGGCGTTGGATGTGGAAATA
>BNTW01000124.1 GCA_025996895.1 Bacteroidia bacterium | reverse complement strand
TTGCTTTTCGTTTAAATGGGGAGAGATTAACGATAACTTTTCTTTGAGATTTTCCATGACGCAAAGTTAGCTATAATTTTTGATACTAACACTATAAATGTAAAATTAATTTACGGACATTTCCTAAACTGAAGAAAACTGTCGATGACAAATTGCAGGAAATCGAATTTGGTGAAGCTAACATACTGAAAAAATCATTGGTGGCAATAGAAGTGCTTACGGATGCAATGGAGCAATTGAAAGCGTTCGTCAAAAACTATCAATTCAAGAGTGAAGAGGAGGAAATTCGGTTTTTTAAGGAACTCAAACCCAAGATTTTTTCTCTGTTGATTTATTATCAAAAAGTCTATAATCTCGAAATAAATTGTCCGACAAGCAGCATGGATGTGAAAAGGGAGTATTATAAACACGAATTGGATCCCTTAGACGATTTTTCCCGGAAGCGGATTGACTTTGTAAGGTATTACCGTGTCGGCTTGTCGCACCTTGACCGCGATATGTTTTTAAGAAATCAGAGTTATAGCGGTTTATATTTGGATTCGTTTTCTTTTGAACGGAATGATTCATTTTCCAGCGCTGCCGATTTCTGGGTAGCCAAATTAATGGCAAATGACTTAATTCAGGTTTACATTAATACTGAGCTACAGTCAATTGAAAATTATGGAATGAAGACGGATAATTCATTTCCGCGGGTAAAACTCTCCTGGACAGGGAAAAAAGCGGAATTAATCGAATTACTTTATGCTTTGGATGCACTGGGATGTTTTAATATGGGCGATGTATCACTTAACCAATTAGCTGCTTATTTTGAAAATGTATTCAATACTGCGAAGGTTTATACGAAGATAATAATCATAGTCTTCGATAAACGAATAATTCAGTGCCGTAAAAGAAATATCACTAACCTTATACTTCTTTTTAATGAATTTGCGTAAATGCTCCCATGAATTTTTTAGAGTTTTGAATGAGCCTTCTGCCCTGTCTTTACCGACTCTCTGTTCGTATTTTTCCAAATAATTGGAAAAATAGGTGACCATGTCATCTTTTCGGGAAACAATCCCCAAAGAAGCAGCTCTTACTTGTTCGGCAGTAACACGATCTTTAACCTTTGAAAGTTCTTTGTAATTGGCATGAATAGACACGTTCATCCTGTCCAACCGCCTGTTTAAATCCGCGGCTACCCTGCTCTTTCCGATAGTGCGTCCGGAATGGGTATCCCAGAGTGACATTAACACTTTTCTTTTAACACTGAACGGCGCTTCCGTTTTACCGATTCTGATATGTCCCATGACAGGGCATTTCCCCTGGTCATCCATTTCATTCTTTTTGAGGTAGAACATCCTACACAGCAGGCGGATTTTGGAAAAACGAGGTAATTTGACTGACTGTCAGTGAAATATGCTGTATTATGTGTTGTTTTTCCATCGCCGGAAAACACGTTTTAAGCAGAATAACGCAGGCGGACGGTTTCCAAATCGTTACCCGGTTCTATTACGGGGATAATTTGTAATAGATTCTTTTTCAGTGTTATGCGCAGTTTTGCATAGCGACAGATAACTCAATTGAAAGTAATTTTGTAACTAAAAAAAATTGAGTTATGCGGAACACATTTAAAGTGTTGTTTTACGTGAACAGCAGTAAGGAAAAGAACGGTGTTGCACCCATTCTTGGGCGCATCACGGTGAACGGGTAGGCTGCCCAGTTCAGTTGCAAGCAAACGGTTGCCCTCTCCCTGTGGGATGCCAAAGCCAACCGCGCCAAAGGCAAGGGAGCCGAAGTGCAGAAGATTAACCAGGCCCTGGACAAAATCAAGGCGAAGATTATCGAGCATTATGGGCAAATCAGGGAGCGGGAAGGGTTTGCCAATGAAAGAACTGTCGGAAGATTTTATCCGACAGTTTGATATATACCTGCGCACCGAAGTATCCCTTTCCCCGTCCGGCGTATGGATGTACACCGTACCGTTGAAAATGATTGTTACCCGCACCCATTGCGACGGGCATCTGCACCGCAACCCCTTTGCCCGGTATCATGCCAGCCCCAACGTAAGGGAACGCCAGTTCTTAACGGAGGAGGAGTTGCAAACGATGATTAACCATCCGTTTTCCAACCCGTCATTCGCCAAGATGCGGGATATATTCGTATTCGGATGCCTGACCGGTATCTCGTTCATAGACATCAAGAACCTGACGGCTGATAATCTGGTAAATATCAATGGTAGCTGGTGGATTACGGCAAAGCGGAAGAAGACGAAAGTTCCGTTCCGGGTAATGCTGCTGGATAGTGCATTAAAGATTATCGGGCGTTACGAACCGTTTAGAAACGGCAATTATCTGTTTGATTTCCTTAGCAACCAGCATGCGAACCGGAAACTGAAACAGATAGCCAAAGCCTGCGGTATTGATAAGCCTCTCACATTCCACATGAGCCGTCATACATTCTCGACTTTGGCGCTAAGCAACGGGATGCCGATAGAGAGCGTAAGCAAGATACTGGGACATACGAAGATTACCACCACTCAGATTTACGCTAAGATTACCACCGAGAAACTGGAGCATGATATATCGGCATTCGGTAAGAAACTGGAAGCGGGGTTAGCATCTAATCCGGCTATTCTCCCAGTTGAAATATTGCCGGTGAAAAAAGAAAAAGTAGCAGGGTTACTATAATTAGCCGGCACACTGCACCCGCTATACTTACTGTAGCGGGTGTTGCTACCGAAAGAAGTAACAACGCTGCCGGTAGAGTTTAACCGCAGCTACGCCGGAGGTCATTTTGAAAAATGACGTAGCTTATTAGGACTTTTTCTTAACGCTCCGATAAATCTCCGCTAAAAAAGTCCCAATAAGCCAAAGGCGTTCCCCCTTTGGAATCCCCCAAAAAGACTTCCCGAAAGGAAGCCAATTAATAAATCTTCAGCTATTTTTTAACAGTAAAATCAATAACGAATATGGGTTACGCAGTACTTCATTTAGACAAGGCGTCGGGCAACGACGCCGCCATGTCCGCACACATCGAGCGGACAATAGACCCGAAAAACGCGGATAAAGCCCGTACGCACCTGAACAGGGAACTCATTATCCCACCCGATGGGGTGAGCAACCGAACGGAAGCCATACAGCACCGGATAGATACGGCAGGCATTACCCGCAAGATTAGCCACAACCAAGTCCGCGCAATCCGCGTCATGCTGTCGGGAACATCCGGAGACATGCAGCGCATCGAAGCCGCAGGCAAACTCGATGAGTGGTGCAATGATAATATCGAGTGGCTCAAACAAACATTCGGGAAAGATAACCTTGTGTCGGCAGTGCTGCACATGGATGAGAAAACGCCCCATATCCACGCTACCATTGTCCCGATTGTAACATGCGAGAGGCGGAAAGCCAAGACCGCCAAGCAGGATGACGGCAAAAAGAAATACAAAAAGAGGAATCCCAACGCCGCTCGCCTGTGTGTCGATGACGTGATGAACCGCAACAAGCTCAAATATTATCAGGACAGCTATGCAGAGGCGATGGGCAAATACGGATTGAATCGGGGCATTGACGGCTCGGAAGCGAGGCATATTACCACGCAGCAGTATTACAGGAATTTATATGCGAGGAATGAAGACCTGAAAGAGAGCATCGGATATCTGGAAGAACAGAAAGAGGAGGTAAGCGGGAAGATTTGGGATTTGTACGACCGCAAGGATGAGGCAAGGGAAAAGTTTCTTGATATGGACAACCATGTCAGGCAAAAAGACAGGGAACTAACCTGTATCGAAGCCAAACTGCAAAAGGCAAAACAGGATTATGAGCCATATAAGGCACAGGAAGATATGAATTTGTTGCTCGGCATATTCCCCAAGCTAAATGAACACTTGCAGATAGCGCAGCTATGTAAAGGCATCGGGTTGACGATAGAAACCATTAAGAAACTATTCAACGGCGAAACCGTACCCGTTACGGGTAAACTGCATTCGCCCGAACACAATCAATCATTTAACGCACAGGATGCCAAATTGCAGCTATTTAAGGAGAGCAAGGACTCCGACAGGTTGAAATTATCTATCAACGGGCAGAATATCCTTGACTGGTTCAGGCAAAAATACCAAGAAGCCAAACGGACTACAAGCCACTATATAAGACCCAACATCAAGCCTGAAATAGGTAAAAGCAAAAGTATCAAGTGATAAATATGGTTGATTCGCAGATATTTGCTAATTTTGCCCCTATAAAATCTCGTTAATATTAATAAATTAAAATTATGTTATCTCATTTAGGAACTCAAACGATTGATACAGAAAGGTTAGTACTTAGACCATTTCACTACACAGATGATGATGATATGTTAACCTATTGGGTTAGTGACCCTAAAATCCAGTCGCTATATTCTGAACCAACATATAACACTAAAGACGAAGTTAGAGAACTATTAGAAAAATATATTAGTTCATATGAGAGATTAGATTATTACCGTTGGGCTGTTATCGAAAAAGAGTCTAATATCTGCATTGGACAGCTTGCGATATTCCTCGTGGACAACAAGAATCATTTTTGTGAAATAGAATACGCATTAGGTAGCAAATTTCATCGGAAAGGCTATGCATCAGAAGCCGTAAAATCAATCTTAGACTTTAGTTTTAACAAAGTGAATTTCCACAAAGTTCAAGTGTGTCATAAAGAAGGGAATATTGCATCTCAAGGCGTTATTAAGAAATGTAATTTCACCTATGAAGGCACTTTACGGGATTTCTTTTTTATGGATGGAAAATATGTAAATCGTTTATATTATTCGATGCTTAAAGACGAATATATAAAATGAACAACTTAGAGATAAATAAAATCCGCCAAGCAAACCTGTCTGATATTCCGGTACTGAAAGAGTTATATCAGAATACAATTCTTACAGTGAACCGAAAAGATTATACAACTGAGGAAGTAGAAGATTGGGCTTCGTGTGTAGATGTTACTGCACATTTGGTTGAGTATTTCGAAGAGCAGCATTATGTAGTGGCAGAAAATGAAAATAGAGTGATTGTAGGTTTTGCCTCTGTAAACGATGCTGGTTATATGCATACGTTGTTTGTGCACAAAGATTTTCAGCATCAAGGCATTGCAACATCTTTGTATAAATACATCGAAGTATATGCGAAAGAAAAGGGTGCAAAAAAAGTAACATCGGAGGTTAGCATCACGGCAAAACCGTTTTTCGAAAAACAAGGTTTTCAAGTTGATGAAGAGCAAAAGCGGAAAGCAAATCAATTGTGTCTCATCAATTACAAGATGAGTAAGCAACTCTATTAATTAATAAGCATGGTATAATCCTTTATTATCTGAACATAAAGGTATATTCCAAGAACAAAATGTCAAGGCTAAAATGAATTTTACCGGAAATCTTCCTTTCTCGTGCCTCAAAAGCGTATTTCCGGTAAAAGCCTTGCCTTATTTATCCTTTCCATAAGAGGGATGTTTATCTGATAAAAAAGGAAAAAAATACTCATGGAATCCCAAAGAA
>BNTW01000123.1 GCA_025996895.1 Bacteroidia bacterium | reverse complement strand
GCAGATTTTGAGCGTATCGGCTTTCGACAAAACGCCAATCAGAGAACTGCTTACCGATTTTCAAATCAATCAAAATGTCAAAAAACTACAATATAATTTGTTTAGTAATTGTTAAAAGTTAACGCAACGGCAGTAATATGAAAACACATATTTTTTTATTGATAACCTATTTATTTTCTCTTTCTCTGTCTGCACAGAACAGGGAACGATTAGACAGTTTTGATTTGAGCGGCCGGGCAGTTTTCAGGCAAAAGGAAGTAAATGATAAAACATTGATTCCGATCAATCATTTATCACAGGATGTATATATCGTGCATATTCAAACGGCAGAGGGAATAATGGAAAAGAAAATTTTGAAAAAATAGTCAATACTATTTCTTGCGAAGTTTTATCTTGCCAATAAGCATATATCTCAAATTTTAACATATTTCCTTTGGTAAATAAGATTTATTACCGTAACTTGCATTCAAATTTACAAAGTATTTTATATTGTTTCACATTTTAACATTTCAAGTTTATGGAAAAGACAATTAAATTATTTTTCGTTCTTAGTTTTTTGGCGATTTCTTCGCTGAGTTTTGCACAAGTAAAAGTGGATTCTTCCGGAAATGTATTTTTCGGAAAGACATTAAACACTACGGGTGGATTTTATTTTACCGATTTAATGACTTCGACAAGTGTAGTCCCGTTCATCATAAAACGGGACGCAAGTAATAATGTAGTGTTTTGTCGGAGTACAGGCAGCACGGTTAATAGTTTGCTCTTTTATCCGAATGGTGGGCCGATAGCTATTGGTGGCGAGATGCCTTCGACGAATTCCGGCGGTTATGGTGTTCCCTTAAAAATTTATCCACGAACAGCCCATGAGGGCGGCATAGAATTAACTATGAAAAGTGGTAATTTATTTGGTTATTTATGTAATATTTCTGATGATACCGGTTACTCTTTTTGGAGTAAAAGAGCTGGAAGTTCTTCCTATTCTTTTTATGTAACAGGAACGGGACAAGTTTATTCTAATGGCTCTTTATTAACTTCTGATATTTCTTTAAAAAAGAATATTGAAACAATCGCCAATCCTTTGGAAAAGGTGTTGCAATTGCGTGGGGTTACATTCCAAATGAATTATGTTGAAACAGAGGAGAAGAAAGATCCGGAAGCAAAAGACGCTTATAAATTGGCAAAAGAACGTACTCCGGAAATCACTCCAGAAATTTTTGCTCAAATTCAAAAGGAAAAGGAGCGCAAGCAAATGGGTGTAATTGTCAAGAAGTAGAAAAAGTGATTCCTGAAGTTGTTCGCACACGCGAAGATGGATTGAAAGCCGTGGCTTATACCGAAATGATTGGATTATTGATTGAGGCGGTTAAGGAACAACAATCAATTATTGATGAAATGAAAATTGAAATGGCTTCTCTAAAAGGTAGTCCGTTGCGTTCTTCTACTGCTGAAGACAACACTACCGGAATTTCACCCATTCTGTCTGCTTGTCAATTAGCGCAAAACGTTCCTAATCCGTTTACTAATCAGACTGAAATTAAATATTTTCTTGCGAATGGCGTGAAACAAGCGTATATTTGTATTTTTGATTTACAGGGCACGATGTTGCAAAAAACAGATGCTCAACAAGGACAAAACAGTGTAATCATTCAAGGCTCTACGTTACAGCCGGGAATGTATCTGTACTCTCTTATTGCTGACGGACAGGAAGTTGATACGAAACGAATGATATTGACAAAATAAAAAAGATGGATTATGAAACGAATAGTAAATATAATCTTGGGGATAGTGGTTATTGTATCAAATATAGAAGCTCAAACAATATCTCTCGAAACAGCAAAAGATATAGCCTCTAAATGGTATCAATATGTGAAAAAGGAAAATGTGAAAGACATAAAATCCATCAAAATAAAAAGTATCGTACCGAAAGTTGAAAAAGAAGAACTTCCTACCTTTTACGGTATAAATTTTGAAGATGGTGGATACATTATTGTTTCTTCTGAAGAAAACATAGGCCCTATTTTAGCGTATAGTCGAACATCTTCGTTTGACGAAGCAAAATTAGATGAAGGAGACGAAAAATGGTGGGATTGTGTCAATAATCATATTAAACAAAAGAAATCGAAAACAGAAAAGGAAAAGACAAATATACTTAAATCTCCTGCTTCTTCATTTAATATTGATAATTACATTACAAATTTATCCTCTACTCAATCGACTGTGGTTAATGTTCCCTCTTTATTTGAAACGTATCAAACATCTCGGTGGGCAGGCTGGAATGTTTATGATTCGGAATTTCCGGGAGGAACTGCCGATAATACGTGTGTTCCTCTTGCTATGGCTCAAATAATAAAATACTGGAAGTTTCCAATACAAGGGCAGGGCAGTTACAACGGAATGGATTTTTCAAGACAGAGGTATGATTACGGCATGATGCCGTTTCGTTTAACTTATTGTGGAAACAGTGCCAAGGGAGGAATTTGTGATGATGGCTCATTTGATGTTATACCGGGAGTTACAGTTGCCCATATCCAAGAAGTTAGTAGATTAATTTATCATTGTGCAATCACTGTAAATTGGAGTAATGGCGGGACAGGCGGAGCACCTGATACATGGGTAGGTAAATTGGTCAATTACTTTAATTATTCATCAGGATTTATATACAGAAACGACTCTTATATTGCAAATAATAATGAAGCATTTAAATCCGATTTAAGGAATGAATTAATGAATAAGAGGCCTATTTTATTTAATTATTTTGGTCCAGGTTGGACTGCAGGGCATGCCGTTGTTATTGATGGTGTGGAGAATGATAACTATTTTCATTTTGCAATGGGTAGAGGAGGCTCGGAAGATGTTTATTATTATTTATTCGATTTAGATAATGATAATGTACATAACAAATCTCCTTATTCATCTTATTATAGAGCAGTATACGGTATTCAACCAAATTGTCCCCAATCTGGAACGGTGAATTTAAATAATATGGTAATTTCGTCGTCTCAAAGTCAATCCTATTTGTCGAACGACAAAATAAATATTACTAATTTTGTTGTTGAAAATGGAGGTCAAATGACGGTGAAAGCGGCCAATGAAGTGAATTTGGGTACAGGATTTGAAATTAAATTAGGCAGTGATGTTCTTATCACTACGGGGCTTTGTGGGCCTCCAAACTAAAAAATAAAATACTGTTATGAAAACAATTTATTTTATTTATGTAGTGCTTTGTTGCACATTTCTTACAACTATTGTCGCATTTTCTCAATCAATTCCGTTGTTGAAGGCAGATAACAGGTGGAGTGTGCTGGAAGAAGACCATAGTGAGGGGGGATTTCCTGATGAAAATCCCTACAAAATATCTTCCTGGTTGAAAACAGGGAACGATTCGGTGGTGAATGAAAAAACCTACAAAGTCATCTTATCTTCGACGGACAGGGAACAGTTGAATTGGGAAGATAAAGGATTATTGATGCGGGAAGAAAACGGAAAAGTGTTTTGGTATAACAAAGAAGAAATAAGAGAAGATGAAACGCTTCTTTACGACTTTAATCTTCAAGAGGGTGACAGTATTTTCCGTTATTTACAGCCGAAATGGGATGCTCAAATAGTTTCAACTGTGGATTCTATTCGCTATATCCAGATAGATAAGACCCCCCGTAAGATATTTTATCTCACAAACCAATTAGATGTTGATGGTAGATGGCCAATACCGGAAATCTGGATAGAAGGTATAGGAAGTTCGTGGGGATTAAAGCGGGAATGTATCTGTTATTTCGTTACCGGTTGTCAATTAACATGGAATTTACTTTGTTTTTATGAGAATGAAGAAGAGATTTATCATTCTCCCGACTTCGATGACTGTTATTATCATTGGGTGTATGGAATTAAAAATGTGGAATCGTCTTTAGATTTTCAAATATATCCTAATCCGTCGTCAGGTAAATTTACACTCAAAACGGATACTAAAAACAAAGATTGTTTCATCCAGATTTTTGACGTGAATGGAAAGCAAATTTACTCATACCAATTAGATAACTCAGGTTATCTGGAGGTAGATTTGTCAAAAGTTCCGTCCGGCACTTATTTAGTGCAGTTGAAAAAACAAAATCTTTACGAAACAAAAAAAATAGTGATAGATAAGAAGTAATTTCAGGGTAAATAATCATTTAAATGCCCGGAACGCAGTTTAACTTTATTTAACTGTTATTTCGCGAACTTTTTTCTCACTTGATTGTTATATCAATAGTTCGTTCAAAAAACAGATAAATTGCTGAATAACAGTAAAATAAGTTTAGAAATATTTGGAAAAAACCGCAGGAATTAGTACCTTTAAAGCATTGGTTCACAATCAGATACTTTCGATATGACCCCTGCGATTTATGTCCGATATACAGAGATTGTATTAACTGCACTATCAAGTGCAAAAGTAAAAATAAATAAAAGCAAACGCAACTTTATGCTTGAGATTTTCATGCTATACCTCAGTATTCCCGATCGGATAAACTTCCTGCAATTAGGAAGGTATAGCCGTTTTGGGGAACAGCGTTTCCGCAGGCAGTTTGAGAGGGGGTGCCAAATACGAAGTTCAAGGCGAGCCGCTGTTTGAGAAAAAGTTGAACAAAGAGGAGTTTGGCGTTTATAAAGTGGAACATATACATATAAAATACAAGGAAACAATTGAAATAGAAAGAGAAGAGAAAGGAAAAAAGAAAACGCGGAAGAAAAAAGTGGTGAAAACACTTTGTTTACGCTTGGTTTGGTACAAAGACGAACAGGGCAGGAAGTACAAGTTTATCACCAATAATTGGGAAATAAGCGATGAAGAAGTAGCTTTGATTTATAAATGTCGCTGGTCAATTGAAACCACCTTCAAAAAGCTGAAACAGAACTTTCAACTGACCTATTTTTACTCCGACACCGAAAACGGCATAAAAACTCAGGTTTGGTGTACTTTGATAGCGTATCTGTTGTTGCAGGTCATTCAAACCAATTCAGAAAGCACGAAAGCGTTTTCAACGATAGCGGCGGTGGTACGGATACATTTGACAAGCCATTTGGATTTGTTTTGGATAGTAACCGAGTCGGGGCGCACATACGAAAAACGCTCAAAAGGCAAAAACAAAAGCCCCACAACAGCCCAATTGACACTCTTTTAACAGGGTAGGTTTTTAAAATAGAATTTCTATTTTTGCAATTGACTGATTATAGATAATGTCTTATTGTAATTGATATATTTTTACTATCTTTGCGACAAAAAAGTCATGTTAGAAATTAAAGATTATTTTTGTCCTCAAGAATCTTGCAAATCTTATGGATTACGCAATCATGGCAACCTAATAAAGGCAGGAACGTACAAGAAAAAAGGCACTATTAAACAAATGTTTAAATGTAAAATTTGCGGGACACGTTTTTCAGAAACGCAAACCCCCCTTTTTACAAGCGATGAGCTGGTACATTACGAGACAGTTTTGAGGGAAAACTTTAGTGTTTGTGAACCTCAGGAAAAGACGGGTAAACGCGGTCGCCCCCGTAAAGACAAGAAAACGATTGA
>BNTW01000122.1 GCA_025996895.1 Bacteroidia bacterium | reverse complement strand
AATAATCAACATGTTACAAAATGCCACCATTGGATATGCCTGAAATTTAACATTTAAACAGGCAAAATGGGGTGATTTATTAACTTATTTTATAACTTTTTGAGCGCGAAGCTGCAATGTGGGTTAAAACCGCTTCTTTGTTTGTTCCCGAAAAACGGCTGTGGTGCGCAAAACTGTGATAAACGCCGTCGTGAAGAAAAATATCCGCTTCGGTGTAGATTTTCCGGTGGAGCAAGTCACACAAACCGTTCGCCAGCGAAACCGGATTATACACAATGCCGAACGGATTGACCAACACCTCAAATCCTGCCTGAAGTAGTTTTTCCGAGACGTTTTCCGTAAAACACGAGCCTATCATCCCGATTTTGTCGGCGTGCGAAATCGAAAAATCGCTTGTCGCGAGCGGTATTTCCGTCCGAAATTTCATTTTGCTTTTGCTGCTAATGCCGAAACGGTGTCGATTAATTTTATCAAATCCAGCGAAAATTGCCACGACATGCCCGGACTTTCCACAAGTCCTTTGTCTAAACAAGTCATTACTTCGGCCGCTTCGTAGTTGTAGCCGTTGCCGGCGGAAGGTGTCGGAATTTCTGTTTCCTGCTCGTTATTTCGGCTGACGGTCAGGCGCGTAATCATGTGAAACATTTTGTGTAGTTTCAGTTGGCCGTTGCTCCCGTACAAACGGGATTCATTGCTCAAAACCGCTGCAAAAGAAGAACTTAACATGCTGATTTCACCGCCCGAGTGTTTGAACAATATCGCCGTTGTCCAGTCTGTTCCGGTAGGAGAGGGGATAGAACTCACCTTGATTTCGGTCGGATAACCGAACAGATACATCGCCACAAATATCGGATAAATGCCGATGTCAGGCACGGATCCGCCACCCAGTGCAGGGTCGTACAGCCGGCTGTGCGGGCTAAACGGCGAAATATAGCCGAAATCGCATTGTAAGAGCGATGGTTTGCCGATACTTTCGTTTTCAACTTCCTGCTTAAATTGTATCATGCTCGGCAAAAAGCGCGACCATAAGGCTTCCATCAAAAACACGTTCTTTTCCCGCGCTGTTGCTATCATTTTCTCCACCTGTGCTAAATTTGAGGCAAACGGTTTTTCGCACAAAACGGCTTTTCCGGCTTCCAAACACAACAGCGTATGCTCGAAATGCAAGTTATTGGTGGTTGAAATATACACCGCATCAATATTCGGGTCTTTTACCATTTCCTCGTATGAGCCGTAAGCCTTTTCAAAACCGTGATTTTGTCTAAAAACTTCCGCACGCTCCAATGAGCGGGCAGCGATGGCGTAACGCCGGGCATTCGGCAATATTTTCAATCCTTCGGCAAACTTGTTGGCGATGTGGCCTGCGCCGAGAATCGCCCAATTATACGTCTTTTCCATATCTTTATTTGTTAATTTGTGTGTAATAGAGGGGAATTTTCCCGCAAAAAAGGTTCGATTTCAGTGTATGAAAGCGTTATTTTTTGCGTGGGACTATATATAAAAGTAATCCCGTTTCCGTCGGTATAAAAATTATCGGTCGGCTCATTTTTCAACAACCGTGCTATTTCTTTCCGGCTGTCGGGACGGAACAAATCCGAAAAAACGCAATTTTTCTGTGTTTGCATATCGACAATAAAACCCTCTTGCCGGTTGGGCTTTTCGACCGTATAACTTATCAGGTTGTTCCAATTATAATAAAACGTATTGGTTTGCAAATAAATAGTCGTTTTTTCCGGATTTGGAAATTCTTTGTTATAGAAGGCACCCGGTGCGTCTGTCGGCGAAAAAGAGCTAATTTCTTTTCCAAAAGCATTTTCGACAAAAACCTTTTGCAACTTTTGCAACACCGTTGAATTGTGATAAACGGTTGGATAAGTGAATTGTATCAGCACGGAATCTTGTTGCAACACCGTCGTTCCGAATTTGATTTGATTGCCGGCATGCGAACTTTCCGCCCAGCGAAACAACGTACATTCGGGTTTCATATAATACACCAAATCGGAATAGGGAACAGAAATTTCCACAATTCCCAGCACGTATGCACCCAATTCGTAGGGGTCGTAAATAAAGGTAAGTCCCTCATCGTCAGCCACAAAATTATCGGTCGGCGGAATAGTGTCGAAATCGAAGCCGTCAGCTGTCATTTCATCTTCACTTTGATATTTTCTCGCTTTCAAAAGATTGCTATACAGTAAGTTGGAAATAGAATCCTGTGTGTTTTCATAAAAAACATCTTCGTATTTTATTTTTTTGCCGGTACGAAGATCTAAAATGCTTCCGCGCGTAAAAGCCGATCCATGCACCCCGCCGGTAAATTCATACACGTTAATCACCATACTGATTATGTCTCCCTGATTGAAAAAAATCGTGTTGCGCATGATTTTTTCCTGCGTATAAAGAACATCCATGTCCTGCTGGGCTTCCTCGTTCTCTTTCACTTTTTCGCTTTCTTCCGCATAAAGTCTCGACAGTTCAAATTTCTCCTTATATTGATTGATATAATTTTCGGCATACTTTTTAATAGCCTCTTTGGGCGAAAGAGCAACGTATTCCTGTCCGAAAAAATCGCTGAGGAAAATTCTGTCAATCGTTTGTGAAACAACGTTTTGCGTGTAAAATTCGGGATAAAAATAGTTGATTTTAATACTGCATGACGGATTTTTTTTCTTGTTATACAAATGATAGATCCGTTTTTCTTCTACACCGCTGTAGCGAATGGAATTTTTCTTATAAATCGCCTGTGCATTGCACCAGACAGGGAGGCAGAGAAAAATCAATACAAAGAGAATTTTGCTTTTCATGTCGTAATAATTTGCACAAATGTACTAAAAATACTATAAACGTGGTATTGCAGCATAATAAAAAAACATCTATATTTGCATAAAAGATAATTTAATTAGAAGTGTATGGGAAAAATAGCGAAAAATTTGACGGATTTGATTGGAAACACGCCGTTGTTGGAGTTCTCCAATTACAATAAATTGCATGGCTTGGACGCGCGTTTAATTGGTAAAATTGAAGCGTTTAATCCGGCTTCGAGTGTGAAAGACCGTATCGCGTTGTCGATGATTGAAGACGCCGAAAAGAAGGGCGTTCTCAAGCCGGGAAGTGAATTGATTGAGCCGACGAGCGGAAACACCGGTATCGGATTGGCGTTTGTATCGGCTTCCAAAGGCTATAAATTGACTTTGACGATGCCCGAAACGATGAGTATTGAACGGCGCAACCTGCTGAAAGCGTTGGGTGCAAACCTTGTGCTGACGCCGGGGGCTGAAGGGATGAAGGGTGCGATTGCCAAAGCACTCGAATTGAAATCAGGCAATCCGAATGCAGTGATTTTGCAACAGTTTGAAAATCCGGCTAATCCTGAGGTACATAAGCGGACGACAGCCGTAGAAATCTGGGATGATACCGACGGAAAAATTGACATTTTCGTTGCCGGTGTGGGTACAGGCGGTACGGTGAGCGGGGTAGGGGAAGTGTTGAAAAAACATAACCCGAATATAAAAGTGGTAGCCGTTGAGCCGGCGGATTCTCCCGTACTTTCCGGTGGAAATCCCGGATCGCATAAAATTCAAGGTATCGGTGCAGGATTTGTTCCTCAAACCTACAATCCGGCGGTAGTCGATGAAATTTTTAAAGTGAGCAACGACGATGCTATTCGCACCGGTCGCGAATTGGCCAAGCAGGAAGGTTTATTAGTAGGAATTTCTTCGGGCGCAGCCGCGTTTGCTGCTACGCAAATCGCTAAACGTCCCGAAAATGCAGGTAAAACAATTGTAACCATTCTTCCCGACACGGGTGAACGGTACTTATCTACTGTATTATTTGCATTCGACGAATATCCGTTGTAAAAAAAGCAAGCCCTGTTAAAGAATGATTTAACAGGGCTTGTAATTTATTGCATATATACTGCTTCAAATCGTGCCAATGGTGCCATACGTGCCCGGTTTAACACTAATTTATCACCGTTCAGATTGTAATTGTCGGCTGTTTCCAACACTTTCAAAAAGCCGGTTTCCGTCGTCATATCCAAACACATTTTCAGCGTAGCAACCATTTGCGAAAAGCGAATACGGTTACCGTCCTGCAACGTATAAGTTCCACCGAAACCATTGCAACCACCATTCCCGCTTACTTTTCCGTCTACAGAAAAAGTGATGTAAGCTTCTGTTTGTCCTTCGGAATAACTAACCGGTTGTCCCATCAATTCAACTAATTTCCATCGTTTGCCTGTCAATTCGGAATGAACGGCAACGGCTTTCGCCCCTTTCGTCAGGATATAGTTGTTAATACTTTCGCCCGAAATCAATTCGCCGTTGATGTCCAGCAGAATCAATTTTCCGTCCAGCACGATGTATTTGTCAAAACCTTCGCCTTCCCGGTCGCCTTTCAAAGCGATGTCCGTACCTGCGTCATTCCACGTAAAACTACTGGAATGGGTGAAAGATTTCGCCGGATTGTTGTCGTAGGTCAGTTTCTGTACATACGTCAAATCGGAATTCAACGTCAGTTCTACGGCAATGCCCGAACAATCGGCACAGGGAACAACGCCGGTATAAGTTCCCGGCCAATCATAAGAAGTCCGCGAATTTTGAACGGTCGGGCCGATCCTGCCTACATCGGGAGTTTGAAACTGCTGTTTGCTTTTACAGGAGGATAAGACACCCATAATCACTAAAATAGCTAAAAATAACTTGCTTTGTTTCATATTTTTTATTTATATTGTTTTTAAAGTTTCTAAAAATTGAAATTCGTCTTCAAAATTCGAGGTGAAAACAGCTTTTCCTATATTTTCGCGGATTTCCGGTATCGACCAAAACCGGATTTCGTCGATTTCGTCTTTACCGAATGAAAAAGGCCCTTCATAAACCGTCCGGTAGGCATACACTCTTTCCTTCTCTATTTCCGATTCAAAAATATACGAGCGAAGAAACTGCGGTACAAATGTTTTTAAACCTAATTCTTCGTTGGCTTCGCGAAACAACGCCTCTTCTACTTGTTCACCATAATCAATATGTCCGCCGACCGAAGTGTCCCATCGCCCCGGTTGAATGTCTTTATTTTCAGCGCGTTTTTGCAAAAGCAATTCCCCTTTGGAATTAAAAACATGCAAATGAATGACAGGATGTAATTTTTTACTACCATTATGGCACTCGCTTCTCGAAACTGCACCGATTACCTCACCCGAAGGCTCAATCCAAGGAAATAACTCGTCCATGCTGCTTTTTTATTTGACAAAAATAGTTAGTTTTTACCTGATTAAAAAATTTTTCATGTTTTTTTGAACTTTTTTGTGAGTTATTCGTTATATCTAAACAATAACTTTCTCATCCTGCTTTTATTTTGGCACATTTTTTGCTGTTTTTAATAAAGTACTTTTATGTTGTAAAACATATCAAATTATTTTAAAAAATGCAAAATAATATGATACACACACACATTACTCACCTGGCGGTTTAACAAAAATTCACGCGTTATGTGCCTTGTAACGCGTCTTTTTTCTCACGCGCGTAATATACAAAATTTATTTTTAATACGCAATATTTCCGGCCTCCG
>BNTW01000121.1 GCA_025996895.1 Bacteroidia bacterium | reverse complement strand
CTCGTCACCTAGTCTAATGGTAAGTGGAATATTAATTATTACAAATAACAATATTGCATTAATAAGTATCAAAAGCAACGAATACAAAATAACATCATTAGAATAAATTAATCCACAGACTAAATCTACATCAATATATAAAACGATCAATGAGATAACGATTGTTGTTATAATCACTAACAAACTCCATTCAATTTTATACATAACTGTTTATTTAGTCATAATTGCATTTAATTTGAGCATATTCCTAAAATCCATTTCTGAATTTTTTTCAAAATATTTAGGATTGCGTCCCTTAATTTCTAAAATTAGCCCATCAACTTGACGTTCCGTGTATTCATCAACTAATAAGAAACTATCATTTCCTTTTTGTTTCATAAACCACATATATAATACAGGATTATTTTCTGTAATATATTGTTTCATATTGTTTTTAGCATATTGTTCTCCGTCACCACTAACGTTCATACTCGTTTCCGTAGCCGTCACAGTAAATACAATAGCAACAACTACGAGGACTGTAATAATCAATACTAATGCGACACCAGCTTGAAGTTCCTCTGCCGGCGGTAAATCCAATCCTAAATCCGAAAGTTGTTTGTCAAATTGATTTCTAAGGCTGGCATACAATTCTGTCCTATTATTCAATAATCCTTTTTCAGAACACAAATCAATAAATAACCCTGCATCTCCCAATTTAACAGCCCGATTAATATCGTCATCGCCCAAAGCAATAATTAATTTAAGGAGATCATCATCCATGTTAATATCACCTTTATATCCATAACGTTCCATGAACGATTTAGGATTGTTATAAAATTGCTTTGCAATAACAGGATATTTAATAATATCTTCAGATAATTTCTGAATAAAACCGATGTAAGCCGCTTGACTTGAATTAAGGTTAATCTGCATAGGAATTGCAAGTTGTCCCAGATCTCTTTTTTGTTGATCTTGGATATATAACAAATCATCATAATTCCCAGCGGGAATACATGAAGGCATTAACACTCCTGCC
This sequence comes from Bacteroidia bacterium, assembly GCA_025996895.1. Taxonomy (GTDB): domain Bacteria; phylum Bacteroidota; class Bacteroidia; order Bacteroidales; family Azobacteroidaceae; genus Azobacteroides. The sequence goes on along the minus strand of BNTW01000121.1, from coordinate 4,617 downwards.
GATACAGCACCGGCAACTACTCTTGTTACATGTTTATTTACTTTCAACATAATAAATATATTTAAATGATTAATAGTTATAAAATTAGCTCTCTCTAATAAGTGTATATTTTAGCATGACATTAGTAAATATTTCCGAACTATATTTTTGAAGTATCTCTATATTTTGCTCTTTTTGAAAAATTTCGGCACATATTTGGCATAAATGCCAATTTGAAGTATCAAAATATTCTGTATTTGACTTTTCATGTATGAAATCTAATATTTTTTTAGGCCCTTCGGTATAAAGCCAAATTTTCATAAAATCATCAAATTGATGTTCGTATAGTTGTTTTATAGAATACTTTTTAGCATTACCTAAATTCAAATATGAAGTATATTCGGCAGTGAGCCCACAACATGCTATCATTTTATTAAATGGATTTATTGTTATTGTACTGAATAAATTGACACAACGATTTTTTAAACAGGTTGGAATTTCTTTTGTATTGTTTGATAAACTATCTTTAAGTTTATTATTTGTCGATACTTTAAAAGGCATCCAAACATTTTCAATAATTATCAATTTGTCTTTATATTTCTCGAAATATTCACTCAATCGATAATCTTCTTTTAACTTTTTAGAATTAAATTCGGATATGCTATTTGTTTCGACATTAACAGCTGTGGCGATATTTTGTTCAAGTGAAGACATAATCGCACAAACTATATTATCGTAAGGAACCCATTCTTGATGATCATCACCTGTACTAATATTTAGTTCACTTAATCCAACCTCAACTAATCCTTTTAGTCGAGAATATGCTTTTTCGAAAGTGGTTGCCCAATAAGCATTGGTTACAACCCTAACTTTTAATCCTCTTTCCCCTCCATATTTTATAATACTATTCAAATCTTTTCCAAGAGTAAAACATTCTCCACCTGTCAGCACAAGTAATTTTATTGTAGAATAAACATCCAATGCTTGATCAATGTAATCTTTCATTTCACCTAAACTAAGTCTATCTTTTTTTTGAGGACTACACCCATAACAACAATTTTTACATGCAGCACTACATTTATTTGTTGTAATGAAACTTATTGTCGTCGGACTAATTGTAATATTATTTTCCATCTTTATTATATGTTTCGCAAAAATAAAAATAATATTATTGATTTTTATTCAAAATTTGTATCTAAATAATATGCAATCTATATTTAATTTAGATACACTTAATCTTTCATTTGCAGATCATTATAAATAGCAGAATAATATGTAAAAAAGTTGGTTTCAAGTGTCAAAGAAATATATAACAGCAATTCTGAGTCAATAGAAGGTCTTTTAAATATTCCGTAAATGTTATTTCGTTCGCAATGAATTCGTTTAGCCAACCATGTAACAGAACGTCCATCAGCCTTTAATTTATCCTGAATTAGATTCCCAATATGAATTTTCTTGTTTTTCATATCATTACCACCATTTTAGTGTCCCATTTTCATAACTAAAAATCCTCTCATCTTTCCCTCTTGAAAGATTGCGAATCCAATAAATTGTTCCAGCGGGTAAATTCTCATAAATGAGCTTTATATCCGTTGCTTGTTTCTTACCCATTGAAACCCATTTATTATTCCAATAAAAAAGTTCGTAAAAATCACCCGGAGTAATATCATTTCCGTCACCACGAGGAGTGTACGCAATTCGATTCATTTTTATAGGTTTCCCAAAATCCACACCTACCCATCCGCCATTCGGATGCCGATTGTCAAATAGGGTTAATGGGTCTCCATCAAATACAACTTTTTTATCATTAATTGATTTGGAAGCATTAGTCCCAATAATATGTCCGTAAATAGGCCACTTATTAGAATCTTGATAAAAATACAATTCTCCAATATTGCAATAACTGTCATTTGGTCCGCAATAACGCCAATAGCGATAAGTATTTTTCAGCGTATCCAATCTGAATTCTTTGGATTGTACAGTAAAATTCATAATACGATGTATCACCACGGCGTCGCTGAAATCAGCACAATTTGCTACCTCAAACCGTCCATTTTGCATACGATTACCCACTTCATAACAATGTCCAGCAATAAAATATTTCCGATAAATAGTAGAATTGAGAAAATTATTCTTAATTATTTCATGTTTTTTAATTTTTCCTTGAATAGATATATGAAATGGAACACTAAACGGAATAATACCTTGTTGTCCATAAAGAACAGGTAAATACATGCACATTTTGCCCATTTTTTCAAATTTCACTCTACCATTCTTTATTTTACCATAATGAACAGATATCCAATTGTTATTATCAAAGACGGCTAAATAGGCATATTTATATTTATTTTTAAATTCGGATGGGACTTCAATATCCACATCACATGTTGTCAAATATTCTTCCGTTACATCTTTTATAAAATAATTTCGAAAAACAACTGGTATATAATTTTCTGATAGATGAAGATTGTATATATCTCGATTAATGGCATAAGTTCGACGAAATACTTTTGCCATTTTAGTATCGGGATTATGCAATTCTCCCGGATTACTTGAGCCAGCCGAGAATATCATATTTTTCTCGCGATTATTCAACAAAATATTCCAAGAATGAGCTTGAGGTTGAAAAGACCATTGTGGTGTAAAATCTTCCATTATCGGTATGCCTTTACTACGCATAACTGCTAAAGCTAATACAGAATAGTCTTCACACGTTCCGAACGGTAATTTAGCCAATGTCCGGATGTTTTTGATTGGAATTGCTCGAATTCCATCAAAAGGATAAAATTGCCGATTAAGTTTAATAATTTCCTTACTAATTGAAGTAGCTGCTTGGAATGCCGAATTTTTGTATAAATCACAATAGTGTAAATTGTCCAAATCGGCTTTAAGCATCTCACGAGCATATTCACGCCAATTATCTAAAGGTTGCAATTCTGTACATTTATAGGGTAATATATATTCGCAAAAATTATCGAACGTAACATGCGTCGCCCATTCACCGCCTATCCAAACTTCAAAAGCCTTGTCTATATTTTCAATCAAATATTCAGCCGTTATTATTTGAATATCCTCTACAATTTCTTGAATGGCCGCTCCTTGATACTTGTAGGAAAATTTTTCCATTAATCGCTTGTTCATTTCATAATCTTGATTTTCATTCACCATACTATCCAATTCATGATAATAAGCCTCTAAATACTCCTTATTCTTGTAAGAATAATGTCCTTGAATGTTTTCTATTAAAAATACAGCGGCTTTATATTTAAGACTATCATTCGGGTCAAAAGCATAATGTTGCAATACCTTTTCTAATTCCACACGATTATTCCCAGCCAATTGTAACGTTTCTTTCAAATAGTCAGTTTTTTGTTGGCAAGACATAACAAAAAAAATCAAAAACAAAACAGCATAAATAGGATATTTAAATGCATTTTTCATTGGAGTATTCTATCTTTTTTGTCAAAATTATACAATAACAATAACATTCCAATAGTTTTGGACATTTCCGCCATTATTTTAGGCGGAAATGTCCATTTTTGTTATGTTTTTTCTGATAAATTGAGAATAGCAATCTAAAAAATTAAATTCCATAATGATTGAAATTTGTATAAGTTGAATCAGGTCGATATTTGTTTTCTTGTATATCTTATAAATATTGCTTTGATCGCAACACATTTTTTTTGCTAACCATGCAGTTGTGCGTCCCTGCTCTTTCAGTTTGTTGCAGATTAATTTTCCAATAATTGGTGTGTGCTCTTTCATATTGATTCATTTTAAACCAAAAAAACGCAGGCCTATCATGTTTACTATAGAGGCTCTGCAAAACCTATTACTAAAACGAGAAAAGCCCACGCAAAACACGTGGGCGTTGAACTTCTCATTCCCTAGTAATTTAAATATTTTGCAGATATTCTATAGTGAGAACAAAAGCTAACGCCTTTTTTGATATAATTAATTTCTTATCTACATATTCTATACTTTTGCATTGTGAATATATCCATTTATTTTATCTACTATCTCTGTACTGCTTTCGCAACTAAATGCGTATTTAGTATTATTTTTAAGCGATAGTATGAACGATTGCCGGCTATCCAATACATAAGAGGAATACCAGCCATAATCTTTATTTGAAAATTTTCCAATAAAACCACAAAAACAGCCACTTCCAAAAATTCTTAAATCAGCAGCAGGATTGAATATTTTCACAAAAACTATATCTGAATATCGGATTTGTATTTTACCTAATATTTTTTGTACAACAATGCGCTCATCGCTTAATTTAATGGTAAGCGGAATATTAATTATCACAAATAATAATATTGCATTAATAAGAATCAAGAGCAAAGTGTATAAAAGAATATTGCCGAAATAAACTAATTTATATATTAAAATTGCATCAATACAAAAAAAACCGAATGCAATACCTATCGTAGTTATGATCACAGACAAACTCCACTTAACCTTATACATGGAATCTGTGCTTTTTTTGACAAACGATTTCTTGTGCTTCGCTCTTTGCCTCATAATTTCAATAATCGCAGGTAGAAGCGAAATAAAAATAATGACTACCGCCAGCAGGCTGAGATTTTTTTTCACAAATTCCAGTTCGCCGAAGAAATAGCCGGCATACATGAA
>BNTW01000120.1 GCA_025996895.1 Bacteroidia bacterium | reverse complement strand
TTGCTTTTCGTTTAAATGGGGAGAGATTAACGATAACTTTTCTTTGAGATTTTCCATGACGCAAAGTTAGCTATAATTTTTGATACTAACACTATAAATGTAAAATTAATTTACGGACATTTCCTTAATAGAATTTGAAGAAAATGGAAAATATGGTTTTAAAGATAAAAAAACAGGGAAAATAATCGTTTCACCTAAATACGATAATCTGAGGAAAAAATGGAAACATTATAAATTTTATGAAGGAGTGGCAGCGGTTAGAACAAATGGTAAATGGGGATATATAGATAAAGAGGGCAATGAAATCATTCCTGCAAAATATGATGATGCTTGCCGTTTCAGTGAGAGTTTAGCAGCCGTATGCCAAAACGACAACTGGGGGGCGATAGATAAATCTGGGAAAATTGTGATACCTTTACAATATGAAAGTATATTTGATTTTTCCGAAGGGCTTGCTGCTGTAAAATTAAATCATTATAGTAAGTGCGGATACATTGATATTACAAACAAAATAATTATACCTTTCAAATATAACGAGGCTTACCGTTTCATAGACGGACTTGCATTAGTAAAATTGGGTACACATTATGGATATATAGATAAAACAGATAAAGAAATTATTCCCATTGTATATACAGGATTGGGCTTTTTTAATGAGGAACTTGCATATTTTAAGAAGTCCGTTTGCTATGGTTTTATTGATAAAACGGGAAAAAAAATTATTGATGATAAATATTATGATGCGCATCGTTTCAGTGAAGGACTTGCGAGAGTGAAAAATTTTAATAATAAATGGGGATTTATAAATAAAGTAGGGAAAGTAGTAATTTCTTTCATATATGACGATGTTAGAGATTTTATTGACGGGCTGGCAAAAGTAGAACTAAACGGCGAAGAATTTTATATTGACAAGCAAGGTAACAGAGTAAAATAGAAACGGAGGTAAAATATGGGAAGAAGAAGAGAATATAAAAAGCAAAAAACTGTTGTATCAAAAGGAAGCAACAGCGTACATATTGTTTCAAAAGAGAATAATAGTGCCAAACGTAAAGAAACAATATTCTCTAAAATATACCACAAATTAGGTAAAGCAGTTTCAATATCTTTATTTGCTCTTTTGGTTGCCATTATTGGTGGTGGCGGCGTTTTGGGCTATTATCAATATAAAGAGAATAACAGGATTAATTACCACGAAGACCTCAATTTATATTTCGAGAGAGGTACAGAGGAGTTTGAAATAGAAAACGGAAAAAATTATCAAGTGGATTATGTTAATGTTACGGCTATACAGGCGCAACAAGCAATAAAAATTTCAAAGGCAGACCAAGTAAAAACCGGTCAAAAGTCTTTAACAGCGATAGAGAGTTATCTGGATATGACATTTTTTGTAAGAAATTTGGGAAAACTGACCGCAAAGAATGTTGTTGTTCGTTGGACATATTATGGTGATGCAGATTTTGAAGTGCCATTGGAAATGACTAATCAGCATTACATTCGTGGCTTTTCAGACAAATATGCAGGCTCGATAGGTGTGCTGGAAGAAATCAAAAAAAATCAGGAATACACCGTTACGTTCCCTGCAATATCACCTGATAATGAAGTTGGTATGCCTGTTTTTATCCCTGTAAAATGGAGTACCAATGATAGCATCATACGCAATTATGGTTTGGGTATTCAACTTATGGCAGAAAATAAAAAAACTATTTGGAGTGGACTGCAAATATCGGAGTTTAAGATGACGGAAAACGATTATTGGAATTATTTAAAGTTGAATTATGGCGAACTTAAAGACTATATGAAGACAAAAAAATTTATAATAATTAGCGATGAAAATGAAACCTGTATTACTCGAATAGTCAATGGTAAAATAGGAAAATGTTACGTTTTCTCTAAAAAAAAATAATTATGCCCGAAAAAGAAATTTCAGATTATCTGTTTTGCAAATCTAAAACAGATAGTATAAACGCAGAAACGAACAATTTTTAAAAATATAAAAATATGACAGACAAAAACAAATTTTCAGCCGTTTATACCCTAAATTTGATACAAAATTGAGCAAGTTGTACCGTTAAATTGAAACAATATTTGTATCTTTGTACCGTCAAATTAAAACATTATCATTATGTTTCAGCGAGATATATTATCTAAATTAGAAAATTGGGCAGCAAAAACCAAACGGAAACCGCTTGTACTACGAGGGGCACGGCAGGTAGGCAAAACAACTCTGGTTGATGAATTCGGTAAAAATTTTGAGATTTATATTAAACTAAATCTCGAAAATCCCGAACATATACAACCCTTTGACAACTACAGCAATATGGAAACCTTGCTGACAGGAATTTATGTTATGGCAAATGCTCCTCGCAAAGATGTTCCTACTCTGATTTTTATCGACGAAATACAAAATTCGCCTCGTGCAGTGATGCTTTTGCGTTATTTTTACGAGGAATATCCTCATTTGCACGTTATTGCGGCAGGTTCGCTGCTCGAAACACTGATAGACAGCCACATTTCTTTTCCTGTCGGGCGAGTGGAATATCTGGCTGTTCGCCCCTGTTCGTTTTGCGAATTTCTTATCGCAATGGGCAAAAGTGAACTTGAAAAAGTTGTAAAAGCAATAACTGTAACAAATGGAATCCATTCTATGACAATGGATTTGTTTAACACTTTTACACTTATTGGCGGAATGCCCGAAATTGTCGCTCATTTTGCTGAAAATCGGGATATTGTTGGCTTGTCGGAAATTTACGATACCATTCTTACAGGATACAAAGATGATGTGGAAAAATACGCCAAAAACGACACTATGAAGCACGTTATCAGATATATACTGAAAGAGGGATGGACGTATGCAGCACAGCAAATTACGCTTGGCGGTTTTGCAGAATCAGTGTACAAAGCGCGTGAAATGGGCGAGGCGTTTCGCACTTTGGAAAAAACAATGCTTTTAGAACTCGTATATCCTACAACTGCCGCTTTAATTCCCGCTCCCGCCGATTTGAAACGCGCCCCAAAACTGATTTGGAACGATACGGGATTGGTCAATTATGCAGCCAACATTCAAAAAGAAATTTTCGGAGCAAAAGATATTCTTGATGCTTATCGCGGAAAAATTGCCGAACAAATTGTTGCACAGGAACTTCTTGCACAGGAAACTCGTGTTTCGGCAACGCGCAGATTTTGGGAACGAAAAAAATACGGCTCTGAGGCAGAAATGGATTTTATTTTGCAAAAAGACAGTAAAATTATTCCCATTGAAGTAAAATCGGGACACAATTCAAAACTCAAATCGCTGCATTTGTTTATGGACGAATGTCCTCACGATTGGGCGGTTAGAGTGTGGTCGCAACCATTTTCAATCGACAAAGTGAAAACGCAGGCAGGCAAAGAATTTAATTTGATAAATCTGCCGTTTTATTATGTCGGCGTGCTGGAAAAGGTTTTGGAAAAAGTAATGAATGAAAAATAAAAAAATCATGACAGAAAAAAAGAACACCACCGAAATATTCAATGACATAAGGGTTAAAAACGCGCCGATGATGAGTTTGAAATTCTTTTCGCACCGTTTTTTGATAAAATCAAAATATCTCGAATACGGCATTGTGGAAAAAAAAGAAAAAGACAGTGAAAATGACGAAAGCATATTAGTTGCAGCCATACTCATAAAAAGTCCATTGCCTATTTATATTGACATTCTGGAAGACAAAATTTTCAGCACAATCGACTATTTATATAATTTTGAAATTTTCCCTTGCGAGCCGTTTCGCAAAGGTCAGTTGTATGTTTTCCGTAGCGGCACAAAAGAAGTAGAATTGGACGAAGTATATTTGGATATGTTTTATTCCCGCAGAGCATTGATTCCAAGCACTCGCAGAATAATTGGAGCAATTCCTTCGGATTTTTATCAAAACAGATGACAAAAAACTTAATAATTTAAGAATATGACAGCAGAAGAATATTATCAAAAAGGAATTGACTTACATAAAGCAGAAAAATACGATGAAGCAATATCAGATTTTGACAAGGCAATTTCGCTTAAACCGGACGATTTTGTTCTGATTCAGTACCGCGCACATGCCAAAATGAAACTTGCCCAATACGAAGAGGCATTGGATGACTGGAACAAATTTATTGAACTTACCCGCAATATTGGGTATTATTGGCGGGAGCAAACAGAAGGTTTATTATTAAGCCAAAAATACAGAGAAAAGGGAAGTCTTTTTGAGTCGTTTCAAGACGAAACCACAGGCAAATACGGTTTCCGCCACAAGGAAACAGGTGAAATTGTGGTTGCGCCCGAATATTGCGAAGACGAAGTCAGTGATTTTCTTTATTATCGCGGCAAATATATAGCATTTCTCGGCGAGCACCTGTATCTTACGCTTGACGGTAAAGTACACGCATTTTCGCCTGATGAACTTTAAAAACTAAAAATACGAATGATAAAATAATGAAAATCCTCTTCCTTTCCGACACCCACACGCAGCACCGGCAGTTGAAAAACCTGCCCGATGCTGATGTGCTTGTTCACGGTGGCGATGTATCGGCAATGGATTTCAAAACGCCCGCAGCCGCAGCCGAACAAAACACGCAGGATTTTATCGAGTGGTTTAGTTCGTTGAATTACAAACACAAAATTTTTATCGCAGGCAATCACGATTTGTATTTTGCAAGCAAAACAAGGGCAGAAATTCAACAAACTCTGCCGGAAAATACTTATTATCTTTGCGATTCGAGTGTAGAAATAGAGGGCGTAAACTTTTGGGGAAGTCCGTACAGCCCTGTTTTTCACAATTTTTGGGCTTTTAACGAAGAACGCGGTGCGAAAATGGCTCGGCACTGGGCGTTAATCACTGAAAATACAGATGTTTTGCTCACGCACTGTCCGCCTTTCGGCATTTTGGACAAAACAGAAAACGGCGAACATATCGGTTGTGCCGATTTACTGAAAGCCGTACAGAAAATACAACCCAAACTGCATTTGTTTGGACACGTTCACGAAAGTTATGGCATTAAACAACAAGGAAAAACAATATTTGTAAATGGCTCAGTGGCGGTGAAACGCCTTATGTGAAATTGATTTCGCAATTGTTCGGCGACCACCAAATGATTGCCAACGCTACCGGATGTACGTCAATTTATTCAGGTTCAGCTCCTTCCACCCCTTATACCAAAAATGAGCAGGGACACGGTCCGGCTTGGGCAAATTCCTTGTTTGAAGACAATGCCGAATACGGTTTGGGAATGAAAATCGGTACTGAAAAAATGCGCGAACGGGTGGTTGAAAAAACAAAAGCGTTGATGGAAATTCCCTGGACACAACAAAAGGTGAAAGATGCCGCACAAGCATGGCTCGACAACAAAGAAGATGGTGGCTCAGCTGGCAGAAAAGCCGCTGACGAATACGCTTCTGCTCTCGAATGGGGTATCGCTCCGATAGACGAGGTAATAGCACATTTTGAAAGTAAAGGCCCATTAAATGCCGAACAGTTGGCAACAGTTAAAGCACAGAAAGAAGCGGGAGAAACGACTTGTAATTGTCCCGCCTGCACCTTGTGCAAGGAACTTTTGGAATTGAAGAGTTACTTCATGAAACGCAGTCAATGGATAATCGGCGGCGACGGCTGGGGTTACGATATCGGCTTCGGCGGATTAGACCACGTAATCG
>BNTW01000119.1 GCA_025996895.1 Bacteroidia bacterium | reverse complement strand
GGAATAGTGATAAGCGATGAAGAGTTAAATGCAATAAATCTTAAAAAATATAAGTTCCATGGCGAGTGGAATTATGTCATAAAACCTAATAAAATGTGAAAATTATTTACGGACGCTCCCTTAGTAAACGGATTGGGAACGTTTTGTGCTAATTGACAAGCAGACAGAATGGGTGAAATTCCGGTCGTGTTGTCTTCAGCAGTAGAAGAACGCAATGGACTACTCTTTAATGAGGCAACCTCCAATTTTAAGACGTCAATAATTCCCTGTTGTTCTTTGACCGCTTCAATCAATAATCCAATCATTTCGGAATAAGCGACGGCTTTTAATCCGTCTTCACGGGTACGGACAACTTCCGGTATCACTTTTTCCACTTCCTGCGCAATCACACCCATTTGTTTGCGCTCTTTTTCCTTTTGAATTTGTCCCCAGATTTCAGGAGTCAATTCGGGCGTACGCTCTTTCGTTCTTTTATAGGCTTCTTCCGAATTGATTGACTTGCTTTCTTCTTTCGGATAATTCATAGTAAAAGAAACACCCCGCAGTTGCAATACTTTGTCCAATGAATTAGGAATGGTTTCGATATTGCTTTTCAAAGAAATATCGGAAGTAGAGAGTGGTGTCCCATTCGTATAAGCCGTACCATTGCCATCAACGTGAAATATTTTTACCCCTGAACGATAGAGTGCTAACGGAGTAGCTGAAGTTGCATCTATCTGAACACGGTGGGCTTCATAATAAGCCGAATTGACATATTTTAGGCTGATACCGCCATTTCCCCCAGTGGCAAGTATTTGTAGAGGAACATAATCACTGCTCACAGCAGACAAATTATTACCGATAGCAATAGAGCCGTTGGAAGAACGAAACAACATGCCGGCTAATGAGTCTACTTTAATTTGTGCTGTACAAATAGTAGCAAAAGCTAAAAAACTACTTAATAAAATTATTTTTTTTGTTTTCATGATTATATATAATTTATGATTCGTCTGCAATTTATGCTAATAAATCTTATTTACCAAAGAAAATATGTTAAAATTTGAGATATATAGTTATTGGGGTATATTTCAAGAATGAAAGCCTTTTTGTCAATAGCACAGAGCATAAAGAAAAATTGCACGAAAAAAAATGCACTTTTCGAAAAAAAAACGCATTTTTTTCATGCAAAATATTGTATTTCTACAAAAATTTTAACTCGATAAATTTATTAATTTTATTTTATTATTCTTATCACTTCCCTGTCCGGTTTTTCAATCACCAGCAAATAAATACCTGACGGCAATGCTTGCAGTTTCGTGCCCAATTCCAATTCATTAGTACCTTCTTTTACGGCGTAAGTGGTACGGTATACGGTTTTTCCATCAATAGAAAGAACGCTTACATCAATGTTTTTGCTCGTATTGGACGTAATGCTGACGGTCAGCCGGTCGGCAAACGGATTGGGATAGGCTTTTACCGAAATCTGAACTGTTTTCGGTGCAACAATGCCGTTATACACTTTCGTTGTGAAAACGGAACGATCGGTGAATGAATTGAGTTCGCAGAAATGGCGGTTGCCTTCCATATCCAACAACCAGACAAAATTAGCTCCTACCGAAACATCTGCGAAGCCGTCTGCCACTTTTTGCCACGAGCCGAAACCGGACGACGACAGGCGATAAACTTCATTTTTAGCGTTTATTCCCCACACTTCTTCGCATCCTGCACTCAAAAAAGTGAGTTGGTGCGGATTGGCAACGGTTTTCCAGCCGGATTTGCTTTGCAGGTTGAAACATTTCAAATTGCCTTCGGGATCAAATCCCCAGCCAAAACCGTTATCTACGGCAATGGAAGTCAATTTGCCTTCTACTTTCGTCCAGGGACGAGTACCGGCAAAATTGCGGTAATAGATATTCGTCTGGTCATCAACGCCCCAAATCATGGCATCGTTGGCGTCAATATCCACTATTTTTATTCCGTCGCTTTTTACTTCCGTCCAGGGATTGTTGGTGCTGGCGAGTTTCTCATTCGGCAACGTACATTTTACTAAATTGCCGTCTGTCGTGATGCCCCAAGCCGAATAACCGCCCAAGGCCAAATCTTGCAAAGAAGCGTAAGAAGCCAATGCCCGCCACTGATCAACCGGATAGCCGTCGAGTTCATTACCGAAAGGAGAATCATTGGATCCGGCCGTAAGCCAGACATCTTTTAAACCGGCATATATTTTGCTCGGTGTAAGTTTGAGAGTTCCCTCGTGCAAACGAATGGGGGAGAGTTGATGCAACGGACGGAAAACGTCTAAATCGACCTCAAAATTAGCGTCCCAATAATCTTTCTTCAGTTCGCTTTCTTTATACCAATCCAAGCGATACGATCCGCCACTATTTCCCGCCGATAAGTCGTAAAATTCGTCGCAGCTTTCGGCTTCCAGCAGGATAGAGCTCGTTTCTTTATCGGCAAACTCGCGGCAAAGGTTGAGGTGCTGATTGGGATAAGCATATTCACGGTGTCCGCTTCTAAACCAAGTCGAGCCTTCGTGCCAGTCAAACCACGATTCCAACACGATCCATTCGGCGTTTTCTGCCGTTCCCTGTTCAAAAACGGAACGGATACGCGGCTCGCCGTTCTCGTCCAGCGAACTCACGTGAAATCCTTTGGTTGCATTTTGGCTGGCATTGTCGCTGACATAAGTGCCTTCGCCGGTATAAGGATTCCAATCGGTTTGGACAGCACCGTGCATCGGAATACGTCCGCCGTTGAGAGCAAAGGCAAATTTCCGTCCGTTCAGGGCTTGAATGTCAGTAATTTCGCGCCCCCAGATAAACCACGCCTGTATGCCGTAGGAATCATTACGCAGTTTGGTTCCATATTTAAAAAAGGTATTGTCCAGCACCCATGCCGGCGTCAGTCCGAATTCCGCCTGCATCTGCTTGGCAATGTAATTGAAAAAATCGATCAAATAATCCGATCCGCCCAATTCTTTATTATTACTGCCCCATTTCGAGCCGATACCGCAGGTCCACCACTGCATCGGCACGATAGTACGGCCTTGTCCTGTCGTATCGGGAAGCGTAAATAACAGTTCTTTCGGAATAGCGGCATACCATTTTTTGACGGCAAATTCCCAGACAAATTTTTGAAAATCTTTGCTGCCGTAATTCATTTGACCGGTGTAAAATCCTGATCCGGCACTGGTGAAAGTCGCTGCGTTATCGAAAAAATAAGCGATTTTCAAATTATCTTTGGCATACGGATTGCGCTTGATGGCTTTGGCCAGTTCCGTCAATCCGGTGCAGGGCATCGCTCCCGCACCGTTTTTGAAATCGCGGTCGAGAATTTCATTGTCCTGATCCGGTTCACCGCGTCCGTGCGCCCAGATAAAATCGACTTTCGATTCCACAAATTCCTGTACGCGGGTGTCCAAAGCATCCTGTGTATATTCATGATGGTAAGTATAAATCGGCTGTTTGTTCCACATCATCACCTGTTCGCGCGTATAGCGGTCGTTGCCCGGATTTCCTTGAAAATAATAAGTGATATTATCGCCCTGGTCGCCGTATTTCGCCAGTGAGCAAGTTCCTTCGGCTGCACCCGCAATCGGGGCAATGTGCATGCCGTCGGAATGGTTGAGCGCGTATTCCAAATCCGTATCCAAAACGGTATTGTCGGTACGTGAATCTTTTTTAATAAAAATCAAATCGCCATTTACATCGCCTGTGTCAAAAATAAGTTTTACGTCGTAATAACCTTCGGCCAATGCTTTACTGCCCAGATGAATACTCTGAAAAGTTCCAAAAACATTCGCCGGAATTTCTATTTGCGAAAAAACAATTTCGTCGTTCAACGCGAGCGAGACGGTTTTCCCTGTTTCGTAGGCAACGGCCAAAAGGGTAAACCGATAATCACCGGCAGAAATCTTGATATGTTTGTGCTTAATCCATTCGCCGGCTTCCGTATCACCCACATACCAATTGTTGGAATAGGTGTAATCTTCTGCCGAAAGGTTACCTAAAGCAAAAATCGAAAGGCATAACAAAATAAAATAGTGTTTCATGATATGAATTTTTAATTTTATACAAGTATAAGCCAAATGCCTTAAAATATTCTTAATCAAATTCGTTAAGACAAAATTAATATTATTTTAAGAAATAGTCTTATCTTTGTTCCGATGAAATACAAAATTTTATTTCTTTGTTTCGTGATTGGCACTTCGGTTTTTTCACAAACCGTTCAACCGGCGTATCGTAATCCGGTGATTTCCGGTGATTTTCCCGATCCGAGTGTTATCCGTGTAGGTGAAGACTATTATGCTGCCGGCACTTCGTCGGAGTTTGCGCCCAATTATCCGTTGTATCATTCTGTTGATTTGATTAATTGGGAGAAAACCGGTTTTATTTTTTACGAAACGCCCGAATGGATAGAAGGCAGTTGCTGGGCACCCGAATTGTTTTATCAAAACGACACATTTTATGCTTATTATACGGCACGGAAAAAGAGTGACCATACGTCCTGTATTGGTGTGGCCACGACAAAAGACATTCGAAAAGGTTTTACTGACCGGGGAATTTTGATAGAATGGGGCAACGAAGCCATCGACGCCTTTGTTTTTCGGGATACGGACAACAAGCTTTATATCACGTGGAAAGCCTACGGATTAGACCCCACACGGTCGATTGAGTTGCTGGCTTCCGAATTGCGTCCCGACGGCTTGGCTTTGACCGGTGAGGTATTTAGCCTTACGCAACACAATAACGGCTGGGTAGGGCAGGGCGACGAAGGCGAATGCTTGGTGAAACACGGCAATTATTATTACTTGTTGTATTCGGTAGGCGGTTGTTGCGATAACCGTTGCGACTACCGCGTGCGGGTGGCGCGTTCCACTTCGCTCAAAGGGACATGGGAACAGCTTCCCGGCCCGATTTTGGAAGGCGGCGGACTGTGGCGGTGTTCCGGTCATGGAACGCTGGTTACAACGCCCGACAACCGGTATTTTTATTTGTATCACGCTTATAATCAGTACGATTTCGAGTTTATCGGCCGGCAGGGATTGTTGGACGAATTGCTTTTTGACGAGGTTTCGGGCTGGCCGTATTTCCGCGACGGAAAAAATCCGACCGCACAGACAAAAGTTCCTTTTTCGAATACAGTACAAAAACGAAATTCCGTTTTTTTCGACGATTTTTCTTCGGAAGCCAACCGTATTTATTGGCAGTGGGACATGAAGCAACCGAAACCAACAGTCGAACGAACAAAAGACGGCTTGAAATTGTCCGGCAGTCCGTTTGTTTTTCTGGGAACAAATCCGTTAGCGGGCAATTACGTGATGGAAACCGAGTTTATTCCCGCTGAGGACGCATTCAAGGGTTTGTCTGTTTATGGCAATGCCGGTAATTATTTCGTTTGGGGAATCGAAGGTAACGAAATACGTGGCTATGAAGTTCGGAATAACGAAACGCATGCTTTTCATCGCTCTATCTTCGATAAAAAACCCGAACGTATCCGGTTGAAAATCGAATCCTCTGTCGGCCGTTTGTTCCGTTTTTATTGGTCGGACGACGGCAAGGAATGGCACAGCTTCCAGTTGCCGAACAAGCATTACGACGGCACTTTCATTCCCCGTTGGGGCGCAGGCATTCATGTCGGACTGTTCCTTGAAAGCCATGCAGGAAAAACCGGCACATTCTCCTGGTTTAAGTTAGAAACGAATTTTTGAGAAATTAATCGCAAAATCCTTGTTTATAGGTCTTTTCTTTATTTGGATTGGATCTGTATGTAAAAAAAATCCGAAATATTAATTGCTTTATATTATTTTTAATTTCAAAGATTCTGTGAAAACGACAGGCATTTATAATAAAGGGGACTTCTAAAAATTACTTTTTTCTCGCACGGAGTCATTGTCCGACTCTTTTAAGAGGAGACTATCCCGGATGAAACGAAGTCCATTAATCCCAACTGAAATAATCACTGCGAATTTATACAAA
>BNTW01000118.1 GCA_025996895.1 Bacteroidia bacterium | reverse complement strand
GCAAGAAACGGCATTGAAAATTCCAATAGGAAATGGAACAATGTTGTTGTTGTTGATTGCAGGAATTTATTTATTAACGGTGTTCTGGGGATTGCGCGTCAAGCACGCAATGACAACATAACTGCAATGACAGGGAAAACGCAATGACAAAATCAATCGGGATGTTCGCATAACTTCAAATTCCCGAGGTTGGGGCAGGCCGGCATGTCTGCCCTTTTTCATTTTTCAATAACGGATGATTCCGATATTTTTTGCAATCTGAATAATTATTTGTACCTTCGCGTCGCTTTAACAAGGAAAGGTGCTCGAGTGGTTGAAGAGGCACGCCTGGAAAGCGTGTAAACTCCTAAAGGGTTTCGCAGGTTCGAATCCTGTTCTTTCCGCTGAAAACCAAGATTTAATCTATCTATCAACTTATAGATATTTTCGTTTGGAAGATAAAAATCTCCGTTGTAACTTTGCAGAAAAGTCAAAATAAATATGATAACTTTATTAGTGAGTTTATTGTTATTAATTACAAACAGTCAGGCGAAAGCCGACACAAATGAAAATTTTATGAAATTTGAATTAGTTAAATTGCCGTATGCTGTTGATGGGTTAGAGCCGGTTATCGGAAAATCAACCATCGAGTTCCATCATGGAAAACATCTGCAAACGTATGTGAATAACCTGAATAATCTGATTCAGGGTACAAAATTTGAAAACGCCGATTTGGAAACGATTGTGCGCGAATCCGATGGTGTGCTTTTCAATAATGCCGGTCAAGTGTTGAATCACAATTTGTATTTTACTCAATTTTCGCCGAAAGGTGGAGGACAGCCTTCGGGTAAGTTGGCCGAAGCGATTAATGCTGCTTGGGGCTCATTTGAGAATTTTCAGAAAGAATTTGAAGCAGCCGGCGTTTCGTTGTTCGGCTCGGGCTGGGTGTGGTTGGCTGCCGATAAAGACGGAAAATTGTCTATTACGAAAGAAGCCAACGCAGGTAATCCGGTTACCAAAGGCCTGAAACCTCTGCTCGGCTTCGACGTTTGGGAACACGCTTATTATTTGGATTATCAAAACCGGCGTGCCGACCACCTGAAAGAATTGTGGAAAATCGTTGATTGGAAAGCAGTAGAAGCTCGTTTTTGATATGCGGACATTAAAAATTGCAGGAATTTGTGGTAGCTTGCGCAAAGATTCTTACAACAAGAAGCTTTTGCAGGCTGCTGCCGATTTATTACCTGAAGGAATGGAGTTGTTGATGGTTGGTTTCGACACCATTCCTTTATATAACGAAGATTTGGACACGCCGAATGCAATACCGCCGGAAATTGTTACCGCTTTTCGGACGGCTTTAGCAGATGCAGACGGTCTGTTGATTGTGTCGCCGGAATATAATTATTCCATTCCGGGCGGATTGAAAAACGCACTGGATTGGGCTTCGCGCGGAAAAGAAAGTCCTTTGAAAGGCAAGCCGGTATCGCTGATGGGTGCAACGCCGGGAGCGTGGGGAACGGTGCGCATGCAGTTGGCTTTCTTGCCGTTTTTCCGCCTTTTTGATATGAAGTTGGTGATGCAGCCGGAAATATTGGTTGCACAAGTGCACACCAAATTTGATGAAAAAGGCAATTTTACCGATGAAATGGCGAAAAAATTTATTCGTCAAAATCTGGAAAACCTGAAAAATCAGATAAAATCGCTCGAATGATAGGATGACCGCACAAACGGTGCGCTTTCTACTTTCCGAAAGCCCAGCGATAAGGCGATTTGCCTGTATTCGGCAAAGCGGTTGGGCAAAATATATTCGACAACCGGAATATTTTTTTTGGACGGTTGCAGGTATTGTCCGATAGAAAGCAGCCGGCAACCGGCGTTCAACAAATCTTCCATCGTTTGAACAACTTCTTCTTTAGTTTCGCCCAATCCCAACATCAACCCCGATTTGGTGGGAATGCCCGACAAAGCGACGTGTTTCAGCACCACCAGACTTGTTTTGTAGCGGGCGACACTCCGGACTGCCGGCGTCAGTCGTTCGACGGTTTCCATGTTGTGGGAAATAATGTCGGGGCAAACTTGAATAATTGGGTCTAATAGTTCCGTTTTTCCCTGAAGATCGGGGATCAGTACTTCCATCGTGATTTGTGGATTGCGTTTTTTGACGGCCTCAATGGTTTTTACCCAATGTTCCGCGCCGAAATCGGGCAAATCGTCCCGGTCGACCGACGTGATGACGGCATGTTTCAGTCCGAGCAATTTGATGGATTGGGCGATTTTTTCTGGCTCTTCTGGGTCTAACGGAAGCGGTTTGCCCGACAACGTGTTGCAAAACTTGCACGTACGCGTACAAATCTCGCCTGCAATCATAAATGTCGCCGTTTTTTTGTTCCAACATTCTGCTTGATTGGGACACCGTCCGCTTTCGCAAATTGTGTGCAGGCAGTGTTCGCGCACCACTTTTCCGGTAAAGGAAAAATTGGCGTTGTTTTGCCGGTTAATCTTCAACCATTCGGGTTTTGCAATCCTATTCATTGGTTTTCAGGAAGTTAATAATGCGATTGTATAAATGATAACGCGTTTTTGCGCCCAACAAACTGTGATTTTTGCCCGAATAAATCTGCATATCAAAATTTATCCCTGCGTCGACCAATGCTTCCGCATAATACAGCGTGTTCAAATAATGTACATTATCGTCCGACGTTCCATGTACCAACAGCAAATTGCCTTTCAATTGATTGGCAAATTGCAGGGGTGAAGAGAGTTTGTAATTGGCAAAATTCTCGTTCGGCGTGCGCATAAAACGCTCGGTATAAATCGAATTATAAAAATTCCAATCGGTTACAGGGGCAATGGCAATTCCCGCTTTAAAAACGCCGTTGCCTCGACTCATACTCATCAATGTAACATATCCTCCGTAACTCCATCCCCAAATCGCAATCCGGTTTTTGTCGATGAAATCGAGGTTTTTTAAATAATTTGCGCCGGCAATCTGGTCGTCTGCCTCCAATAATCCTAATTTTAAATAGGTGCATTTGCGGAAATGCTCCCCGCGCGCGCCTGTGCCTCGTCCATCGATGGAGGCGACCACAAAACCTTGTTCGGCTAAGAAATAATACCAATCCATCTTGTAACCGTCTAATACTTCTTGTGAGTTCGGCCCGCTATATTGTATCATTACAACCGGATACTTCTGATTTTGCTTGAAAAAAGAAGGCTTGATAATCCAGCCGTTCAATAAGTCGCCGTTATCATTCGTGAAAGTAAAAAATTCTTTGTTGGAAAAACGAACGGCTTTCAGGCGGTTTTGAAGTTCGACATTGTCTTTCAAAACGCATAGTTGCTTTCCTTTTTCGTCGAAAATGGAAACAACGGCCGGCGTAGTCGTGTTGGAAAACGAATGGACAAAATAGCGATAACCGGCACTGAATTGCGCCGAATTTGTTCCGGTTTGTGTCGATAATTTGGTTTTATTTCCTTTGGCATCTATTTTATACACTGAACGGCGCAACGGACTTTCTTCGGCCGATTGATAATATACCGTTTTCGTGTCCGGATTGAAACCGTAGAGTTTGGTAACATCCCAATTTCCCGAAGTTACCTGCCGTTCCAGCATGCCGTTGAGCGTATAGAGGTAAATGTGGGCAAATCCGCTTTTTTCGCTTACGTAAGCAAAATTATCTTTGGAAAAAACAATCGCGAGCAGCCAATCCGAATCGATATATTTCTCGTTTTCATCGGAAAAAATCAGTTTCGCCACTGTCGATTTCGGGTTGGCGAGATACAAATTAAACTGATTTTGTTGCCGGTTGAGCGTCATAATCGCCAACTGGTCGGGATTTTCCGTAAAGCAGATACGTGGAATATAATAGGCCTGTTCTGCCGGAACGTCCATCTTTTTGGTGTCTTTGGTTTCGACTTTAAATACATAACAGCCGACTTTGGAGTTGTTTTGTCCCGCTTTCGGATATTTATACGCATAATCTTTGGGATACAAACTACCGTCAAAAACCTGAAAAGAGAAGGTCGGCACGTCGGTTTCGTCCGATTTTACGAACGCCAGAAACCGGCTATCGGCCGACCACGACATCAGGTTGGTTTGGTAAAATTCTTCCTCATACACCCAATCACTGATGCCGTTGAGGATTTTTCCAAACGCACCGTCTTTGGTGATTGGCGACTCGGTGTCGTAATCCAATTTTTTCAGCCAGATATTATTGTCGCGTACAAAAGCAACCATGCGTCCGTCGGGCGAAAAAGTCGGAATGCGGATTTTCCCCGGTGTGTCGGAAAGCGGCTTGAGAAAATTGCGCCGAACGTCGTAATCATAAACATTCGCCTGCCATGAACGGCGATAAATCGGCTCTTTTTCGTTCCAAACCAAAATGCGATATTCCCGGCTGTCGATGGCATAACCTTCAATCTCGTCGAGTTTCGTTTCCCGTGCTTTCCGCACATCAAACAGTGTATCAACTAATTGGCCGGTTTTGTAAGCGTATTTCAAAATCGCTTTTTTGTCGGCACTCAAAACCGTGTAATGCTCGCCATCGGGAAATGGCTGCATTTCCGATACGTTTTCCGGCTCGTATTTTTTTTCGACAATGTCGTTCAACGACAACGGATTAGTACCTGTCTGCGCCTGACAAATAAGGACGAAGAGCAGAAAAAACAGGATAGAATAAAATGTTTTCATAATTGTTAAAATATAATAATTGAAGTTATAGCAAAGATAGTAATTTTTTTGCATATCAATAATTTATTTTTTACTTTTGTCTTGTATTCTAAATAAGAAAATTAGGAATATCGATTCTTAACCTCATTGTTGTATATGAAAGTTTTATTTATTGGAGGAACAGGTACAATCAGTACCGCAATCTCTAAATTATTAATCGCTCAGGGTCATGACTTATACCTTCTAAATAGAGGTAAAAGAAATGTCGTGTTGCCCGATGGGTCACATTCTTTGATTGCGGATATCCATGACGAACAACAAGTGGCTGCATTGATCAAAGATTTGAATTTTGATTGTGTGGCCGATTTTATCGCTTTTGTTCCGGAACATTTGCAACGCGATTATCGTTTATTCAAGAATAAAACACGGCAATTTATTTTCATCAGTTCGGCTTCGGCCTATCAAAAACCGCTTTCCGATTACAGAATTACAGAGTCAACCCCCTTAGCCAATCCGTATTGGCAGTATTCAAGGAATAAAATTGCCTGCGAAGATTATCTGATGAAATTATACAGGGAAGAAGGATTTCCGGTAACGATTGTGCGCCCTAGTTATACTTACGATGAACGGAATGTACCGCTGGGAGTGCATGGAAATAACGGCAGTTGGCAAGTAATCAAGCGGATGCAGGAAGGGAAACCGGTCATTATTCATGGAGATGGCACGGCCTTGTGGACAATGACGCACAACAGTGATTTTGCCAAAGGTTTTGCCGGTTTGATTGGAAATATTCATGCCTTGGGCGAAGCTGTTCAGATTACTTCGGATGAAACACTGACTTGGAATCAGATATATCAATGTATTGCGCGAGCGTTGAATGTGCCTTTGAAAGCCGTTCATGTGTCGTCCGAATTTTTGGCCGCTGTTGGTCCTTACGATTTTGCAGGCGGTTTATTGGGCGATAAAGCAGTTTCTGTGGTGTTTGATAATGCCAAATTGAAAAGATTGGTACCGGAATTTACAGCTACCAAACGCTTTGACCAAGGAATAAAAGAAACCATTGATTATGTCTTGGCGCATCCCGAATTGCAACGGGAAGATAGCGAATTTGATCAATGGTGTGATACGATAATAGAAAACATGCAACAACTTGCAAAAAAGATAAAAGAAATTTATGATAATTTGGCATTGATAAAGTAATAGGGCTATTTTACGACTGATTTTTCAATTCCTGTTTCAAAATATCATAAATTTCCTGCCAGTTTTTTTTGGTAAAATTTATTGTCTGTATTTGATAGTTGCTTGAATATATTTGAATGACTTTGTTGCAACGGTAGTCAAGCCGGTATTTTTCTTAACTATCGTAGCCTGTAAAAATTAACTCACTTTGTAAGCATCGGGCATACCAATCCCGATGAATTTATTTAATGTCAAGCATTTGAG
>BNTW01000117.1 GCA_025996895.1 Bacteroidia bacterium | reverse complement strand
CGCTAAAGATAAATGCAATGCCTTGCAAAAGAAGAAAATTTGTGTGGCACCCGGAGAGACCTCCGGAAAGTATGCCTTCTGAAAATCAGTCGGTTAGCAGCGGTTGATACGCAATGTGGGTTAAAAAGACATACCAAACTGCGCCTACTCGATCTAAAGACGTCAGCAGATTAATTCCGGTCAGAGAAGTATCATAAATATTTTTTATTGCATCTATTCCCCGCATATAAAGCAATGCCGTATTAATCAAATCACCGACTGCAACAATAAAATAACTGTAAATAATTATTTGCAGTACTTTCTTATAGCCCAATTTATTTTTTACTATTCTAACAAGAAAATATAATAGAAAAGCATAGAAAAGGAACATAATCATATATGTGAATATCGAGCCTATGACTTGTAAATATCTCATCTTATAAGATACTTGCAGCATAGTATCTATCTGGTTTTCAGGCAATGACATTGTAGATAAAGTGATTGACGTTACCTTCGTGGTGATTGGAATCATTAAAATCTGATTTATCAGCATCAGTAGCAACATTACGACTATACTCATTATCGAAAATTTCTCGACTGTTTTCAACTCATTAAAAACCCTTACCGGACTAAAAAGTGCTTGCCAAAACTTGTTCATATTTCTTTAATTGTTTGTATTTTTTAACCATGATATTATTTCAAAAAACTTTATTTTCTTACCGCTATACAAAATCGCCGTTTTATATATTTTTCCGGACAACCAAATGATAAAAGCAACCGTTGCCGTTAAAAAAAGCATTGACAATAGAATGTCTTGAAGCGGGACACCATATACCACTCGTCCCATCATCACAATCGGCGAGGTAAATGGAATAATGGAAAACCAATAGGAAATCGCGCTATCAGGACTATTAATGGTATTTGATAAAATAATAATAGATAATATTAACGGTATAGTTACGATCATCGTTACTTGTTGTATATCGTCGCTATAATTCGCCGTAGCGGCTATTGCAGCAAATATGGACGCATACAGTAAATAACCGCCAACGAAGAAAAATACAAATGCCGGAATAATTACGTCGAAATCAATTAGATTCAGATTATTTAAAATCTGACTAACATCATCAGGATTAATCCGTTGATTCATAATATTTCCCATGTTTCCGGATGCTGATAAATCCTGAAAATTTGAAAGTAAAAAAGTGAAACCATACAAGAGAGCAATCCAACAAACAATTTGCGTCAGGCCCAGCAAAGCAATGCCGATAATTTTTCCGGCCATAAATTTTACCGGAGAAATTGATGTAATGATAAGTTCTACTATCCGGTTTGTTTTTTCTTCCAACACTCCACGCATCACTTGGGAGCTAAACAGGAAAATAAACAGGTAGATTGTTAATCCCAACGCCATACATAACGATTGTTGATAGGGACTGCTCGCTTTTTGAGCAGCACTATCGGCTCCAATTTTAATATTCTCTATACTGATAGATTCTTTTATGGAACGGATCATCTCTTCTACATTTTTAATGCCGTAAATTGCCAGTTTTTCATTTAAAACCATCTTTTGTATTGCCGATTTTATCTGATTCAGGAGAAATACGCTGGGCTGCTTGCTACTATAATATTGGACACTTATTTCTGAAGAATCAGAACTCGCAATATATACAATGCCCTCCCATTGATCACTTAAAACCAGATCTCTAACATTCTCAACAGTTTGATTTTTAATCGTTTCCACAATTAACTCCGATTCGTCGAAAGCTCTATCCAGTGAATGGACAAGATCTATTAATCCGATTTTTATCTGCTTGTAATCTTCATGTTGGGTAGCAAAATAAGTCGGTAGCAAAAGCAATAATGACAAGAATAAGGGAGTCAATAATGTGATAAGTATAAACGATTTCGATCGTACCCTTGTCATATATTCCCGTTGGATGACATGAAATAATTCGTTCATAATCTGTTAGTTGTATCACTGTTACGAATGATGGATTCAACAAAAATATCGTGTATGGAGGGAAGAATCTCCCTAAAAGAGATTAAGCCAATTTGTCCCAACGTATGAGTCAGTATTGATTCAGCTTCTGGTGCATTTTGAAATTGTACCTTTACACAAAACTCCATATCATTTTTGTTTATGGAAACAATTTTTGCGCCTAATTGACTACATTGATTGATAAACAATTCATTGTTTTGCTTGAAACAAAATTCATACAAAAAGGATTTTTGCGCTTGTTTGACTTCAGTTACTTTGCCAGATAAAAGGACATTGCCTTTATCAATCAGCACAACCCGGTCGCAAAACTGTTCCACCGAATTCATATCGTGGGTGGAAAGCACGATGGTCATTCCCGATTTATTCAATTCCAAAATCTCATTGCCCAAGATTTCGCGATTGATGGGGTCTAAACCCGAAAAAGGCTCGTCCAAAATCAATACTTCCGGTTGATGGATAGTTGAAATAATAAACTGTATTTTCTGCTGCATTCCTTTTGACAAGGTATCTACGGTTTTATTCCACCAATCGGAAATATCTAATTTTTCAAACCATTGCTTAAGCCTTCTTTCCGCATCCTGACGGGTAAGACCTTTCAAAACCGCTAAATAAATGGCTTGTTCGCCGACTTTCATTTTCTTGTATAAGCCGCGTTCTTCCGGTAAATATCCGATCTTTTTTACGCTCAACTGGTTCAGTTCTTGTCCGTTTATCAATACTTGCCCCAAGTCAGGGACAATGATTCCAGTTAAGATGCGGATGAGAGTGGTCTTGCCTGCTCCATTGGGACCGAGAAAGCCAAAAATGGAATTTTGAGGTATTGATAAATTAATATTATTTAAAGCCACTTTCTGCCCATAGCTTTTAAACATTCTATGAATCTCTATTATATTCATAATCTTATTATTCAATAATTTTATTTATACCTCTAATAATTTATTATAAATTTCAATGTTCTGTAACTCATCATCTATATTATAGATACTTATATTCAATTTATCTTTTAATTTTTTCTGTAGTTTTATGAATTGGGTTTGAGAAACTTGTTTTATTTTCTCAAAATCAGGAATGTGTTGAGTCATATTTTTTTTTGTTGCAAGATTAAATAAACTGCTATAAATCAGAAATATTACATCAGCATCAAATAAATTTTTTATACAGTTAATGTTTTTCTGAATATACTCAAATTCCGTTATTTCATCAACAATAAATATACAGCTATCTATCTGAAATCCAGACAGTAAAGCAAGTTCAGGAATCGTATAGGTATCGAAAAAATTAATACTGTTAAAATCTAAAGAAACAATAGGTTTATTCATTCCTATAATTATTAATTCAGCCTCCGGATATTCATTATTAGCAGATTCAATTAATGCTTTTGCATAGGCTGGATATAATTTTTCAGGTATTTGCTCATAGCACGAAAAAGAATATTCAAAGTTATACACTTCCGATTGAGTACTATAACTTATTTGAACAATTTCATGATTATTTTCCTTGAATTTTTCTTTGATTTTCAATTCAACATCCAAAATATTCATGTTATTACTTAAATTTATCAACGCAATTGTCATTTTTTGATTATTAATAATATGATGAGCAGAAATACTTTTTAGTTCTTCTGCAATGGCTTTAGCACTGATATTTTTACTTAATCTAATCGGAATCGTATATTTACTCAAATCCACTTCTTTATTTTGAATAAGAATTTTTTCTTTTTTATATGGGCAGGATTTTGTTTTTAAGATATTCTTTAATTGATCGAAACCTATGTTTGGATTTTCCTGTAAAATAGTAGCTATTAACCCTGTCATACGAGCTGTTGCAAAACTTGTTGCTGATGTAACCAGTTCAGAGGTATTTATGGGAGTAGTACCGTCTGAGTATAATTGAATAGAAGAATCAGCATAATAAAATTTATTTTCATTTTCAATTTCTACAACTCCAACACCGAGAACATTTTCTAAATATGCAGGTAAACATGGACGGCCGATATTATCTGCCGAAGCAACTATAATTATTCCTTTTTTATATGCCTCTGCACAAATTGACTTAAACTCATAATAGTAGTTAAGATCAGAAACTGATAAACTTAAATTAATTAGCTTAATATTGTTATCAATACACCATTGAAGCGCATCTAAAATATTCTTTGTTGATGTTTTCAAAGTTTTATCAAAAACTTTATTATTATAGATAATAGGCGTATCTCCTCCCATTTTCATAATAAGATGAGCACATTGAGTTCCATGGCCTAATAAATCACCAAAGTCCTCATAATCACCTTTACATCCATTAACTATACAATTTTTTCTTGTTATCAATGGGTGATTTACATTTATACCACTATCAATTAAGCCTATACTGATCATTTGAATTATTTTATATTATAATACATTTTTTTGTAGTCCTTTTGTAATATAATTAGAAATATCTTTGGCTTCGTCAACAATTATTTTCGGATAATGGTTTATTTCGAGAATCCGAATAGCATTTTTGGTGGATAGATTACCCTGCTTTATTTTATAATCAAAATGAATTTGATTATCTTGAATGACTTCCGTAAAATGATACAAGTCATATTCATTGTTCAATAAATCCGTAAGTTCTATGTCGTGAGTAGAAACAAAAACAATGTTTTTGTCCGATTTTGCGAGATAGGAAAGAACGGCTTTCCCGGCGGCAATTCTTTCTGTCGTATTTGTCCCCTTAAAAATCTCATCTAATAAAAACAGGTTATTTGGATCCGACACACTTTCATCTATCATATTTTTAAGAGTCAATACCTCTTTAAAATAGTAACTTTTATCGCTTAATAAATCATCGGAAATCCGGATAGCAGAAAATAATCGCGTTTGTGAACATTTAAAATCCCTTGCAAAACAAGTATTTATGGTTTGTGCAAACAACAAGTTAAGGCATACTGTCCGGATAAAAGTCGTTTTCCCGGACATATTTGAGCCAGTCAGCAAAATAGATTTATCTTTGACTTGCAACGAATTGGGAACACAATCAGGAATTAGCGGGTGGTATATATCTTTGAATTCGAGCGAATTAGAAGTATTTGTTATTACGGATTTACAAAAATAATTTACTTCCTTTCTGATTGTTGCGATAGAAATTGCACTGTCGATTTTTCCAATATATTCAAATATACTTTGAATATCCCTTTTTTTATATTCTAATTTCTTTAATACATAAAACACAATCAACGGCTCAATTAAAAACAATATTTTAATTATTTCCCAGAAAAATAGAACGATTACTCCAAAATCGGATTTCAAGCCGGTATCCGGTTTGAAAAAATTCAGGGCATATTTCAATTCAGAGATAGACGCAATGGAGGCGAGTACGGATGATTTTAATTCTGGAAAGAAATTCATTTCTGTTAATTTTTGGGCAACATTGCAACACAAGGGCAGTTGCGGAATGGAATCCATATATACCATGATGTTATTCTTATTCCAAAAATGGACTATGGAGTTGATTAAATAAATGAATAACAACAATATAAATATTTTATTAAACAAAAATGTGAAAATGAGGGTGGCAAAACCGGCAAAAGCAAGTACTTTTATTATCCAAAACCAATTCGGCTTGGGAATATATCCGTCAAGGAATAAATGGGATATATAATAGGCATTTCTCTTGTTTAGTTTTGACAATAATGATTTTATTTTCAGCAAGTTATGTTCATTCTCGGTTGCCTGCTCAATGACTTGTTCCTGTTCATCAAAATTTAATTTTAAAGGGATAACAAGCAACTGATTGTACAGATATTGCTGTCCTATTTTTGATTGAGTTCTGTCTATAAATATAAACAACTCCTGAAAATCAATATCATTCATCATTTGATTATCAATGATTTGAAATTCATCCGATTTAGTACTGTATTTGAAATAATGCTCAATTAAATCAAAATAAAAGTCATCTTTTTCATCTTTGACCTTTTTCCATAAATAGGATATATTTAAAATATTATTAAAAATCATTTTTTAATATTTTATTGTTTATATCAATAGTTCGTTCAAAATTTCATCTAACCTAAGCAGCTATCGCCCCGAAAGTCAATAGTTCTTGCAAATACATCTGATTTTTTCGTGAGTTTGGCGGATTACCGAACACGCTAAAAAATCGCTTCAATAATAAAGCGTTGTGAAACAA
>BNTW01000116.1 GCA_025996895.1 Bacteroidia bacterium | reverse complement strand
GGTTGCCATGATTGCGTAATCCATAAGATTTGCAAGATTCTTGAGGACAAAAATAATCTTTAATTTCTAACATGACTTTTTTGTCGCAAAGATAGTAAAAATATATCAATTACAATAAGACATTATCCATAATTCTGATTCAGACAAATTCAGACAATTACTTCTTTATTAATTTAGTAACCCGATTTCCTGCTTTTACCAAATATACGCCTGCGGGCAACACGCCGATGTTGATGTTTTCGGTTTTAGTCGTTACAATCATTAGTTCGCGACCCGACAAATCGGTAATTGTTTCCGTTTGGCTTAACGATATTCCTGCCGAGGGAATGTCACTTACTATTACTTGGCACTTTGCCGTTTTACCGCCGTCTTCAGTTGTAGCGATGATGTTGGCAATGCCTTCGGCAATGGCAGTTATCTCGCCTGTTTCGGTATTAACCGAAACTTTTGTGTCATCAGACGATGACCAAGCCACTTTGGGGTTGGTGGCATTGTCGGGTTTCACGGTGGCGGTCAGCGTCTGCACATCGCCTACGGTCAACTGTAATGTGCTCGAAGATACTTCTACCGAAGTTACCGGTATCGTTTCCGTCTCATCTATGAGTTCGCAACTTGATATGGCAAATAGCAGTGCGAAAGCGGCAATTCTTGTCCATATTTTGTATCCTCTATTCATATTCGTTCCTGTTTAATTTTTCATTTTCACAAATAAAGCATGTGCACCGGACGACCCCGTTGGTTCTAATTGCAGATTTTGCAACACGCCATTTTTCCACAGACGAGCCATGGTATTCCTTCCGGAAATTTCATCTCCTGCCACATATACATTGTCGCCTTGCACGTAAACCGCTTTAGCGTTGGCTTGGTTGCCTGTTTGCGCCAAGGTTTGCACTACCCCGTTTTTCCACAGACAAGCCGTATTTTTTGAGCCGTTATTCTCAGAACCGGCTATGTAAACATCGTTGCCCGAAACGAAAACGGAATTGGCTTGCACATCTGATTGTCCATCGGTTAATAGTGTTCCCACACCGTTTTTCCACAAGCAGAGAGCAGCGTTATAAATAGCTATTGTACCTGCCACATATACATCGTTGCCCGATACAAATACGGAATAGGCTCTGGCATAAGCTGTTTGACTATCCAACGATTGCTGCACACCATTTTTCCACAAACGGGCAGATTGGCTTTCAGAACCGGCTACATAGACGTCGTTACCTGATACGAATACGGAAGCCGCCCCAGCAGAACCGCTTTGTTCCAAACTTTGCTCTTGGTCGTTTTTCCACAAACGGGCAATCTTATTGGATCCTGTATCCTCAGTACCTGCCAAATATACATCGTTGCCCGACACGTAAACAGAAGAAATACCGACCTTGCTCACTCCCTTCAAAACATCTTGCTGCACGCCGTTTTTCCATAAACGAGGAAACGATCCGCCGACTCCCACTTCGTAACCTCCCACAAATACATCGTTGTTATGTACGAAAACGGCAGTAGCTATAGCATAGTCGCCTGTTTGCGGCACTGGTTGCAGTACGCCGTTTTTCCACAAACGGGCGTAAGAGATGGATGAAGCCAATTCTTGCCCGACTACATAAACCTCATAGTCGTCAGCAACGACTTGTTTTTCCACCGAAATTGTTACAGTTGCCTTTTTACCTCCATCTTCGGTTGTAACCGTGATGTCGGCAGAGCCTTCGCTTAGAGCGATTACCTCGCCTGTTTTCTCGTCAACGGAAACTTTGGTGCCATCGGACGATGACCATTTAACATTTTTGTTTGTGGCATTATCGGGCTTCACCGAGGCAGTGAGCGTTTGCTTCTCTTCGACAGTGAGTGTTTGCTTATCAAACATTATCTCTACCGATGTTACGGATACAACTTCCCCATTGGGATTATTCGAGTTATCCGTATCTTCCGGTGCCTCATTTTCGCAGCCGCCTATTACGAATAACATGGCGAAAGCGGCTATTCCTGCTAATTTTTTTAGATTCATTTTCGTATTGCGTTTTCTAACAAGGGGGCATGCCCCCTTGTTGGTTTCCTTTTGTTACTTATTTCTTTACTACAATCTTACTGCTCAAAACTTCGTTACCTGTCTGTACTTTAACCATATATACACCGGCAGGCAATGTTGAAACGGCTATTTTTTCTTTCACGGCTGTTTCACGTTTCAGTAATTGCCCCGTTAGCGAATAGATTTCTACATTGTCGATGGGCGTTGCCGACTGCAGATAGAGATAGTCTGAAACCGGATTGGGATAGAGTGTCAGTGAGATATTCCGGCTTATCGGTGCAATGCCGGTCGGATGGCTTCCAATGACTTCCGTATCCGTGATTTCGTAGTTTATATTACCCAAGTTCATATTTCCGGAGGACAGGGTAACGGCATTAAGCGATGTGATGGGTTTTCCCGGCACATCAATCAACACATTATAACTACCTTCTGCCAAATGGTCGAAACTATAGTCGCCGTCTGCTCCGCTTTGGGTGGCGGCAATGAGCGTTCCGTTTGATCGATTAACCAAATACAATGGATAGAGATCCTGATTGTCGGCTCGCAACGGGTTTGACGAATGAACGAAGTTTTGCGTAACCGTTCCGCTGACGGATCCGGTGTTGGTGGTGGGCAACGCGAGCGGTAAAGCGTTAAGCGCCAGATTGTATTGTTCCGCATTATCGGTACTGAACACGACTGCTGTAGCATCTTCCCATGTCAATGCGGATGGATAATAGGTGTTTGTTGCGTTTACGGTTTCGCCTATCGCTTTCAGGTAATAAGTGCCTTCGCCTGCGGAGAAAACAGCGGTTCCATTAGCAGCGGTTTTTGTAGTATCCAACACCAATCCGTTGTCGGTTTGCCTGTAGAGTTGAATATCAACGTTGGCTTCTTGAGCGTTTACCTTAGGATTAACGGTTAGGTTGTTTGTGCGAGAAAACAAAGTAGTGGCATTATCAACCAATCGTCCGTACTTTTCTCCCGATGCGTGCAGGGCAATAATATTGGAATAAGAGTCGTAATATTCCGGGCTTTCGAAATCCGGAATTTCGACAAGTGTAGCGCCTGTTTCCGTGAGAATCAACAAGCCTTTTTCTCCGACTTCTGCTTTAAAAAAAGCCAATTCAATCGTTCCGCTTTTAGTAATATTGTTACGAAATGCGTTCACGAATGTCCAATTTTCCGGCGGTGTTACGGTTTTATAAACAGAAAAATCGTCGTTGAGAATGGTAATCGTTCCGTTTGCTTCTTTCCGGACGATTTTGATGTTTTGCGCATCGTCTTTCAATACTTGGGTATAAGCGGTTACGGCTGTCAAATCAGGCAAGGAATAAATGCTGTCGTAGCCAAGAATATAATCTTTTTGTTGGGATGGAAGATATACCGCGCCATTCAATTCATAATAAAGATTCCTCCCTTTCTTCTCTTTAATTAAATTGCCGTTCTCGTCAACCAAATACGATATCTCATCACTTCCTACCTGCTGGTAATTTTCAATTATTAAATAATTAATAAAATGTGTATAATACAACTTATTTCCTCCGCCAATCGGTTTGTATGAATGGGCTGCATTATACCCTAAATTATTAGTTTTTTCGGGAATAGTAAAATTTCCATCCAATGTTTTATACACCGAATAATCCTTATTATAGATGGTCATTTTAAGCGCTTGTTCCCTCGCAGAAATCTGACCTTGATAATATAATCTGAGATTATTACTCTGCGTAGTAATGCGCTCTTCTCCATCAATGGTATAAATGCCAGATATTTCAGTGCCGGTGGGGAAGACTTTCTCCTCTTGTCCGGTGGCAACGTCGTAGATATGACCCGTTTGTAGGTTGCCATCTCTCCACCAGCCGTTCTCGCTAAAGATAGTATCACCCCAACTCTGAATTTGAGTCGCCAATTTGGGTTTGCCGTCGTTGTAAAAAACCTTATAACCCATCCATGAAGTTTCGTAAGCGCCTATTACCTCGTTGGCTTCGTTGAGGATATGCAGTTTATCCCAAACCGTTTGTATGCTCTCTTCGTCAAATTCAAATGGACCTTCCACATTGAAAATGCTAAAATATTCCTTTTCGCCGTTACTTTTTTTATTTTCAGCTATTTCAACGCCTCCATGATGAACAAACAGGTAGAACTCCGCCGGTAGCGTATATTGGAATTTTTTAAACAAACTGAAATCAGGGTTGTAAACATTGATTTCAGCAAGCGATGGAGCCGGATTTTCGTAATCGGGCTGAGTAAACAGCACTTGTGTGAATTTCTCTCCGGCTACAGGCAACTCTGTCTTGCCGCTCCAATTCGTATTCTCATTATTCAAACTTGCTCCTGCCTGATAGCTTTGAGCATTTACGGTATTTGCCATCCAGACAAATACACAGCCAATTAAAAATAGTTTTTCTGTTTTCATTTTTTAATTTTGTATTAAAATATGTAATTAATGTATGATTTGCATTTTCAGGGGATAAAAATACTGAAAAGACTTTGGAGGCAATTCTCAAATCGTATAAATATATTCTCAAATCGTATAAATGTATTTTTTGAGTATTATTAGAGCAAAGTTAATGTATAAATCGCCATATAGCAATACTGAATTATTGTGAGGCGGTATCACATAAATTAGTGATACAAGAATGGGAGAAATGTTGTATTTCTTGTTTTTTTTATAATTTTGCACCGAAAGAAAATAGAAAAAATGTTACATAGTTTTTTGGCACAAACTCCGTCAGTAATCTGCTTTGTTTGGGTGGTGATTTTGCTTTGCGACCGCAGTCATTGGTCGCGTGCGAGTTTGCCGCTTACCGTTTTTATGTTTGTGGCTGGCGTTCATTTGTGGGGACAGGCAATTTTTCAGTATCACGACTATAGGCTTACCGCGCTCTACGACCCGATTTACAGCACGGCAACGGTGTTTCTGTACCCTGTTTTTTATCAATATCTGCGTGCGCTCACTTTGCCAAAAGCACAAAGAAAACTAAGGCTGAACCCGCTGTTTTTGCCTGCTATCATTATGGCTTTGTGGAATATTACAGGTTTTTGCCTTATGTCGCCTGCCGAACTGAACGCTTACAGCCACGCGGATTTGTATGGCGAGGCAGGATTTGAGTTGTCGGCTTTGGTAAAATGGCAGTGCCTCAACGAGCGACTGATTTATTGGCTGTTCGATTTTAATGCGGTGTATGCTTTGTGGTTTGGCTTAAGGCATATTCGCCAAGTGCGCAACCGATTGGCAGAATATTATTCTAACCCCGACGACCACATTCAGGTACCTATCGCCATGTTGCAATATTGCTTTTTGTTTGTGGCTTTGGCTACTATTACTTTTTGCACCATTGGCAGAAAACCTTTTATTCAAACTACCGCAATGTTGGCGATAGCCTCGTTTGGACACGCTTTGATGCTGTTTTCGATTGGTTATGTGGCTTACAAACAGCACTTTACGGCTGACGATTTGGAGCGCGATATGGTGCAAAGCGACAAGGCGGAGAAAATGGCGGAACAACTCGCGAAAAAAAATGCCGACGAACAGCCCCAAAAAATACGCTTGGCTTCCCCCAAAAATATGCAGAACCAGATTATTGAATTGTTTGAAAAAGAAGAATTGTTTCGCAAACCCGAACTCAGCATTTCGGACCTTGCCGCCCGCCTGCACACTAACCGCACCTATATTTCGCGCACCATAAATCAGGAAATGCAATGCACCTTTTCCGATTTTGTAAACAAATACCGCGTAGAATACGCCAAAAAACTGCTCGAAAGCAAACAACACGCCAAAACACCCATTACCGACATAGCCGAAATGTCGGGCTTTACACACTGCAGTTCGTTTTATCGCGTGTTCAAATCAGTAGAAAACAAGTCGGTAAAAGACTATTGTAAGCGGCTTACAATGACGTAAAAAAAACATCACATTAAAAATGTTACATTACTTCAATCGTAAATTTTCATAGTTTTTTCCAAAGCCTCTTTACCTTTAATGGCATTGGCTGGTTTTCAACGGATATAAATCAAGCACCGATAGATGTCATTGACATTTATCATACGCGTTTCCAAATGGAATTTGGGTTTCGCGATGCCAAACAATTCGCCGGACTGGAACATTCGCAGGCAAGATCCGGAAACAAGTTGGATTTTCATTTCAATACGGCATTAACTACGGTAAATATTGCTAAAGTTATCCAACTAAAGGATGAAACAAAAAGGGAACTCCCTTTTTCCATGAGAGATGCCAAAGTGTTGTTTCAC
>BNTW01000115.1:2500-6292 GCA_025996895.1 Bacteroidia bacterium | reverse complement strand
GAGTTCTTTGAAGTAATTTCCATAGATACGTAGTACAAGCATCGGTTGCTTATGATTAAGTAATCGAGGGTAAAAAAAGAAAACCACGTCAATTTAGCAGTAAGGACAATGGGCAAAGGAAAAAACAAAAAACAAACAAACTAACAGAGAAGAGTTTGATCCTGGCTCAGGATGAACGCTAGCGACAGGCTTAACACATGCAAGTCGAGGGGCAGCACGTCTTCGGATGGTGGCGACCGGCGCACGGGTGAGTAACACGTATGCAACCTACCCATAACAGGGGGATAGCCCGTCGAAAGACGGATTAATACCGCATAAAGCAGGGATACCGCATGGTAATATTTGCTAAAGATTCATTGGTTATGGATGGGCATGCGTTCCATTAGATAGTTGGTTGGGGTAACGGCTCACCAAGTCAGCGATGGATAGGGGAACTGAGAGGTTAGTCCCCCACACTGGTACTGAGACAGGGACCAGACTCCTACGGGAGGCAGCAGTGAGGAATATTGGTCAATGAGCGAGAGCTTGAACCAGCCAAGTCGCGTGAAGGAAGACGGTATAAAGTATTGTAAACTTCTTTTGTGAGGGGATAAAAAAGGGCATGTATGCCCTGTTGCAGGTACCTCACGAATAAGCATCGGCTAACTCCGTGCCAGCAGCCGCGGTAATACGGAGGATGCGAGCGTTATCCGGATTTATTGGGTTTAAAGGGTGCGTAGGCGGACTGATAAGTCAGCGGTGAAATCTCAATGCTTAACATTGAAACTGCCGTTGAAACTGTCATTCTTGAGGATAAGCGAGGCAGGCGGAATTCGTAGTGTAGCGGTGAAATGCATAGATATTACGAAGAACCCCGATAGCGTAGGCAGCTTGCCAGTCTATCACTGACGCTGAGGCACGAAAGTGCGGGAATCAAACAGGATTAGATACCCTGGTAGTCCGCACTGTAAACGATGAATACTAATTGTTTGGCAGCAATGCTAAGTGATACAGCGAAAGCGTTAAGTATTCCACCTGGGGAGTACGCCGGCAACGGTGAAACTCAAAGGAATTGACGGGGGCCCGCACAAGCGGAGGAACATGTGGTTTAATTCGATGATACGCGAGGAACCTTACCCGGGCTCGAACGGCTGTTGAGTGTTTGTGAAAGCAGGCAGTCCGCAAGGACAACAGTCGAGGTGCTGCATGGTTGTCGTCAGCTCGTGCCGTGAGGTGTCGGCTTAAGTGCCATAACGAGCGCAACCCTTACCATTAGTTACCAGCATTCAGATGGGGACTCTAGTGGGACTGCCACCGTAAGGTGTGAGGAAGGTGGGGATGACGTCAAATCAGCACGGCCCTTACGTCCGGGGCGACACACGTGTTACAATGGGCAGGACAGAGAGAAGCTTGGTGGCGACACCCGGCAAATCTACAAACTTGCTCCCAGTTCGGATCGAAGTCTGCAACCCGACTTCGTGAAGCTGGATTCGCTAGTAATCGCGCATCAGCCATGGCGCGGTGAATACGTTCCCGGGCCTTGTACACACCGCCCGTCAAGCCATGGAAGCTGGGGGTACCTGAAGTACGTCGCCGCAAGGAGCGTCCTAGGGTAAAACCGGTAACTGGGGCTAAGTCGTAACAAGGTAGCCGTACCGGAAGGTGCGGCTGGAACACCTCCTTTCTGGAGCCAAGTCCGGAAAAATTACGAACTACGAATTACAAATTACGAATAAAAAAAACATTTGTAATTCGTAATTGAAAATTCGTAACTGAAAAAAGACAAAGTCTTTTTTTCTTGTGCTGCGTATTGTTTGGAAATTTTAAGATTTATAGATAACAAGGGAGAAGAGTTATTCCTTTCGGAAGGAGTTTTCGGGAAAAGAGTAACTCCGGCCGGTAGGACTAACATTCAATTACGAATTCAAAATTACAAATTACGAATCAAAAAAACAGATTCGTAATTGATAATTCGTAATAACAAAACAGAGTCCTATAGCTCAGTTGGTTAGAGCGCTACACTGATAATGTAGAGGTCGGCAGTTCAACTCTGCCTGGGACTACAAAACGCGGAAGCGTTTTGTAATTACGAATTACGAATAAAAAATTACGAATTCAAAAAAAACATTCGTAATTTGAAATTGGTAATTGAAGAATGGGGGGATTAGCTCAGCTGGCTAGAGCACCTGCCCTGCAAGCAGGGGGTCATCGGTTCGAATCCGATATTCTCCACAAATCAATTGAGAATTGAGAATTTGAAATTAAAAAAACGTAATTTGAAATTCGTAATTCGTAATTGAAAAAAGATCTTTGACATTTTGGAAACAAGAACAAATAGAGCGACAAAAAACGAAGTTGGTTGCGAATAGTGAATTACGGTTGCGGAGAATATCCGTCATCGGTAATTGATAATTCGTATATTGACAAGAAAACAATAAGCAAAGAAGGGCAGACGGTGGATGCCTTGGCTCTTGGAGGCGAAGAAGGACGTGATAAGCTGCGATAAGCAGGGACGAGGTGCAAATAACCGCTTGAATCCCTGATTTCCGAATGGGGCAACCCAATTGGTTGAAGGCCAATTATTCCGCAAGGAAGGCAAACCCGGGGAACTGAAACATCTAAGTACCCGGAGGAGAAGAAAACAAAAGTGATTCCGCAAGTAGTGGCGAGCGAACGCGGAACAGCCCAAACCGTATTTGTTTAGGCAAATGCGGGGTAGTAGGACTGCGAGATAGCAAGAAGATTTGGAAATGGAACTTTCTGGAAAGTTGGACCATAGCGGGTGACAGTCCCGTACATGAATCCGAATTCAAGTTTAGCAGTATCCTGAGTAGGGCGGGAC
Organism: Bacteroidia bacterium; assembly: GCA_025996895.1. GTDB lineage: Bacteria > Bacteroidota > Bacteroidia > Bacteroidales > Azobacteroidaceae > Azobacteroides. The sequence continues at coordinate 3,471 of BNTW01000115.1, read as the reverse complement.
ACGTGAAATCCTGTCTGAAACAGCGGGGACCATCCCGTAAGGCTAAATACTCCCAAGAGACCGATAGTGAACCAGTACCGTGAGGGAAAGGTGAAAAGTACCCCGAACAGGGGAGTGAAATAGTTCCTGAACCCGTCTGCCTACAAGCGGTCGGAGCACTGGTTATAGTGTGACGGCGTGCCTTTTGCATAATGAACCTACGAGTTGCTTTTGTTGGCAAGGTTAAGTGATTCAGTCACGCAGCCGAAGGGAAACCGAGTCTGAACAGGGCGAGTTTACATTTTCCGCAAGGAAAATGAAAGCGCACATCGTGCGTTACAGTCAGCAGGAGCAGACGCGAAACCAAGTGATCTACACATGACCAGGTTGAAGGTTGGGTAACACCAACTGGAGGACCGAACTGATAAGCGTTGAAAAGCTTCCGGATGAGTTGTGTGTAGGGGTGAAAGGCTAATCAAACTTGGAGATAGCTCGTACTCCCCGAAATGCATTTAGGTGCAGCCTCGGTTGATTTTTTATGTCAGGTAGAGCGACTGATTGGATGAGAGGGCTTCGCCGCCTATCAAGTCCAGACAAACTCCGAATGGGCATAAAATCAGACCGGGAGTGAGGGCGCGGGTGCTAAGGTCCGTGTCCGAAAGGAGAAGAATCCAGACCACCGGCTAAGGTCCCCAAATATACGCTAAGTTGCATTAACGAAGTCCGGTTACAAAGACAGCTAGGATGTTGGCTTGGAAGCAGCCATTCATTTAAAGAGTGCGTAACAGCTCACTAGTCGAGTGACCGGGCATGGATAATACTCGGGCATAAGCGTATTACCGAAGCCGTGGGATTGTACTTTGTTGTACAATCGGTAGGGGAGCATTCCAATGGCGGTGAAGATACCTGGTGATGGGTGTTGGAGCGATTGGAAAAGCAGATGTAGGTATGAGTAACGATAAAGGAGGCGGGAAACCTCCTCGCCGAAAGAC
>BNTW01000114.1 GCA_025996895.1 Bacteroidia bacterium | reverse complement strand
AATTAAGATTTTTTATTTGATAGATGGTTTTAAGCGACGGTATTTTATATACAGAATAATAGAGAGAATGAAAATAGTGAGTTTTTATATGTTTAATTTAAAGTAAGATTTATGAAAAGATTGACTTTATGGTTAGTGTGCTTTTTCATAAGCATGAGTTTGGCAATCGCACAGAACAAAACGGTTTCGGGCACTGTGATCGACGAAAACGGAGAGCCTGTGATCGGTGCGTCTGTTATTGCTAAAGGGACAACTGCAGGGACAGTAACGGATCTGGATGGGAAATTTTCATTTTCCGTACCGGCTTCCGCGAACACTTTGGTAGTAAAATACATTGGATATGCTGAAGCGGAAGTTTCGGCAGGGACAGACGTATTGGTAGCATTGACGCCGGATGCGAAAGTGTTGGGGGAAGTGGTAGTAACGGCCTTGGGTATTTCGAGGGATAAAAAATCGCTGGGCTATTCGGCGACTTCTATCAATGGAGAAGAAATTGCTAAAACGGCGATTTCAAATCCGATGCAGGCATTGGCAGGCAAAGTAGCAGGAGTTGATATTCAATCTTCTTCAAACTTTGGAGGAACACAAAACGTTAATATACGTGGTTTTAATACTTTTGGTAATAATCAGCCATTATATATTGTAGATGGCATCCCCCTTACCAACAATCAAAATCAATCAGGAGATGTTCGTTTAGGAACAAATACGCTAAATAGTCAGGCGGATTTCGGCTCGGGTATCAATGCCATCAATTCGAATGATATTGAAAATATTTCCATCTTGAAAGGTTCGGCTGCTTCCGCTTTATATGGATCGAGAGCTTCACAAGGTGTAATCATGATTACAACTAAATCGGGTAAAAACTCCCAAGGGAAATTGACCGTAGATTATTCAGGTGGCGTCAATGTAGCGCAGGTAGGTCGGTTACCGCAAGAACAGACCCTATTTGGACAAGGCTGGGGCGGTTTGCGAGCGTTGGACGAAAATGGCAACTGGGGTGCGGCATTCGACGGAAAAGATCGCGTTTGGGGGCATGTGGTGAATAACAGCCAACAAATAAAACCTTACGTCTATTTGAACAACCGGATTCGCGATTTCTATGAGTTGGGTTTTGGACAAAATCATGCATTGTCATTTACGGGAGGCAATGAGAAGTCAACTTTTAGAGCTTCGTTTGCCTACGATGGTATGAATGGACCTATTCCATCAGACGATGACTCTTATAAAAGATATACATTGGGTGCGAATGCTTCATGGAAAGACAAAAAATTGACTGTCACCACAGCCATCAATTTTAGTCATGAATTGAATCAAGCATCACCGACCGGACAAGATAATTCAATTTATCGTTCACTCAGTGAAATCGCCACCGATATTTCGATTGTAGATTTAGGGAACAAGAATAATATATTCAATACTCCCGACAATTATTTTACTCCTTACGGATTAAATCCCTATTATGTATTGGACATAAAAGAAGCATTGCAACGAAAAAACAAATTTTTCGGAAAAATACAATTGGATTATGATATTCTCAATAATTTGAAAGCAACTTATCGTTTTGGCGGCGACTACGAATCAACTATTGCCGACATGCATCTGGATGCTATTACTTTTTCGCCGGAATCGCCTAATTATGGCAGTTCAAACGAAAATCCGGGTAATTACATTCAAATAAGAAGACAGAGAGTTCAAACAAACCACGATTTTTTCTTGGCTTATACTCCTACATTTGATGATTTTTCGCTCAATGCCATTGCCGGATTAAATATTAATGAACGGACGTACGATGCACTTCAAGGCGAAATTACCTCCATTGATGTTCCGGGGCTATATGATTTTTCAAACACATTGTCTCCTGCAGTAGCTTCGCAAAGGTCTACTAAATATCGTTTGTGGGGTATATATGCAAATGCAGATTTAGGATTCAGGGATTATCTATATCTAACAGGTACTTTCAGAAACGACCATTCATCAACACTGCCTTTAAAGGACAATTCATATAACTATGGTGGTGGAACGTTAAGTTTCTTAGTAACTGATTTCTTGAAAACACAGGACATTGAGACAGGAGTACTTGATTTTGCTAAATTACGCCTTGCTTACGGACGTACAGGTAAAGACACAGACCCTTATGCAGTATACGATAGATTTATTGCTTCCACCGTAACAAATCCCGGATATCCCAGCATTGATAATTTGACGTTTCCATTAGGAGGAGTTAATGCATTCACCGTTTCTAATACAGCAGGTAATCAGGTGCTTAAGCCTGAATTGACCGATGAATTTGAAATAGGTACGGAATTATATTTATTCCAAAACAGAGTAAAAATTGATTTTACCTATTATGATAAATTTACCAAAGGGTTGATTGAGGTTTTGGATATAGATCCTACTTCTGGATATACTGCCCAATGGACAAATTTGGCAGATGTAAGAAATAAAGGTATTGAATTGATGGTTAATCTGGTTCCTGTCAAAACAAAGAATTTTGAGTGGAGTTTGATATATAATTTCACAAAAAACAACAATTTGGTGGAAAAATTAATTTCTCCTGAAGTGTATTTAAGTGGTTTCGGTGGAATGGGAATTTATGCTGTTGAAGGGAAGCCTATGGGACAATTTAAAACACAAGATAATAAAACCACAATCATTGATGGAAAAGAATGTCTGGTTGTTGATGGTAATGGTATGCCCCAGCCCACTACAGACGCTGTTTATCTTGGTAAAGATGTGAACGAGAAATACCGCATGGGATTGACCAACACTATCACATACAAAGGAATTAGTTTGGAAGCTACGCTTGATTTTCGTAATGGCGGCTATATGTATTCTTATTCGATGGATTACCTTGGCTGGGTCGGAAGCGGACCTTATACGGTACAGAACGACCGTCGTCCGTTTGTAATACCTAATTCGGTTATTGAAAACGCAGACAAAACATACAGCGAAAATCTGGTTCCTATCAAAAATGGCTCAAGTATAGGATTACATACTTATTATGGCGACAAGCAATACGGTGATGCATTTATCATAGACCGGTCCTATCTGAAGCTTAGAGAAATTTCGCTGGGCTATCAGCTTCCCGCAAAATTCTGTCAAAAACTGAAATTGAAATCAGTTGCGTTGAAAGCTGCAGTTAATGGTATTTTGTTATGGACTCCCGAAGAAAACCTGTATATTGACCCGGAAACTACTACATTCGGTAACAGCATTGCAGGTAAATTTGGTGAGTTCGCTACTAACCCATCCAACAAAGTGTACACGTTTGGATTAAAAGTTTCATTTTAATAATAATTTAAATTTCACAGGATATGAAAAAGAATATAATCTTATTATTCATAACAGCCGTGATGTTCGCAAGTTGCAGCGATTGGTTAGATGTTAATCATGACCCGAATGCACTTGAAGAAATTCCTTCGGCTAAAGTTTTGTTGCCTGCAGTAGAAGTAGGCATAGCAAATAACCTGATGGGGTGGCATTTCGGTTTTGGCGGCGGTTTTTGGGTTGAATATTGGACACAATCCACAACTGCTTCACAGTTTAAGGCATTATGCGAATATCAACCGCAAGATTTTAATACCGCTTATCAATCTTTATTAGCTCAGCCGTTAACAGATTTGAAGCGTATCAAAGAAATGACGATCAATGACGAGAACAAAGGCTATTATTTCATTGCAGAAGCATTGTCTATTTATGCTTGGCAAATTGTAACGGATGTATGGGGTGATATGCCTTATTTTGAAGCGTTAAAAGGGAATGAAGGTATTTTGCACCCTAAACAAGATAAACAGCAAGATATTTATGCAGACCTTAAAACTCGTATCAATGATTTGTTGAAAATTGATTTAAGCAACTCTTCGATAGAAGGAACTTACGATTACATTTTCGGAGGCGACTTAAATCAATGGTATAGATTTGCTAACTCATTAAAATTGAAACTATTGCTTCGCCTTTCGGAAACCGAAGGATATAACAATGCTGAAGTATTGAGTTTCATTCAAAGTGCAGATTTGTTGACCGGGTCTGCAAGTATTCCGGGAAGTATTTGGGACGATTCGATGGAAGGAAAACGCCATCCGATGAGAGAATTTCAGGAAGGTGGAGCAAATTATTTTTCTCAAAATGTTATCGCTTGTAAAACATTCATTGATTATCTTTCTATAAATACTGACCCGCGTTTGGCAACATTATTTAGCAGTGGAGTGAAAGGTGCTTTCTTCGGTGATTTCGGTTCAAAAGAAGACTCAGATGGGAATGGAACTACCGATGATAAAGAAACTTATGCAAAAGTGGTTTTATATCCGGATATGGATATTCCATTGATTTCGGCTTGGGAAGTGAATTTCCAGATAGCGGAAGTTTATGCACGTGCCGGAAATGCAAAAGCAAAAGATTTTTATGAAGCAGGAGTAATCGCTTCATTAAATAAACACAGCATTTCGGATTACAGCATTTTGGAAGGAGAGGGTTATGCTAAATGGAAAGGCGGCAGTACTGAAGCTCAAATTAAGCAAATTGCTATGCAAAAATGGGTAGCTAACTGCAACTATCAACATATTGAGTCGTTTCTTGAAAGAAACCGGACAAAATATCCTTCTGTAAATGAAATTGATATCGAAAGAGACCGCAAAAGTGCATGGGCTAATTTTCCCGTTGGAGATCTGACAATTTCCGTTGCAGGACGTGGTACATTAAGTGGAAATATACCTGCTTCACCGACTTATCCGGAATCCTATATGTTCAGGAATAATAATCACCCCTCTCAAAAGGCAAATATTGGCGAAAGAGTATGGTGGAATAAGAAAACAGGTAAGTAATTTTTAATTTCAAAAAATAAAGATATGAAAGTATTATATAAATATTGTTTAATAATTGCTTCTGTGTTTCTACTTTTTTCTTGCGAAAAAGAAACAGAAGACATTTCGAGAATAACGTATTATGTTGATTTTGAATTAAACGAAGGGGCTGTTAATTTTATCCAAGCGGGTAGTTCTTGGACAGATCCGGGGGTTAAGGCAACAGAAGCAGGCGTTGATGTAACCGACAAAGTAGATGTTTCGGGTACTGTAAATGCTAATAAGGTAGGGCGTTATGTTATTACCTATTCGGCAGTTAATAAAGATGGCTTTACTGCATCGGCAGAGCGCGAAGTATATGTAGTTGATGTAACCCAATCAGCACCTATTCAAAATGGTGCTTACATTGTGAGCGGCAGTAGCTACAGACATGTAAATTCTTCGGGCGCAGAAGTTGCTTACGGAAAAGATTTTGAAATATCATTCACACAGGTTTATTCCGGTGTTTTATACGTCAGCGATCTTTTTGGAGGTTGGTATGCGCAACGAGCAGGTTACGGTAGTGCTTATAATATGACCGGTTATCTTTTATTCTACCCGGATAATACACTTACATTGTTGTATAGTCATAATAATGGCTGGGGAGATGGAATGGATTATGCTGATGGTACTTACGATCCTGCAACAGGAGTTATTACTCTTGCTGCATCGTATGTAGGAAGTTATGTGTTTAATCAAACTATCACTAAAAAATAAGTAAGTAATATGAAAAAGATATTTTTAATAATCACAGTAATAGGAGCTTTCATTGCAACTTCGTGTGAGCATGAATATGAAAATTGGTATTCGGCAGATTATGAACTGTCGGGCGAATGGGTAGTAACCGTACAACAGAGTGTTGATGAATATCTGTACATTTTCGAAGATGAAGGTGCTATGCCTAATCCTGCTAATATAGAAAGCTGGGAGTGGGACGATATCTATGGCACCGGTGTTACGAGTGTGCTGACTTATAATTCGGCAGCTAACATTCCTACCGAATTGATTGTAGATGACAATCATACTTTTTGGGACTATAAAGTAAAAGTCAAAGCAAACAATGATGTTAAAACTTTTGAAATAGACGAAACACCCAATTTAGCGTATGATGATTGCGATGTAAGTATTATCGGCGGTAAAGTACTGAAAGATGCAGCAACAACACCCAGTGGAAATCCGGCAGATAGCATTGTTTTCTATGTTAAGTTTAGCGACGACAGTTATGGCTTTACTTATATGAAAGTTTCAGGTTTCCGTAAAACCGGATTTACTGAAGACGAGCATTAATACGGAGACGTATTGTATTAATCGAAGACCGCCCCAATCCTTTGTGGGCGGTTTCCTTATTGGTGTGCCGTGCATGGCAATTAACTTGGTGGTGTAAGTCCACTATGGGGGCAGGTAGTAGCCAACCATTAGCTCAAGGCAAGGGTGTCCATTGTGAGGTGGAATCTGAAGGAAGCCGGCGGCAAAGTTCCGAACCGATGAACACGAACGACATCAGGCATATCCGGTTGGATGAGTTTGCCGAACAAAACGAAGTCCTGTTACTACCCGGAAACCGGAGTGTAAA
>BNTW01000113.1 GCA_025996895.1 Bacteroidia bacterium | reverse complement strand
CCCAAAAATTTCCGGTAAGGGAAAAAAGTAAAATCACGATAAACCCCATTTTTATATTTTTTTCTTTCCAATAACGAAGTATGACGGAAAAAACGAGCAAGGTCAGAACGAAAAACAACGGCAGGAAATAGCGCGGACTAAACGGCATCTGCGTGATAAATACAAACAAAAAATACAAAGCGAATATCGCAATAAAAAAGAAAGTGAGCATTTTTTCTTCGTTCGACAGCCGAATTTTATTTTTAACGGCAACATATAGCAAATAACCGGCTAATAGCCAAATCACAAATCGTCCGCATTCGACCAAGCGAAGAATAAAGGCAACCAAATGCACCGCCAAGGTTTTTGCACTTGCTGGTGGAATATAATGCTGTGAATAGGAAGAACCGGTAAAAAACCAACCGGCCTGCACAAAATAATAAATGTAATAGGTCGTCAAAAGTATTCCGGCCGGCCAATAAGGCAGCAGTGTTTTTGAGAAGGATTTTACCGAATAGGATTTGCCGGAACGGAGATAATCGTAATAAATGTTAGCCAACAACAAAATCGCACCGGCGAAAACGCCCCGCATACTGATACCACACACAAAGAGCAGCGACAAAGCCAAACCGGTGCGATTGCCGTCGAACAAATAGCGCAACGCCATGACGAAAGCCGTGAATAGAATGAAATCGGGCGAAGAAACGGCAAATTGTGTCAATACGGTCGGCTCTAACAAGACGATTAACAGTATCCAACCGCTGTATTTCGGCGAGAAAAACCGCGCAAGCAATTTTCCGGTATTATACACCAAAAAACCCGCCCACAGCCACATAAACAGGTGCGAAACATACAATTCGTATCCGAAAATTTTCCACAACAACGCGGTCATCATTCCCATTAGCGGCGGATGATAACCGGTAGCCGACAATCCGAAAACATTATCCTCCGGTATCAACAGAGAAGCAAAACCGGATTTATAAAACCACAGTGCCTCCCGCGAAACTTGCTGTATCGTATCCCAAAAATAACAATGATTGAAACAGATAATCCCTACGATACAGTAAGTTACAGAAATAACAATATATTTAATGAACCGCTTCAGTCGGTATTAACCTTAACTAAAATATAATTATTAGCCAGGTCGCCGGTAATTTCTTTACCTTCCCCGTCCAATTGGAAAAGTACGTTTTCACCTACCTTAAAGCGAGTTGCTGCTTCTCGTTCATCTTCCTTCAAGCTAATGCTGCCACCATCTTCGCTCCAGGTAAATGTTCCCGAATAAGTATAAACAGCCTCTTTTTTACCCAAATACTCCCGGCGGATAGTATAAGTATTGCTATCAGTCAAAATAACTTGCGTTTTGATACCTTCGCAATCGGCGCATGGGATTACACCGGTATAAGTACCATACCATTCCAAGCTGTTTCTTGAGTTGTCAGCCATACTCGTAATTTCAATCGTGTCCTGTGTTTTCTCTTTTTGCTTACAGGCACTCACTCCAACCATTAAGGAAAAAATCCCAATTACTAACAAAATTTTTTTCATAAAAAATCATTTTACAATTAATACTATATAATATTGCGTAAAGATAGGAAATATTATAGTCAGATAAAAATATCATGTGCGATTTTCCAGCTCAAAGATTTGTCCGTATTCTACCGGAAATTCAAATGATTCTTCCAGCGGGTGAATGCCCAGATAGACGTGAATCAGGCGGATCACACCACCGTGTGTGAAAATACAAACATTTTCGGCGTCGGTCGTTTTCAGGTCGTCCATAAACGCATTGACACGCTGCTGCATCATGGCGTATGATTCGCCATTTTTGGTGGGATAATGCAGCCAGTCGGCAAACCAGGCCTGTGCTTCCGCTTTGTCGATTTCCGTCCAGGATTTCATTTCCCAATCGCCGAAATTCAGTTCTTTCAGGCGGGCGTCCAATTGGGGACGATAATCGCAAAAATCCGCCAAAAGCGTGCAACGCGATAACGGACTGGAATAAATCTGGTCAAAAACCTTGCCGTCCAAGTGCTTTTTGACGACGGAGGCTTCCGCTTCAAACGAATCGGTCAGCGGAACATCGGTGAAGCCGTAGCATACGCCCGAAGGTACATTTACAGAGGTGTGTCGAATGATTGTGAGTTTCATATTTTATTTTTCTATAGATTGATAAATGATGTCGTGAATGCGCGGGCGAATGTTACGTTCCATCAGTTGCGCATGCGAACGCGAAGGATACACGCGGTTGGATAAAAAGATATAAATCAACTGATTATCCGGATCTATCCAAAAACACGTGCCGGTAAAACCGGTATGTCCGTAGGTTGAGGCAGGTGCTTGTCGGCTCGTGCTGCCGGTTTCCTTGATTTTGTCGGGCTTGTCGAAACCTAATCCGCGCCGGCTGTGCGGACTTTGGGTTTGCGTGAAAAGCCGGGCGGTTTTCGGCGAAACGTATTCTTTTCCGCCATACGAGCCGTCGTTCAGGTAGAGTTGCAGCAATTTGGCCAAATCGTTGGCGTTGGAAAACAAACCCGCATTTCCGGAAACTCCGCCCAAAACGGCCGCAGTTTCGTCATGCACTTCGCCAATCAAAAGCCGGTTGCGCCACTCGTTGTATTCGGTGGGGGCGATGGTCGTTGCCTTTATTTTTCTCAACGGCAAAAAAGTAGTGGAATACGCACCCAAACCGGCAAAAAATTCCTGTTCCGTAAATTGGTCGAGCGATTTTCCCGAAACGGTTTCGACCAATTTTTTCAACAAAACGAAATTCAAATCGCTGTATAAATAACGGTGCTGATTTTTTAAAGGCGTATTGGCAATGATTTCAATCACCTGATTTTCAATATTTTTGCTGGTATCCACTTCCTTATAAAACGGCAAAAATGCCGGCAAACCGGTTTCGTGATAAAGTGCATCCTCTATCGTGAGGTGCGCCTTGCCGGTATGTTTCAATTCGCGAATATACTTGCTTAACGGCTCATTCAACCGGATTTTATTTAAATCAACCAATTTCATAACAGCCGAAAGCGTCGCCGTCGCTTTGGTTACGGAAGCCAAATCATAGACACCGGAATTTTGCACCGCGTGCGTTTTTTCATAATCGAAATAGCCAAAGGATTGATTATAAACGACTATGCCGTTTTTCGCCACCAAAATCTGCCAGCCAAAGGGAAATTGCCGGTCAACATTGCCGGACTTTTTCCCTGTCAAAGTGGAATTTCCACGCCCAAAGTGCGGTTGTCCTATCAGCCTCCGCGCAACGCAGGCATGAATGAAGATACGTTGCGCAAAATTGCCGGTGTGGTGAAAGAAGGCATGGATAATCAAGCATTTCCGGGCTGTCAGATTTTGGTGGCGAAAAACGGCATAGTCGTTTATAATCAATCCTTTGGCTATTTCGATTATGAAAAAACGCACGCGGTGCAAAATTCCGGTGTCTATGATTTGGCTTCCGTAACCAAAGCGACGGCGACGCTTTCGGCTGTTATGAAATTGGTTGATTTAAATAAAATCCGGTTGAATGAGCCGTTAAGCAAGTATATTCGCGAATTGAAACATACCGGCAAGGCGCACCTCACGATAGAGGATGCACTTTATCACGAAACCGGTTTGCCGGCATTTTTGCCGTTTTATAAGGAAGTGGATACCAGCAAAAATATTGAAAATCAGGTGATTGAAATCATTGCCAATACGCCTTTAAAAAATCAGCACCGTTATTTATACAGCGATTTGAATTTCGTTTTGTTGAAAAAATTGGTCGAAACCGTTTCGGGAAAATCGCTCGACCAATTTACGGAACAGGAATTTTTTGCCGGTTTGGGTGCGTATTCCACTACTTTTTTGCCGTTGAGAAAAATAAAGGCAACGACCATCGCCCCCACCGAATACAACGAGTGGCGCAACCGGCTTTTGATTGGCGAAGTGCATGACGAAACTGCGGCCGTTTTGGGCGGAGTTTCCGGAAATGCGGGTTTGTTTTCCAACGCCAACGATTTGGCCAAATTGCTGCAACTCTACCTGAACGACGGCTCGTATGGCGGAAAAGAATACGTTTCGCCGAAAACCGCCCGGCTTTTCACGCAAACCCAAAGTCCGCACAGCCGGCGCGGATTAGGTTTCGACAAGCCCGACAAAATCAAGGAAACCGGCAGCACGAGCCGACAAGCACCTGCCTCAACCTACGGACATACCGGTTTTACCGGCACGTGTTTTTGGATAGATCCGGATAATCAGTTGATTTATATCTTTTTATCCAACCGCGTGTATCCTTCGCGTTCGCATGCGCAACTGATGGAACGTAACATTCGCCCGCGCATTCACGACATCATTTATCAATCTATAGAAAAATAAAATATGAAACTCACAATCATTCGACACACCTCTGTAAATGTACCTTCGGGCGTATGCTACGGCTTCACCGATGTTCCGCTGACCGATTCGTTTGAAGCGGAAGCCTCCGTCGTCAAAAAGCACTTGGACGGCAAGGTTTTTGACCAGATTTATTCCAGTCCGTTATCGCGTTGCACGCTTTTGGCGGATTTTTGCGATTATCGTCCCCAATTGGACGCCCGCCTGAAAGAACTGAATTTCGGCGATTGGGAAATGAAATCCTGGACGGAAATCGACAAAGCGGAAGCACAGGCCTGGTTTGCCGACTGGCTGCATTATCCCACCAAAAATGGCGAATCATACGCCATGATGCAGCAGCGTGTCAATGCGTTTATGGACGACCTGAAAACGACCGACGCCGAAAATGTTTGTATTTTCACACACGGTGGTGTGATCCGCCTGATTCACGTCTATCTGGGCATTCACCCGCTGGAAGAATCATTTGAATTTCCGGTAGAATACGGACAAATCTTTGAGCTGGAAAATCGCACATGATATTTTTATCTGACTATAATATTTCCTATCTTTACGCAATATTATATAGTATTAATTGTAAAATGATTTTTTATGAAAAAAATTTTGTTAGTAATTGGGATTTTTTCCTTAATGGTTGGAGTGAGTGCCTGTAAGCAAAAAGAGAAAACACAGGACACGATTGAAATTACGAGTATGGCTGACAACTCAAGAAACAGCTTGGAATGGTATGGTACTTATACCGGTGTAATCCCATGCGCCGATTGCGAAGGTATCAAAACGCAAGTTATTTTGACTGATAGCAATACTTATACTATCCGCCGGGAGTATTTGGGTAAAAAAGAGGCTGTTTATACTTATTCGGGAACATTTACCTGGAGCGAAGATGGTGGCAGCATTAGCTTGAAGGAAGATGAACGAGAAGCAGCAACTCGCTTTAAGGTAGGTGAAAACGTACTTTTCCAATTGGACGGGGAAGGTAAAGAAATTACCGGCGACCTGGCTAATAATTATATTTTAGTTAAGGTTAATACCGACTGAAGCGGTTCATTAAATATATTGTTATTTCTGTAACTTACTGTATCGTAGGGATTATCTGTTTCAATCATTGTTATTTTTGGGATACGATACAGCAAGTTTCGCGGGAGGCACTGTGGTTTTATAAATCCGGTTTTGCTTCTCTGTTGATACCGGAGGATAATGTTTTCGGATTGTCGGCTACCGGTTATCATCCGCCGCTAATGGGAATGATGACCGCGTTGTTGTGGAAAATTTTCGGATACGAATTGTATGTTTCGCACCTGTTTATGTGGCTGTGGGCGGGTTTTTTGGTGTATAATACCGGAAAATTGCTTGCGCGGTTTTTCTCGCCGAAATACAGCGGTTGGATACTGTTAATCGTCTTGTTAGAGCCGACCGTATTGACACAATTTGCCGTTTCTTCGCCCGATTTCATTCTATTCACGGCTTTCGTCATGGCGTTGCGCTATTTGTTCGACGGCAATCGCACCGGTTTGGCTTTGTCGCTGCTCTTTGTGTGTGGTATCAGTATGCGGGGCGTTTTCGCCGGTGCGATTTTGTTGTTGGCTAACATTTATTACGATTATCTCCGTTCCGGCAAATCCTATTCGGTAAAATCCTTCTCAAAAACACTGCTGCCTTATTGGCCGGCCGGAATACTTTTGACGACCTATTACATTTATTATTTTGTGCAGGCCGGTTGGTTTTTTACCGGTTCTTCCTATTCACAGCATTATATTCCACCAGCAAGTGCAAAAACCTTGGCGGTGCATTTGGTTGCCTTTATTCTTCGCTTGGTCGAATGCGGACGATTTGTGATTTGGCTATTAGCCGGTTATTTGCTATATGTTGCCGTTAAAAATAAAATTCGGCTGTCGAACGAAGAAAAAATGCTCACTTTCTTTTTTATTGCGATATTCGCTTTGTATTTTTTGTTTGTATTTATCACGCAGATGCCGTTTAGTCCGCGCTATTTCCTGCCGTTGTTTTTCGTTCTGACCTTGCTCGTTTTTTCCGTCATACTTCGTTATTGGAAAGAAAAAAATATAAAAATGGGGTTTATCGTGATTTTACTTTTTTCCCTTACCGGAAATTTTTGGG
>BNTW01000112.1 GCA_025996895.1 Bacteroidia bacterium | reverse complement strand
GACGCGCTTCGGCAAAAAATACAAGGGCCGGTTTGGTGCTCGTTTATCGTCAATCGCGACGGGTCGATCGTCGATGTACGGGTGGAAAAAGGCGTGTATGTGTCGTTGAATCAAGAGGCCATTCGGGTTTTACAATTAATGCCTGCCTGGACGCCGGCGATGCAAAACGGAAAGCCGGTGCGCGTAAAATGTTACTTGCCTTTGGTTTTCCGCCTATAAATTGCTATATTTGCGCTTCCGTATTAAACGATTTGAACATGATTACCTTTCAAGATGCATTAACGCTTATCAATCAGCACATAGCGGAAATCAAATATCCCGCCGAGCCGCAAAAATTGTACGCGCCGATGGCTTATTTATTGACTTCCAACGGCAAAAAAATCCGGCCGGCACTGACGTTGCTGGGGTGTAATTTATTCAAAGACGAGGTCGGCGAAGCCATAAACACCGCTTTGGCGTGGGAAATTTTTCATAATTTTACGTTGATGCACGACGATGTGATGGACAAAGCGGATACGCGACGCGGCCGGCCGACGGTCCATAAAAAATGGGACGAAAATACTGCCATTCTGTCAGGAGATGAAATGCTGATAACGGCTTATACGTTTTTGGCGCGCGCTCCGGAAAAACACTTGAAGGCATTGCTTGATTTGTTTTCCGCCACAGCCACCGGGATTTGCGAAGGACAGGAATACGATATGTCATTTGAAAACCGGTTGGACGTTTCGGAACACGAATACCTGCACATGATTACGTTCAAGACGGCGGTGCTGTTGGGCGCGTGCCTGCGAAGCGGGGCGTTGCTGGGCGGAGCTTCCGTGTTAGACCAGCAGTATTTATATGATTTCGGCGTTCAGTTGGGTATTGCTTTCCAGATACAAGACGATTGGTTAGACGTTTATGGCGACCCGAAATTGTTCGGAAAAACGATAGGCGGGGATATTTCTTGTAACAAAAAAACGTGGCTGCTTGTTAATGCCTTAAACACTTCCCAAACGAAAGAAAAAGAAGAATTGTTGCGATGGCTGAATGTTTCGGACCAAAAAGAAGAAAAGATCGAGGCCATTACTCAAATTTATAACCGCTTGGGACTGAAAGAGAAAGCGCAAGAAGCGATGGACAGGTATTACCGGAAAGCGTTAGCCGTGTTGGATGCCGTCAGCGTTCCGGCCGAAAAGAAAACCGTCCTGTTGCAGTTGGCGGAAGAATTAATGAATAGAAAATCGTAAAAACAAAAAGTTATGCCTGCAAAAAGACTACCGGATAGCGACGAGGAACGTATCAGCACGTTGAAGGCGATTATCGAACAGGAAGAATTGAACGAAAACGAGGACAATCTGCTCACCATTCCCGAAATTCATGCCTATCGCAATTTTCTGCTGACATTCGAGGGTACTTGCCTGAATTTCAAGCAATCGATGGACGACGAAATCCGGGCAGACAAATCCTACGTGGAGTTGTTTAAGACCGTGCAGTTGTATATTTCGCATTTTATCCAGGTGCTGAACTTGGCGATTATCCGCGGCGAGGTCAAAGTTGACAGTCTGGCATTCTACGGTTTGGAAAACAGCAACGAATTTACCGTACCCGATCTGTCGACCGAAGAGGCCATTGTGGAGTGGGGCGAACGATTGATACAAGGCGATATGGAACGCACCTGCCACGGCGGAACGGCCATCTACAATCCGGCTATTTCCAAAGTGAAAGTGCATTACGACCTGTTTAAAGATTCGTTGCATAGCTTATCTATTTACCGCAAAAACACCATTCGCGCGCAGGAAGGATTGGCCGACATGCGCGACAAAGCCGACCGGCTGATTTGGGACGCTTGGACGAAAGTCGAATTCAAATATTGGGGATTAGCACCGGAAGAGCGCGACCGCAAATTTCGCGAATACCGCCTGCATTTCCATCACGGCAGAGGAGAACAGTTAGATGTATTTGGTTGATACTCATACGCATATCTTTTCCGAAGAGTTTGACACCGACCGCGAAGCGATTATCAAAAACGCTATCGACCACGGCGTTCGGCAATTTTTTATGCCGAATATAGACACAAGTTCTATTGACCGGCTGAACAATTTGGCCGGCCATTATCCCGGCATCTGTTTTCCGATGATGGGTTTGCACCCGACAAGTGTGAATGCCCACTACCTCAAAGAGTTGGAAATCATCTATAAGGAATTTGATCATCAAAAATACGTTGCCGTCGGCGAAATCGGTATCGACCTGTATTGGGACAAAACCTTTCTGAAAGAGCAAATCGCTGCTTTTGAAACGCAACTGCAATGGAGTATCGAGAAAAATTTGCCGGTCGATATTCATACGCGCGAAGCCTTTCCGCAGGTGTTGGAAAGCCTGCATAAAATCGGGGTGGATAAATTGCGGGGCATTTTCCACAGTTTCGGCGGGACGCGCGAAGAATTGGAGGCTTGCTTGCAATGTCCGCATTTCCTGTTGGGAATCAATGGCGTGGTAACTTACAAAAAAGCCGAATTTCGGGAATATCTTGCACACGCACCTCTCACGCGCATTGTATTGGAAACCGACGCGCCTTACCTCACTCCTGTTCCTTTTCGCGGAAAACGCAACGAGCCTGCTCATTTGATTTACACCGCCCAAAAATTGGCGGAAATTTATGGAGTTCCGATAGAAACGATTGCCGAACAAACGACAGAAAACGCTCGAAAATTATTTATGCCGGATTGATTTTGGTTAAAATTCAGCTGCAAAAATAAGTATATTTAGTGATAAAATAAAAATAGCAAAAAAAAAATCGAAAAACGGCGAACTTTTTTGCGAGTTGTTTGTTATATATTTATATTTGTTGCGACAATTATAAAATATATATATGAAAACGATGCGAAAATTGATCTTATTATCCGTAATAATGACCTTGGGAGGTAGTGCACTTGCCCAAACACCTCCCTATATGACTATCTCGCAAGACCAAACTGTTTTGGGAACAACAAGTCTTTTAGTAGTGGTAGATTCTGTCAATTCAGGTGCAGCCGGTAGTGCAGGTAATCCAACACGATTAGATTTCGGGCATGCATTTATCGTAAATGTGTTTGTTCTATCATCTCCATCAAAGATAGATCCTTACTTAGGAAAAACCTTATTCCTCTATATGCAGGATACACAAACAGGAACAGGTGCTGTAAATAATTGGTGGCAGCAGGGAACTCCTGCAAATGTGCCGGCTATGACGCAATGGTCGCGAACAGCGAGCGCAAGATCAAATGGTGATAGCTTAGTCAGATATAGTTTGACTATCGCTGACGGACAATATCCTGTATTAATGAATTCGCAAAGTTATTGGAATTCATTGCTGGACGGCAGTATTATCCGACCTTCATTATATGTCGGATTTAAAAATCCGGGAGATACCTACGCAAACTATGGCGATGCTGTTCTCAATTATATAGATATATGGGGATATAAAAATCGAATGAGTCTTACCTCTCCTAACATTCCTGCCAATCGTACGATTGATGTTGTGGTGAAACAATATGATAATATAAAGAAAAATCTGGAAGATATATTAATTACTGATAGTCTAAAACTTCCTGCCGGTAATTATGCCTGGTATATGGACGATCAATATGGAGTAAGTCCCTATACCTATACGGTTAATAATCCGAATCCATGGTTGAACAATATCTATCAATCCGGATTTAAACCTTGGATCAATACTACACATATTGGTGCGTTTGATCTGTCTAATCTTGATTATTGGCTTGGAGATGGACCGGATGGTACTACGTATGGAGCCTATAAAATGTATTATACACTTTATTACTATGCGATTAATGCCGACATTGTAGCTAATGCCCCGCATAGCCCTTATGTGGATACCACTACATTTAAAAATAATGCTTATAAGATTCGAGTGAAAATCAAACCCTATCTTTCGCCTATGACCAACCTGCCTGATCCGGCATTCACTTCTTCTCCTTTTATGAATAATGCATTTACGATTGCTTCGCAGAATTACGGCGATAGTATCGCCGGGGCGCAATGGGGGACGCTGAAAAATCCAAGTGAAACAAGTTATAATCCGGCAGGTAATTACCTGCCTAACGACGGAGAATATACCATAGCACAGGATATTGTGGGAATTATCGGAGGCAGTGTCAATGTACGTCCGGGAGATTGGTATGTTCCTGCCGGTGGTGCGTGGGTACCGGCGAAAAAATATGACCACACTTCCGGAAATGGCACCGGTTTTATGTATATTGTAAATGCAAAAGAAGCTGGTGGTATCTTTTACAAAGAAACATTTGAGGTCTGTCCCCAAATGAATCTGCAATTTTCCATGTGGCTGTTTAATATTTGCGACGGAACGCGCGATAATAATTCATGGAATGTCAAATACCGGATAAAACCAAATGTACATGTACAAATTTGGTCCGGTAATCAACCCACTCTCCCGACTTCAGGCAGTCCGCTTCTTGATTATTATACCGGTGAAATACCCATGACCGGAGTTTGGGAACAATATCTTACACCGATATTTCCTGTTCCTGCCTCAGTTAATGAAATAACCGTATTCTATCTCAGTGTAAATGGAAGCGGCGACGGCAATGACTTTATGATGGACGATATACAAATACAGCGTACAAATGGTGCTTTCGATTTTTCGGTAACTAACGTAGCCCAATGTTTAACTTCTGCAAGTGATGAATATAAAATACAAGCCGTTTGGGACACATTAGTAATTAAGCAATCTACGCCCTATCAAATTGGAGATAGTATTCCGTATAAATGGACATTCTATAATACCTCCGATCCTACAACTATTACGGCAAGTACTATTGGTGACTCCCTGACTATTGGTAAGGCTAAATATCCAAATGATACCATTTCCATTGAAGTTGCAGGAAATGAAGTGGGTACTTACAAACTGGAAATATATGCCGGCGGCGGCGATGAGTGTTCAACATTTTCCTATTATGTATTTTCTCCCAGTCAAAAGCCGGATTTGGTTGTGAATCCTCCTGCAGGTGATATTTGTGCAGGAACGCAAGCAGGTCTCAAAATAGCCAACCTTACGGCAGATATTGCGAGTAAGTTGACTTGGTATTATCGTCCGGATGGGGGCACGGAAGCACAGTTGCTTGATGCAAATGGAAATCAACTAACAGGAGACACTATTACGGTATATCCTACCCGAAAAACTACTTACATTGCCAAAATAGCCCATTGCAGTGATTCCATCAGCTATACAATGGAAGTAGGCGGCGGCGATGAAATCGGTTTTGGCCGGGATTCTTTGAATGCCGGCTATGTATATCGTCTTTGTTACAGTGCCGACTCTGTCCGGATTCCTATAAAATATCCGGCAAGTACGGCAATCACTTGTACCGTTTTTCAAGATGGAATAGCTAATGCGGATACTTTAGCTTTTTGGATACTGGATGCAAGTGGTAAGGATACCATTGCGTTTAATCCTCAACGAATACGGCCAAATATGAGTGATTTCCGAAAAGGAAAGAATAAAATAACCTGTGCGGTATTAGTAGATAATGGGGTCGGTTGCGGACGACTTCAAACCTTTGATATTCGTTTTATTTCTGATTTCAGCGTGTGGGCACCGGGCAAGAATTTGACTGTACCCAGAGACAGTGTTAATTGGAACAACGATGCGAATTGGTATATCACCGACAGTCTGAACAACCGCTATGCCCAGGGTGGTGTGCCGATGGCTTGTACCAATGTGGTTATTCCCGGCGACGCTTCCTATTATCCGACATTAAAAGGTGCTTATGTTGTTGGAACCGACAGTCTTCCCAAAGATGATGGTTTTGAGGCTACGCCCAAATGTAACGATATTACTTTCCAGTTCGGTGGCGAAGTCGCTCAACTCCAGCATCTGGAATATGTGAGGGCTTTTGTAGAAATGAATTTCGGAACTTTCAACGTAGATTCTACTTTCACCAATACGGCTAATTTGATTAATACGGACGATGGGAATAACTATTATCCGAATTATGCTTCCCGCAACCGTTATTATTCGATGTCGGCACCCCTGAAAGAAATGTATGCAGGCGATTTCTCGTTCGGCGGAAAACCCAATGCTTACATGAAGTATGCCGATCCGATAGCCATCAATACCGTTCGGCAAGACAGCGAAGCCGAATTGATTCAAAAATGGACAAATTCTATAAACACTTACAAAGTGCCTTTCACCGCCGGATTCGGCTTTGGATATGAAGTTTATCCGGGCGATTTGAAAGAAAACTGGCCTTATAAAAATAATCAGAAAAATTTAAATTCTGCCTTGGGACGTGTCCGCTGGCCATATTACTATCTGGACAATGCCTATGCAGACAGCATTAATCCGTTGCATAAATATGAAGGCACTACTACGGGGGCAGGAAAAAGTATTTTTACTTATTATCCGGAAGGATTACCAAACAGTCCGATAGCTAAAACGGATACCGTGCTACGAAGAACAACAACAATCACTAATATTGTTACACAAACATTTTATAAAAATGTTCCTCAAGCCGTTTCATTAGGTAACCGGTTTATTTTGGCGACCCGATTCAAGAGCAAGAATAAAGCATAAATCACAACACATAGCCCCATAAAAGACAAGTTATCTTTTATGGGGGCTACTTCTCCGAGAGCGTAAGCGTTGTCCCAATCATTTGTTTCATTAAAGGGAGGCCCCAGACGATCCTCTTGCGAGGTAAACATATCATAAAGCGTGAGCGGGGAAGATGCATTCAACTGACCATAGTTGCTGATATTATCTATCTCCCCAAAACTCTCGTCCAAACGGGGAGTATTATAATCTTGATAAGTATCTTGCGCATACATCTTCGGCGCGAAAACACCGATAGTTATCAGTGACAGGAATATACAGCTGATTTTTCTTTTCATAATCTTACTTTAATAGATAATTACTTTTTTCGTAACAGTCGCATTATGTTGTGTTTTCACTTGGACAATATAAATGCCTTTTCCAGTTAGGTATCGACTTTCAAACGAGATCGCCGATAGCTTTTCATTGGTTTCGACCAATTGACCTACCGAATTGTAGATTTTCACCGACCGGACAGGATCTAACGCCGAAGCATTGACATGAATCCGTTTATCATTAGCAAACACCGAAATCAAATTAGGCGACGGCCGGTCGATACCGGTGAAATCGCTGAGCACTAAAAAGAAGCGGTTTTTCTGGTCGCCTTCGCGGTTGATAAACGAATATTCGTTGTCGGAAGCATTCAACTCCATGGTTATGCCGGCTTTCGTGTCTTTCAATTCCACTTTCGACGAGAAATTCTCTAACCCTGCAAAAGTCAATGTCAATCGATTGCCTGAAACCTGCGTCTTGATTTCCAACGGAATAATTTGCGGCGTTT
>BNTW01000111.1 GCA_025996895.1 Bacteroidia bacterium | reverse complement strand
GTAAAATATTTTTGGTTCAACATTTTCAATATCCATTTTTCTCAAATAGCTTGCTGATGCTTTCATTTCCAATAATCCCAAAGAAGAAGGTCTTAACTCGTTATCTATCAAAACACTATCATTAATTTTTTCATTTTGACTTATTACAAGTTCCTTAATATTATCGACTGGAATACTGTCGTATATTTCTACTTCATAATAACTTTCTTTATCGTCTATATTTGTATCATTAGAAATCTCTTTGAAATTTATAGTGAAGATTGTTACTCCCTCTTTTTTCTGATTATGTTTGGCAGTATTACGAATGACATTTTCAATTATGTTGTAAAATGCCTGACAACCCAATAAGTCGTTAGGTAATGCAACCGCAAAATCATTTTTTGAAGTTATTGTCTCTCCTTCAAACTTAAATTCTATTTTGAATTGAAAATTTTCCGACAGCCCAGATATATGGTTCAACATCAATCGCACCTTATCAAAATCTTTGTATAGTTCGTTATATACAAATTTGTTCGTTTGCATAACTGGAGTACCAAAAGTAATATCACTCAAGTAATCCATTCGGCATTTTATATAATTATTGAAAATAGCTAATTGTTGAATTATACATGAATCACATTTTTCGTCAGACTTATATGGTTGAGTGCTATTACACGGATCCATTCTGGATAATGCTTTGTCATCAGTCAAGTTGTTTAAAACGTGGCTGCCAATATTATGACTCATATTTCTTGCCATAACTTGGGAAATGCCAGCGCGAAGTGCTTGTTTTTCTATGTTTTTTTGCCGCTTTTCATATTCCCTTGCATAATATTCACCATCAACTATCGGGCGGGTTAAAGACGAAAAGAATGCATACAATTCGCTTAAATAATGAGAAAATTTGCTGTTACATTCGTCATCATTCGTTGTATTGCTTTTTGTGTACCATATATTTTCATCTTCTTCTTGAACCCAGACGGGCTTGATGGTATAAAGAGCATGTATTACAGCAGGTTCGTTAGAAAATTCTTTAACATCTTTTTTTGCTTGATATTTATACATTGTCTCCTTATCAAAAGAGTACCAATTAGGAAATACAATATGGTCTTTTAATGCTTTCCCATTATCATAATATTGCAAAAAATAGTATGGTAGTATAGGAAAGCGAGCTTTGTCATGAATTTTTTCCAATAACTTTGCGAGAGTAAAACTTTCCGGTATAGGATCTATTTTCTTAATAAATATTTTCAATAGATTGGATCCAAAACCCTTGTTATCTGTATTGATTTCTGTACAGTCAAGATACCTCACATATTTTTCAAATTCTTCTTTATTGTGCTTTTCATTTAAACCGAGTTCTTCTTCTAATATAGCGGTTATAGAATTATTTTCTATCCTTTTAACAAAACAGTCTTCTGCATCATTTACTAATAATTTTGTCTTTTCGTTTGAATTTGTCCATTCTATTAGTTGTTTGGCAATTCCATCTTTTTCAACTATGTTTATCCATAATTCTGATATGTGATGTTTTTCTGTAATACTGTCATGATCATTAACATTATACGGTGCTTCTATTCCATATTTATTAATCAGAGAAAGTGTATATCGCCATAATAGAACGAAAAACAAAATTTCACCTGCCGAACAATGCAATATTTCATATTTCTCCCTTAAAGAAAATTGGAATGGGTATTCAAAATCACTTTTACCATTTCGACTAATATTTTTCACAAATTCAGGGTGTGGAGTAGTTCTTGAGACAAAAAAACATAAATCAATCAGCTCCAAATGGGCTTGATCGTAATTGAGATACGGCGTTGGTATGTATTCAAAATTTCTATTTATAATTTTATATTTTCTCGCTACTTCATTAGAATAAAGTAAAAGTGGCCCATTTTCAGCATTTGACAATAAAGATATCCCTCCGCCCAAAATTCCTAATTTATTTTGCCATCCTTTTATTTTATCAACATTAATGCTTTCGTTCCCCTCTCTTTCTCTAACAGGGAATAAAAGGAAATCATCTTCAGAAGTATTGTTGTTAATCTTTTCTAATATAACTCTTTTCCTACTTACGAGAAATTCTCGATAATCTAATGGTGGAATATTATTCATTTTATTCTATTGATTTTGTAGCCCTAATAACTCCTTGTTGCCAATATTTCAAAACACACTCAACATCTTCAAATCCAATTTCTCTAAGTAAACGAAGATGTTGCTCAACAGGCTCTAAGAAATGAGCAGTTTCCATGTGGTTTACCCATTTGTGCTTTAATATTTCCCGCTGTTCTTGAGGTATTTTTCTACTATTCTCAAAGTTGGGATTATCAAATTCATCTATAATAAAATCTATGTCAAAACGGTGGGCATCTAATCGAATTACATCACTTTCATAAGTGAATAAATCCATATTGATAAGAACTCCGCCCGGCTCCAGCATGTCAAACATTTTTTGATAAATGGCTTTTTTCTCTTCAAATGTAAAATGGTGTATGCAATAAGCGGACATTGCTACTTTACAAGCTTTTTGACCCACTGATTTGTAATAGGATTGAATCCCTTCATCATTATTGGAAACCACCATTATATCTTCTACGATATATTTGAATTGTTTTTCCTCGTTATCGCCAAATTGTTTTTGATAATTTTGTTCATAAAGGGCTTTCATTGGCTCACACAAATCAACAGCCAATGTGTGCATATTAGGAAATTCATTCATGGCAGAAATAGATTCAGTTCCAGTTCCGGCTCCAACATCTAAGATAATACCTTTTATTGTTTTATATTCGCCACCATACTGAGCTTTAAAATGATGGTGCAATATATCAATCATTGTTTTGTGTATAAGCCGATAATACGGAACTGTCAGTTCAATCGTATCATCGTAATACGCCGAATCGCCATCAGCAAAAAAGAATTTTTCTTTTACATCAATATTTTTACCTGCCATGAATTTTCTAAATGTATATTTGTAAAAATTTATTTAATCGCTCTGTTTCAGGAGTATTCAACCGGCTTATATTCCCGGATTCAATCATAATCCCTTTATCTATAAAATAAAAATCATTGCCGATTGTCTTCGCTAAATTAATCATGTGTGTGGCTAATAAGATACCAACGCCTTTGTTCCGCATCTCCACCAATATTTCAGCCACCGTATTAACAGTTTCCAAATCCAACGCCGATGTAACCTCGTCTAATAACAAATATTGAGGTTCTAATAGAATTTGTCGAGCCAATGCAACACGCTGCTTTTCTCCACCGGAACATTCATTCGGGTATTTATTCAGGACTTCTCGTATTTTTAGTCGATCAACCAAAATATCAAAATTAGACAAATCCTTATTATGTTCCTGTAATGGGAGAAGAATGTTTTTCTCATTGGTCATGTGTGGAAATAAAAACAAACCTTGGAAAACAACAGTCACTAATGGATAAGGGAATATGGAATAGCTACTTTTTTCATTTTCAAATGAAAAGTCTTGTCCATTAAGAGTAACTACTCCCTTCGATGGAGGAGTAAGTAATGACAAACAGTTTATAATAGTACTTTTACCACTCCCGGAAGGACCTATCAGGCAAGAAATTTTTGACGGCACAACATTCAGACTGATATTATTTAATATCTCTGAACCGTTTATTTGCTTATATATATTTTTTCCTTCTAACATATAATTATCTTTCAGAATAATCTTTTGCATATTTCTTTTTCAGATATTGAGCTAACAAAGTTAATGGGACAGTAATCACTATGAAAAATATAGCTAAGGCAGTATATAGCTCAATCGGTTTATATACCATCGCATTTATTCTTTGTATCTGTCTGAAAATATCATCTACATTTATCAAACTGGCAAAGATGGAACTATGCAACATCGTAATTTGAACCAATAAAATTGGACCAATCAGTTGTTTGAATATTAAAGGAATTTGAATTTTCAGTAGTATCGTCTTTCCTCTTAATCCTGAAACTTTCGCAGATAACAAATACTGATTTGGAAGGTCTTTAATCGCATTTTTTACCAAGTCGGCAACCATGAAAATATTAACAAATGCCAAAGCAAAAACAGCAATATTAAATGGCGGAATATCAATTTCAAACTGTTGTTGCATAGGATAATATAACCAATACAACAGAACAATTACAGGAACGCCGGAAATTAGAGTCGAAAATATTTTTGCAATTAATCCAAAGGACGCATTATATTGTGCACTTAGAATCCCGACAATTGCACCTCCGATGATGCCAATACTCCAAACCAACAAACAAAGCTCAAGAGTAACTCCTAAGCCTTGTAAAAATCCATCTTTATAAGTGACAAAGATTTCAAATATATTCATGTTCGCTAATTTGTTATTGTCTTTCGATAGCCAATGAATCGGTTGCGCTAATAACAGCACCTTCAAATGGAAGATATTTTCCGATAATCTTATCTATTGTTCCATCTTTAAGCAATTTTTCTATTTCTGTATTCAAAAAATCTCCTGTTTTTGAATTTCCTTTTTTATACATATAGCCATTGGGATAATTTCTGATTGGAGCTTTCTCTCCAATATTTTTTATTTTTCCCGGATTCTTTTGCATATAATCGTATGCAAACATTGGTTCGGCAAATGTTACATCTTTCCTTTTCGCTTGAATTTCAAGATATAATTGTGCCACATCAATATTGTTTGGAAAGGGTTTTACTTCTGCTAATGGAAAATCAAACTTACCGATAGAATAATTTATTTCCCCATCCACTGCCGCAATTCGCACCTTCGGGTCATTTAATTTACTAATATCTGTATCGAAACGATTGTCATCCGCTCTTACATATATTCCAATAGGGCTGAAATAAATTGGGATACTAAAATCAGCAACAGCTTTTCTTTCAGGTGTTGCCCAAACAGGATTTGCAATTAAATCTACTCTGTTTGTGCTTATAGCTTCAATCATCGTAGCCCAAGTCACTTCTTCCTTGTAATTAATAGTTAAATTGTTGCGTTTTGCAATTTCAACTAAAACATCATTGAAGATACCTGATTTTTCTTTAGTGTTAGGATCAATTATAAATCCCGGAGGATATGAAATATACCCTACTTTAATTGTACTGTCTGCAAATACAACATCATCTCCAACTTTAGCATTGTTATTTGTGTTTTTACAACCACTGATAATTAAAATAATCAGTAATGCTAAAAAAGATACACTTTTCAATTGTTTTTTAATCTGTTCCATTTTATTTTTATAAATACATTAATTCTATAAATATGTGGCTACAAAGGTACAATTATTTTAGTTATCCAGAGTTATCCATCTAAAGAATTACAAAAACCACAAATTACTCTTCCCAAACACCGGCAACTCAGCATCCGAAAAGTGCGGCACAATCTCTGCAACCATTTCAGGATACTTGATTGTTATCGGCAAATTCTGTTGCTTTACCGACTTCCAATACATACGTGAAAACTGATACACTTGGTCTAACAATTCACAAACAATCGGCATTTCAAGTTTTGCAGCTTGTCCTGTTGTGTTTACCTTCACTTTAATTGGGAACGGATAATCTTTTTTGCCTTTTCCGATGGCAAATGTTTCATCGTATTTAGCGCTGTTGTATAACAGAAATTGATTATATCCTACCTTTACGATGGTTCCACTTGTGGGCATCAAGTCGGCAACTTGAGTGTTGAAAGCCACAATATCCTGCGTTTCTGTTTTGTTGATTGTAACAATGATAACAGGAATGTTCAACCCCAACCTATGAAGCATATCAACAATGGGCTGCGATTCTTTCTTGCTCATCGTTTTGTAGTAGTGGATTATCAGGCGTTCGGCTTTGTCGTGTTCCACAACGTAGTGCATTAATGCTTTGCGAATACCTGCCACTAATTGGTTGAGGTCGTTGTCGCGATAGCAGTCGAAGTTTTGAAAAACACCTTCTTTGCTGAAACAAAATGCACTGCCGATATATCGTTTACCGATGGAATAGGAACGGAAAGCACCCACGCCAACAATCAAATCATCTTTTTTTGTACTTTGCAACCGCCACGGTATGCCGCCAAGTTTGGCGAGTAAAGCAATGGCAATATTTGGCAAATGGAATGAAAAATATTGGTCGTTATAGCGTTCCTTATAAATGACTTGTGATGTTATGCCTTTGTCGAGCAAGGTTTCTTTTATTTGGTAGTAAATTTGGTGATTCGGATTGTCGGTATCGTCTTTCTTTATGGGGCTGAGATAGATTGCCACATAAGTACAACCATTAATCCATTGCTTTTGCGATAGCGCTTGTTTCACTTCCTGAACGGCTGTATCAAGGTTTGCAAATGTTATACTTCCACCTTTGTCGGTATGAAATGGCTGTTTTATGTAGTTGGCAAGATTGGGGAAACTTGTTTTTATCTCTCCTGTGTTCCTGTCCGTATATGTTAAACCATTGGTAAATATATTGAACAGAGCGGTTGCGTGTGTGGTGTCCTTTTGTTGATAAATGAAGAAAAAGCGAACATTGTTATTTGGAACTGACGGGGCTTGATACGGTCCATTCTTCAATCCGTTGAATGGCGCAATGTCTTGCCTGTTATTGCCGAATATAAGCGCGTTTGAGTTTTTGGAAGTATTGAGTATTACATCTTCCGGAACGGGAATAAAACCGCTTGTGTCTATATTCAGGACTGTTTGGAAATCAGACGTAAACAAATAATCGTTACAAAAGGTTGAAATTTGTTTGTAAGTACTCAGATATTTGTTGGGATTAAGTTCCCGCCTTTCGGGTAATTCCAATGTTTTGGCAAGCGAATGACTTAATACGGGATAGGTTTTGTCTATTTGATTTTTCTGTTCGGATGTAAGTCTGCTGTATTTAGCAAGTTGTCCGCCGACAATAACCAATGAAAATAATTCGGGTTGTATGTTGGAAAGTTTCGATACCGGCGTATTGTAAACCGTAGAAATGCCTTCATAAGTTACAAGCAATTCAAATCCGTGAGTTACACGGGCGTGTTGCGGATTGATGGAATATTTATGAAACTGCGTTATGTCTTTTTGCTGTTGTGCTTTAATCCAAATTTCTATACCGTCCACAAAATTATAAGATACAGCGGCAACTTTACCATGAAAATAGGTATAGAGCAAATGCCTGAAATACTGCACCGCAAAGCGTGGAGATTTGTTGAGATTAACCGTAGCGGTGTATTTATCTCCCTTACATTCAGTTGCTTCGTTGGCGAATGAACAAAACAAACGCTTGCACTCCGCGAGTTTATCGGCGTTTTGTTCCCATGGTTTGGGGCACTCATCCTTACAGCCCTTTTCTCTCAATGTGTTGGACAAACGGCGCACGATGATTGAAAAATTGGTATCGCTTTTCCGTTTCTCTTTTTCCGAGAATCCAACGATTGCACTTGCCGCTAAAATACGGCATTTC
>BNTW01000110.1 GCA_025996895.1 Bacteroidia bacterium | reverse complement strand
GGCGCTAAAGATAAATGCAATGCCTTGCAAAAGAAGAAAATTTGTGTGGCACCCGGAGAGACCTCCGGAAAGTATGCCTTCTGAAAATCAGTCGGTTAGCAGCGGTTGATACGCAATGTGGGTTAAAAATCCGTACCCGGAACAAGCCGTTACCGTACTCGAAAAAGACAGCGTGGCATCCTTTGGCTTCCAATTCCACCAAAGCCGTAAAAATCTGAATGATTTTCGTTTTCATATTTCTGCCTGTTTTAAATGATTAAAAGAATGATTATTACTACTAAAAGCGTGATTATCACCGCAATAATAAGAAGCGATAGAAGGCAGGAAAGAAGCCCTTTGAGGAACTTGAACCCGATGTAAAGCCCTGCTATCACCACCACGAAAGCCCAGCCCCACAGAGCAAAACCAGCTGCTGCAAAGGCTATTTTCAAAACCCAACCTATGCTAATTGGAAGGTAGGAGGTTCGATGTTTCATATTTTTTTCTGCCCGTATCATAATTTCTGACTTTTTTTTTAACGCTATGCCGTATCGGAGCCGGTGAGGAGTATTCGAGTTTCAGGGGCTTAAAAAAGGTAGTGTTCAGCCGACGCAAGGTTTTGGCGAATAAATACGCTCGCCCGGATAGATAAAAGAAGGGAAAGAGGAAGATTTTTTGACAAACCCGCAGGGCTTGACCTTGCGACGGCGTGAAGAACACGGAAATACCTTTGCGCCTGAAATCGAATACTCATTAGGCTTCGATGGCATTGAAGCTAAACGGGGAAGAAATTATAGAAAGATACGGGCAGGAAAAAACGAAAAATAAACTCCACGTTTGTAGAAATAGTGGCGTTTAATCGTTAATTTTGGCTCCTTCCTGTGACACTCGCTGCCTGATGCTTCCACAGTTTATTTACTTGACAGCAAGCTGAAATAATCGGTTTATCTTTGCTCCCCCGTGAAATAAACCGATAAAAAATGAACAATGGAAATAGTAATGGTAGAAGCCCGCACATACGAGGCGATGTGCAAAATCGTTCCTTTTGTTTTAGCAATCCTCAGTTGTCCTAAAAGCTTTGAAGTCGAGACATACATCACTTTATAGCCGTTTTGACAGGCATGATAACCCAAAGCAGTAGCCAGGTAACTTTTTCCTGTTCCGGTACTTCCGGTGATGAAAAGGTCTTTCTTTTCTTTGATAAAGTCCAAAGAGGCTAAACGGTGCACCTGATTCTTATCCAACCCTCTTTCTACCGAGTAATCCAATGCTTCTATGGAGGCTTGATAACGGAAGGCTGCCTGTTTGATCAAACGGGCAATACTGGCATTGCGCCGGTTGTCCCACTCATTGTTCACTAAATAAGCAACTAATTGATCGGGAGTTAAACTCTCTTTGATGGAAGACTCCAAATTGCTCTTAAAGGCTTCATACATACCATTAAGACGCATTTGGCGCATCTTCTCTAAAGAGAACATCTTCGCCACTTTTAAGTATCCCTTCGATCGTCAGATAGCTGTATTGTTTCAGGCTGTCTGCCAATCGACAGGCATTGATAAGCCGCTCGCTACCCACCTGCTTATGAAAGTGCAAAATGCCACTGCAAGCCTTATAGGCTTTCTCCGGATACATATTGGTACGCAGCAGGGTATTGATATACTTTGCCACAGATTCGTGTATATCCAGGGCTAACTTCAAAAAGTAATCCGCAGACCAATCGGAGAGATATTGATGCTGTGAAGCTAAATGTTCCTTTTGGGTCGTGTATTGATATTTATCAACTGCCCGCAGATGGGTGGCAATGAGTTCGTATTGATAATATATCTCTACATTTTGAGACGTGTACAACACTTTTACTTTCTTTCCAATGTACTTATAGGGAACACTGTAGTAATGCTCATCAACCGCTAAACGGATATAACCGGTCTTCATGACCGAAACAATGATTTGCCTCTTCAGCTCAAAGCCAAGCGGATTCAGGGGCTGCAACATCTCTTGCTCTATCTCTTCAAACTGATCACGACGAGAGTAATCTTTTTTGTAGAGCGGTCTACTGTTATGACTTTCCAGTGCTCCTCTGATGGGTTGATTGAGCGTTGCAAGATCATAGAACTCCCGGTCTTGCAATTTGGCAAAGATGCTCCTGTAAATCAGTTTTTCGGCCCCTTCTACCAACGACTTGTCTTTGGGTTTATACACTCTTGCCGGAAGTATCGTTGTCCCGTAATGCTCCGCAAATGCCATAAAATCAGGATTAACCAGGGCTTCGTACTTATTTCCCCTGGTAACGGCTGCTTTCAGATTATCCGGAACTATCGCCTGGGGAACGCCACCAAAGTAACGAAGTGCATTTTCACAAGCCTTGATAAAATCTTCTTTCTTTTGGCTGGCTACCGCTTCCACATACGTTAACTGACTGCAGCCTAAAATCGCAACTAAGACTTCTACAGGATGTTGATTACACGCTTTATCCCTCAAGTAAAGTCGATGACCGGTAAAGTCCACATACAGCTTGTCGCCCGCTTTGTGCTCGATGTGCATAATCGGACGTTTTTCATCCAAATACCGGTTAATCAAAGCGTTAAAACGAGAGATACTGTAACCTTGCGGATGATCTGTCCGATATTCCTTGTACAGATCTTCCCTGGTTACGCCCTTGCGTTTAAGTCGTTTACACATATCAGGAAGTAGCTTTTCCAACGCTACCTGACGTTCGCTCTTGGCATATTTATTCTCCGAAACGAAGAACATCTGTGCCACTTCTTTATCACTCAACCGGAAAAACGCTTCATAAGACATCCCGGAACCCCGGAAAATGTCCAAATACTTTTTTACCGTGTTTCTTGACAGGGAAACTTTACTGCTAATGCTTCGTGACCCATTGCCTTGTCCATGAAGCCGAATGATTAATTTAATTTTGTGCATCTCAATTTTTTTATTTGCCATTTATACTGTGAGAAAAAATCCGATCTTCTCGAAGATAAAAAAAGCAAAAAAATAACAGGGAACAAAGTCTAAGGTTAGCCATTTTGTACCGGGTCAGTTTGTTCCGGTGAGGGGGGCAGTTTAAATCGGTGGAGGGGGGCAGTTTATGTCGGTTTTTGCAATAAGCGATGAAGAGTTAAATGCAATTAATCTTAAAAAATATAAGTTCCATGGCGAGTGGAATTATGTCATAAAACCTAATAAAACGTGAAAATTATTTACGGACGCTCCCTAAGTACCTCTATTTCCAACGAGCGGTTGAAACGAGCAGGCTACATTTTCTTTACCGATTATTATTCCAAAGTAGCCCCTGTAAATTAAAGAACCGCCGTGTACCGAACGGTACGCACGGTGGTGTGGGAGGTCGAAACGGGAAATAATCCCGTTTCTCCTACCCGATTCGGAATTGCCTGAATTATTTTTTTTGCGAAAATGCCAATGTGTAGAGTTTCATTTGTTTCAGCAGCGGCTCGACCGACAACGGTTTGCCGGTAGCCTGCAAAATCCACTGATTGGGCGTTAGTCGTCCCAAACGGAAAATGCGATCGACCTCGCCGGCAAAATCTTTGCCTTTCAAATGCTGTTCCAACTGATATTCAATGATTTGTCCGAAAGTGTAAGCAGACAAATAGAGCGGATAACTAATCATGTGCGAATAAATTGCGAGTATCGGCTCGTCCTTAATGCCAAAAACAGGCGAAAAATATTCGTTCCAAATTTCTTTCGATAAGCGGATTACGGCTTCTTTCAATTGCCCGGCCGTTGCATTCGGATTAGCATACAGCCATTTCCATACGGCAATATCCAACATCGATACTCCGGCAATTTCGTATAACTGCCACGCTTTGTCCAAAGCGTCTAACTGGTCTTTTTCCGGATTATTGTTCGGAATGCCCAGCAAATCCAAATCACGTTTCTGAAAAACAAACGCCAACGCTTCGGTAAAAGCCGTATTCGGAACACCCTGTAATGTGTAATAATCAACATCGTAGAGCGAAAGCGTCTGCTCTACATTATGCCCAAACTCATGAATAGCAATGTTGTAGCCTTTGTAGTCCATTCCTTCTGCCGGAATACGCGTGCGCAAATGCGATTTTTGCCCTTTCATAGACGCGCCCCAAGCATGCCCCGAGCCGCGAGCGGCATCAACTTCGATTTTATCTGCCAAATAAGCGGCACGTTCTTTTGAAAATCCCAATTTCGTCAAAATATTCGGCAACTGTTTTTCCATTGTTTCGGCATTCGGATACAATGCACGCGTCTGCGCACTCAATTTTTCCTCATCCAGATTACTGCGTAACTTAAAACCGTCGTACCAAATATCAAAGGCTTCCAGCGAACGGCCTAAGCGTTCAGACACCATTTTCCCGATTTTTTGCAATTCCGGAGAGGAGAGATAGGACTTAAAGAGGGATTCGGCGTCTGCGACCGAAACTTCCATGTCGTCCGAAAAGTTACGGTCAATGTAAGTAGTTCCGGTATAAGCATCCATCGCCTGTAACGCTTTAAAATTGTTGATAAACTTCTGATAGCGAATGTTTTGCTCTTCCGTAAAGGACACTTTTCTATCACCTTGATACACCGTATTGTTGAACGGATTCCAATCATACGTACCTGAATTGATTACTTCCTGCGGAATTTCCTGCGCGATAATCCGTTTCATGACTTCGTAAATCGTTTGCTGTTTGTCTAAACCGATTTGCCCTTTATTATAATCCGCTTTAATTTCGTCGCGTAAGTTCCAGTGCGACAGCAAAATCATATCTTCAGGAAAAATCTTTTTTCCGGATTGATCCAACAAATGCCCTGCATAAATATTATAATGCGAAATATATACATCGGCGTCGCTGTTGGCTGTTGCATAGGCTTGCAATATTTCGGAAGGAATGCGGGACGTGAAACGGTCGCCTAAACGTGCATACGCCCATGCCAAGCGATCGTTGCCTAACGCTTCTTTTTCTTCCAACGCCAATTTAGGAAAATTCAATGCAATCAAAAACGCCAATTTATTTGCATACAAATCATCGTCCAAGTGCGTACTTGGATTATAGGCCACAAACAGTTCATCAACCGGAAGCAGTTCGCCGGTGTCTTCCTGCACTTTCCGCTGAAGTTGAAGTGTCATCTCATTATAGTTGCCGTAAATCGCTTCCAGATAATCACTTACTTTCAAAAAAACTTGTTCTTTTTGCGCCGGGTCGGCGATATAATTTTCGGTGCAAAACCGGATAAAATCCGCTTCTGTTCCGTCTGTTTCCTGCCACAAGCTGGCGACCTGTTTGACGCCTTTTTCTAAAAGAGTGGGAGAGGGCGTCTCTTTTTCAGTGAGCGTCGCAATGACTTGTTTCACTGCTGAATCGGAAATGACCGGCTTTTTCTGCTGTTGCGTACAAGAAATCATCATACAAATAAATGTAAAAAGAAAAATAGCGTTTTTCATATTTTTGAAATTAATTGTTGCAAAGGAAAGGACTGTTTTTGACATATTCGTGGTTGTACGTTTCTGAATAGGCATAAATCAGCGAGCCGTCTTTGATGGTTTCGATAACTGATTTGGCAACATCGCGTGGTAAAGCCGGACAACCGAAACTCCGCCCCAAGCGTCCCATCGATTTAGCAAGTTGGGGATTGCAGTAGTCCGCACCGTGAATGACTACGGAGCGCGCCTTGGCATTGTCGTTGATGCCTTTCTCCAAACCATTTATAACCAACGACAAACCATTTTTCCCCTGATAGGTTTGTTCCGTCAGAAAAAATCCCAACGAACTCTGATTAGAGCCGAAAACATTAGAAAAAGAAGTAGTATAATTTTCCCCGCTTTTTTTGCCGTGAGCGACAAAGGAGTGAAACAAAACCGTCTTTTTTTCCAAATCAATCACGAAAAACCGCTCTTCCGTCGATGCTTTACTAAAATCAATAATCGTCAATACCGGTTTTTTCACGTCAATTTTACGATAACCGGTAATTGCTTGATTAAAAGCCTGATAACAGACTTTTCCCTGCAAGTTTAGTTCTTCATACAACTGCTGTGTTTCGGACGGTTGTACCCATTCGTTGAGTGTTCCCGCCAAAATCACGGACAAAAAAGAAATAAAGAAGGTTAGTTTGTGCATAATTCTGCTATTCAATCACATAAATTAAACTTTCATCGACCGGAAAGTTATCGTATATAAATTTTGAGTGCGAAGCGGCATTGCGTACGCACATATGCGAGCGCGGAATAGTGCCCAAAGTCGGCGAAAATTCAATAATGTCCTTATGCGGTAAATTCACCGGAACGCCGTGTATGTAAGCCCCTTCGCAAAAACGGTTTGCCCAAGGCGCGTAGCCGGCGATATTGGTCGTTCCGTCTTCATAATACGGCATTTTTTCCTCTTTCATTTGCAGGACAAACACGCCCAGCGGGGTCGGCTTTTGCAACGGCGGATTGTGCGCACCGGTCGTGCAGGGATTCATACTCCGCACTTTCCACGTGTCGCCCACTTTTTCGTAGGTAGAAATATTTTGATTTTCCCTATCTACCACAACCACCTGTTGAAATTGCGGTGTTGAAGTAATCAAATGAATGTATTTTGTCGGTATCAAATATTCCGTATCTTCCTCCATACCAATTACTTTGGCGATAGTATATTGGTCTTGTGTACCGGAAATTTTAATCAACGAGCCGTCGTAAGCGTATCGTTCCGGTGTATTTATATCGCTTGCCAGATAGAGCGGAATAGCTTGAGAACTTTCCACATCGTATTTGTCGGTCGTGATATGATACTCATTAATATTGTGCTCTTTGGTTGCTGCCGGCCGCCCGTGCACATTGGATTTATTTTGCAAAACACCCCAAGTCCCCTGATTTTCAGCACGCATACGGTCGGTCTGAGTCAATTTTTCCTTAATTTTATCCCACTGAAACTCCCGCGTTCCGTTTTTATACGGATAGGTATCCGCCAACGTGTGTTCGTTATACGTCAAATCCTTTTCCAACTTGACCTCTTCTACCGGATTTGCCTGCAACAAACAAACTCCTGCTATTAATGCTAATGCAACAATAAGTGATTTTGCTTTCATTTTTATTCAACAATAAGATTTCTACAAAGGTAGTAATTTTATTTTAAAAATGAGTGAGGTATTTTTGATGATTTGAATCTGTGAAAAAATTGCCTATATTTGTAAAAAATATAATTTTAAGTTTTTATCAATATGCAATAGTTCGTTCAAAAAACAGATAAATTGCTGAATAACAGTAAAATAAGTTTAGAAATATTTGGAAAAAACCGCAGGAATTAGTACCTTTCAAGCATTGGTTCACCATCAGAAGCTTTCGATATGACCCCTGCGATTTATGTCCGATATACAGAGATTGTATTAACAGCACTATCAAGTGCAAAAGTAAAAATAAATAAAAGCAAACGCAACTTTATGCTTGAGGTTTTCATGCTATACCTC
>BNTW01000109.1 GCA_025996895.1 Bacteroidia bacterium | reverse complement strand
TTGCTTCCAAGAATGGTTTTTACCGTTATTATTGCGTGGCCAAAAATCTGACCAACGATTCCGTAATCAGTAATATTGCCGAAGTGGCTGTGGGTTGCGGTGCCAAGGATTTAAATGGTGAGTGGATTAGCTTTATGTGCTTTAATCTGGGGGCGAGTTTGCAGACGATTTCGGCTCAACAGAACGCGACCGTTACATTCGGTGCTGTCAATGGCACTGGCGGATTGCATACTATGGTGAGCGGCGAAGGGAATCTTTACGGTGACTTGTTTCAGTGGGGCCGTATTGCCGACGGCCACCAGGATAGAAGTTTGATTCAGCCCGGAAGTACAGGGGGCGCTGCGACCGACAACTTTATTGCTTGGAATACTACATATCCTCCTGTTTATGAAAACGGTAATGTTTTAGGTGCAAGTGATAAATATCCTTTTCAGCAGGTATCCCGTACCGATCCTACCGATTATTACGGTAAGTTTATTGGAACAAATGCGACTACTAATTATAACTGGTATGTCGGTACTCAAGTGGATGCTGATCAGCTGTGGCGTCAGACTGCAACTCCTTACAACGATCCCTGCCAGCATATTATGGATAACGGATTGACTTACAGTACTTTTTATCCTCCTGCCAATCCTACGAGTACAGCCGGCGGGTCGAGCGGAACAGGCTGGCGTCTTCCTTCCCAGCACGAATGGGGTATCCTGTACCGCGGCGGGACTTCTAGTGGAAGCAACACCATCGCATTGGCTAATACATGGGATTGGTATCAGAAATCCGGCTCCACCACCGAAGGTGTCAAGGGTATGGCCGTTAAACCTGACGGTGCTACTACTACATTGTTTCTGCCTGCAAGTGGCTTCCGGGTCTACAACGATGGCTCGCTGCGCTACCAGGGCTCGCGCGGCTACTACTGGAGTAGTACCTTTACGAGTACGAATGCCTACCTCTTGGAATTAGCCAATGGTAACGTGCTTCCTGCCAGCAGTAACAACCGCGCAAACGGCTTCGCCCTTCGTTGTATCAAGAATTAATGATTTGATATTTTTCCGAGACTTGCCAAGTTTTTAAAACTTGGCAAGTCTATAATAGTGCTCTTTGATGTATTGGTTTGCATGGAAAAAAGTTATATCTTTGTGAAAAATAAATCCTATGTACAGGCAAGTTATTATCCCAAGCAAAAATAATAATCTGATACCCATACCCGAAAAATGGTTTGGGCAAGAAGTTGAAATTTTGGTTTTTCCGATAAACAATAACATTAAGTTTCCCAAAAAAAATCCAAAAGAGAAGAAACTGGAAGCACTAAAAGCGATGTTTAACAAATATTCTTTTGATAGTACAAATTTTAAGTTCGATAGAGACGAAGCAAACAATTATGACTAAAATTGCATTAGATACAAATGTTCTTATATATTGCCACAGCAAAACTGAACTTGAAAAACGTGACAAAGCTTTTTCATTTTTGAGATTTTCTCCGGTAGTATCCTCTCAAGTTATTTCTGAATATTTGAATGTTTCAAAGCGAATAATGAATAACTTTGACAAAAAAGAAATTCTGTCTGTCGCTGTACACTTGAGATGTGTTACATTCAACCCGTATTGTTTTCGACTATGCAATTAGCTGAAAAACTTATTGTAAAATATGATTTTCAACTATTTGATAGTATAATTGTGGCTTCCGCTCTTGAAGCGGGTTGCGATATTCTTTATTCCGAAGATATGCACCACGGTTTATTAGTTGATAAGCAAGTAGAGATAATTAATCCATTTTTATAGATAGTAGGGTCAGGGCGCACTCTGCCCCTACAAAAAATGAATAGAAACAATAAAAAGAAATAAAAATGAAAACGAACAGGTTGCGAAAATTAACGATTTTCGTTTTTTTATTTTCGATCGTTTGCACGCTTTCCGCGCAAACCATCGAAGTAACTTTGCCACCGTGTTCCGGTTTGTCCTATTCTGTTATTTTGATGGAAGGAGTGAAACAGGACACTGTTTTGAACGGCCGCATGGCCGAAGCAGGTAAAACCACGATTGTTTTGCCTGCGCAATACGCGAATTATCGCGGCGTGGGACGGCTGGCAATCAAGGAATGTAAGAGTATCAATCTGATACTCAACGGTGAGAAGTTGATTGCGATCAATGAAGTGCGCGGTTACGACAATATTGAAGTAACGTTTGATCAATCGGAAGAAAACCGGTTTATTGACGATATTACGGCTCGTCAGCGTCAGTTGCTGGAAAAATATCAATACGTTCTGTCCGGATTGAACGAGTTTCAGATGAAAGACCAGATGTATCCGGCTCTTCGGCAAGAGCAAATGGGGTTGGAAAATCAGTATGTTGCTTTGCAGAAAGAAATCCGCAACAGCCCGCTGTATGCCGGCCGTTTGCTGGAAATGTTGAATTGCTTGACCGGAACAGGCAGTTCGCTTACTCAATCTACCGAAGATGTTCGTAAAGAACAACAAAAATACATTTCCGACAGACTCAATTTCAGTGATTTATACACGAGCGGCTTTTGGCAGTTGATGATGGATTTATGGTTTGACCTCAATCAAACGAGTGACACGCTTTTGCTCGACAACAGCCGGCATTTGCTCGACCGAGTTACTGACGTTCCCATTCGCCGCGAATTGACACAATCGATTATTCGTCAATTCACCAAATACGCCAAGGATTATCTTTTGCCTGAACTTGGCGTGGAATATTTGACGATGCCGATTAACGGTCAGACTGCGCCGGAAATCCAAACCGGCGACCGTTCGTTTCTGCCGAAAAATGCGCTGGTGATGTTTTACGAAACCGGCTGCGGATTATGCCACAATGAACTGGAAGCATTGAAGCAGAAATATCAGTTGCTTGTCGACAACAACGTCCGCGTAATCACTATTGCTGCCGACGAGAGTAAAGATGTTTTTGAATATACTGCCGAAAAACTTCCATGGTCCGACAAATTCTGCGATTTCAAAGGTTTCGACGGTATCAATTTCCGCAATTACGGCATTGCCGGCACACCGACGTTTATTTTGATTGATGCCGAAGGTATTGTTCGCGGACGGTATGCGCAATTAAAGGAATGGTTGAAATGAAATAGCAATGACAAAACACCTAATCGGGAAAATCTACAAACAAATAATTCTCAAAAAGTTCGCATAACTGTTTGTAGATTTTCCCTTTTATTAGCTTGTTTATCTAAAAATAAATTTTTATTTTTGCGTCCGCAAAATGACAATTGTATGGTAGGAAGCCGGATACATAGCTTGCGAATAGCAAAATCTATTTCACTGGAAGAAATGGCCGAACGCACCGGTCTGGATTCAACGCAAATCTTGCGAATAGAAACCGACCAGGATTTACCTTCATTAGCCCCCTTGGTGAAGATTGCTCGCGTACTGGGCGTACGTCTGGGGACTTTTTTAGACGATCAGGACGCATTGGGGCCGGTGATTTCCCGAAAAAAAGACTTGAAAGAAAGCGTCAGTTTTTCGACCAATCAAACGGTGTCGCACACGCACATTGATTATTATTCGTTGGCAGCTCACAAGTCGGGACGGCATATTGAGCCGTTTATTATTCGCGTGGCTCCGAAAGAAACCGAAACGGAATTTGTGCTTTCCTCGCACGAGGGCGAAGAATTTATGTATTGCCTCGAAGGTTCGGTCGAAGTCACTTACGGACAAGAAACATACCGGTTGGAAGAGGGCGACAGTATTTTTTATGATTCTATTGTAGCGCATCACGTTCATGCGGCCGACGAGCGGGGCGCAAAGTTGGTTGCCGTTGTTTATACCCCGATATAATGATAGAGCTGACGGACAAAACCATTGGCTGGTGGCTGGAACATTGGGCGGAAACGACGCCTGACAAGGAATATTTGGTCTATTCCGACCGCGATTTGCGCTTCACGTGGAAGCAATTCAACGCGCGCGTGGATAACATGGCAAAAGGAATGTTGGCTATCGGTGTCCGGCGAGGAACGCACGTTGGCATTTGGGCGACGAACGTGCCGGATTGGCTCACGTTTTTATATGCGACTGCTAAAATTGGCGCGGTGGCTGTTACCGTCAATACGAACTACAAGCAAAACGAATTGGAATACCTGGTAGAAAATGCCGATATTCACACTCTCTGCATTACCGAAGGCGTGTTTGACGGCAGTTATGTCGACATGGTGAATACGATGCTGCCCGAACTGAAAACGTCCCAGCGCGGTTTTTTGCATACCAAACGGTTTCCGCACCTGAAAAACGTGGTGTTTATCGGACAGGAAAAATTTCGGGGGCTGTTTAATACGGCCGAGTTACTATTGCTGGGCAGTTCCGTTTCCGGTAAAAAGTTGGACGAGGCCAAAGCGATGGTCGATTGCCACGATGTAGCGAATATGCAATATACTTCGGGGACGACCGGTTTCCCGAAAGGCGTGATGTTGAGCCACCACAACATTGTTAATAATGGCCTGTTGACCGGCGAACACATGCAATTTACGGCCGGCGACAAACTTTGCGTGTGCGTTCCGCTTTTCCACTGTTTCGGCGTGGTGCTGGCGACGATGAATATCCTCACGCACGGTTGTGCACAAGTCATGGTGGAACGTTTCGACCCGCTGACCGTTTTGGCATCCATTCATAAGGAACGTTGCACGGCTCTGTACGGTGTGCCGACCATGTTTATTGCCGAACTCAATCATCCGATGTTTTCGATGTTTGATTTGACTTGCTTGCGTACTGGAATTATGGCCGGCTCGCTGTGTCCCATTGAGTTGATGAAGCAAGTGAATGAAAAAATGTATATTCAAATCACCAGTGTCTATGGTCTGACGGAAACCTCGCCCGGCATGACGCAGACACGGATCGACGATCCCTTCGAGGTACGTTGTACAACAGTCGGACGTCCGTATGAATTTACCGAAGTGGCTATCATCGATCCCGAAACCGGCGAGCACCTGCCCGACGGTGTGCAAGGTGAAGTCTGTTGCCGGGGCTACAACGTAATGAAAGGGTATTATAAAAATCCGGAAGCGACGGCCGAAGCGATTGATAAAGACGGCTTCCTGCATTCCGGCGATTTGGGCATACGCGACACCAACGGCAATTATGCGATTACCGGACGTATCAAAGACATGATTATTCGCGGGGGAGAAAATATTTATCCGCGCGAAATTGAAGAATTTTTGTATCATCTGCCGGGTGTGAAAGACATTCAAGTGGTGGGTATTCCGTCCGAAAAATACGGCGAAGAAGTCGGTGCTTTTATCATTTTGCAGGAAAACAGTTCACTTACTCCCGAAGAAGTCCGCGAATTTTGTCGCGGAAAAATCGCCCGCTACAAAATCCCGAAATACGTCTTTTTCGTTACCGAATATCCACTGACAGGAAGCGGGAAAATCCAAAAATTCAAACTCAAAGACCTCAGTGTAACGTTACTTCCGCATTGATTTTCTTAATCAATCCCTGCAACACATTTCCCGGCCCTACTTCGGTGAAATCCGTTGCGCCGCCGGCAATCATGTTTTGTACCGATTGTGTCCATTTGACCGGTGCGGTCAGCTGGGCAATCAGGTTGATTTTAATTACTTCGGGGTCGGTTTCGCCTTGCGTGCTGACATTCTGATAAACCGGACAAACCGGTTGTTGAAATTGGGTTGCATGGATTGCTTCCGCTAATTCCGCCCGCGCCGGCTCCATCAACGGTGAATGAAAGGCACCGCCGACATTCAATTTTAAGGCACGTTTCGCACCCGCAGCCAATAATTGTGCGCAGGCCGTATCTACACCGGTCAGCGTGCCGGAAATCACCACTTGTCCCGGACAATTATAATTCGCCGGAACAACCACGTCGTTGATGTTTTTGCAAACCGTTTCAATCGTTTCGTCGGGCAGGGCAAGGATAGCCGCCATGGTTCCCTGATTTTGCTCGCAGGCTTTTTGCATGGCCAGCGCGCGTTTATAAACCAACTTCAATCCGTCTTCAAACGACAGGGCTTGTGCTGCCACTAACGCCGAAAATTCGCCGAGCGAGTGGCCGGCCACCATTTCGGGACGGAAATCACTGCCCAACGTCTGCGCCAAAATCACTGAGTGCAGGAAAATCGCTGGCTGGGTTACCTTTGTCTGACGAAGGTCTTCGTCTGTGCCTTCAAACATCAAATCCGTAATCCGAAATCCCAATATTGCATTCGCTTTTTCAAATAAATCTTTTGCCAACGGCGAATGGTTATACAAATTCGCCCCCATGCCTACAAACTGTGCTCCCTGTCCGGGAAATACAAAAACTCTCATTCGTAAATTGATTTTAAAATTAGGCTGCAAAGGTAAGAAAAATCAAAGATATTTATTACTTTTGTCGCACGGAATATAAATTAAAAAACAAATAATTATGCACACTTTTTTGCTTAGCATGCCGGGTGGTTTTGAATGGGTTATCATTTTGGTTGTAGTCCTTTTGGTTTTCGGTGGAAAGAAAATACCTGAACTGATGAAAGGAGTCGGAAAAGGAATAAAAGGATTTAAAGACGGTTTAAAAGGGCTGGAAGACGATATTCAAGCTGAAGATACCAAATAAACAGGAAGCATGGGTGTAGAGGAAATGTCGTTCTGGGATCATCTCGAAGAACTGCGTTGGACATTATTGCGAACGGTTATTGCATTGCTTGTCTTTGCAATCATCGGTTTCAGTTTTATGCCGTGGATTTTCGACCATATTATTATGGCTCCTTGCAAGTCCGATTTTTTCCTTTACCGGTGGATGTGCGATGTAACCAAAAGTGTATCTTTCCTGCCGGATTTTTGCGATATAAATGCTGATATTCAGCTGATTAACA
This sequence comes from Bacteroidia bacterium, assembly GCA_025996895.1. Taxonomy (GTDB): domain Bacteria; phylum Bacteroidota; class Bacteroidia; order Bacteroidales; family Azobacteroidaceae; genus Azobacteroides. The sequence continues at coordinate 617 of BNTW01000109.1, read as the reverse complement.
TCAATTTGGCTTCGCAATTTTTGACGCACATGAGTACGTCGTTCTGGTTTGCGCTGATCTTGACTTGTCCCTATGTGATGTTTGAGATTTGGCGTTTTGTTAGCCCCGCGCTCTACGAAAACGAAAAGAGAAACGTGCGCTGGGTGTTTCTGTTTGGTACGGTGATGTTTTTTATCGGCTGTCTGATTGGCTACGGTATGGTTTTCCCCATGACGTTGCAATTTTTATATACCTATCAGTTGAGCGCGACAATCGAAAATCAACTGACGCTCACGTCTTATATGGATAATTTTATCACGATGGTTTTTGTCTTGGGATTGATTTTTGAAATGCCGTTGCTGTCGTGGCTGTTTTCCAAGTTCGGTTTGTTGAAACGGTCGTTTTTCAAGAAATATCGCCGGTATGCCATTATCATTTTGCTGGTAGCAGCGGCAGTGATTACACCTTCGAGCGATCCATTCACTTTGTCAATTGTATTTTTTCCGCTCTATTTATTGTATGAATTGAGTGCGATGTTTGTGAAAAAAGACGATGAGAGTGATTAGTAAATGGTACATAATAAAATAGTAAATTAATATATTTGATGGAAATTATTCAACAACTTATCGATTTTGTTC
>BNTW01000108.1 GCA_025996895.1 Bacteroidia bacterium | reverse complement strand
CATTATAGATACGGACAAAATTAATTAAACACGTGTCCGGCTCAACGGTTGCACCGTCGATGCCTACGCGGAGGGTAGCGCTACCGGCAGTGGTATTCACCGGCCAGATTTCGGTCGGCACGCAGGGCGTTCCGTTGGGGATGAATGCTTTATTGGCAGTAATCGTGCTTCCGTCGCGAAGCAGGTAAGGCAAAGCGCTGCCCTGGAAGATCAATGAATCGGCGATAATCGAACCCAAATCGCTCACGCCGTTAGTGATAGACAGTGTTTTGAATGTGGCTGGATTGATGATGGCAATTCCGTTGATAGAAACCACTTTATTAAACACATCATTGACCTGAGGACGGAAATGTCCCCCGCTGGTGATAGTCGAATTGGCAGTACTGGCCTGAGATACCACAAAAGAAGATGACAGGTTTTCAAATAACGCTTTTATGGTTATGTTGCTATTAGCCACATTCAAAGAAGAGTTGGCATTAGTAGCTGTTGAAATAATTCTTATCTGATTGGCGGTTACCGTTTGTCCGTTGAAATCCAAATGACCCTGTTGCAAATTAAAGGATACAAATGTAATATAGTCCAAGAATCTCCATCCGCCGGTAGAATTAAATGTAACCGGACGATTCAATGTAACACCGTTGGTTGTAATTGTATTGTCGGCCCTTGTTCCCCGGAAGATAAACCCTATCGATCCCAGCCCGGAGGAAGAGATATTCATGCCTTTCTGCAAAATCAGCGAGCCGAAAATATTGACATCTCCCTGCAAAGTAAAATTCGGCTTGTCGACGGCGTCACCTGTCCATGTCATATTGTTGCAGGCTGCGCCGATATCAACGGTAACGGTTTTACTATCCGATAATCCGGAATTGGCGTCGAAAATCACGTTATCCAATGGTGAAGGCAGGCAGGTGGTATTGCTTGAAGGAAACGATGCACCGGAAGTAGTAGCCCAATGCGTGGGATCACCCCAATTGCCCGTGCCGCCAATCCAGTACCAGGTTGTAGCTGTACTACCACCCGACATCGTGAAATTCCAACCGGTACTCGGGTGTGCAGGATTGTCGCCGTCGGAACTTTCGTCGGCATCGTAAGGCGTATTGTTTCCGGCTATATTGACCCGCGTAATCAGGACATTCGATACATTCACTTCTGCGTCGCCGACATTAAAAGTCCGGTTAGCAGTTTCGGAATTAGATGTAATCTCTATCAATCCGCCACACGTCCCGCCATCGCCGCCGGTTTGCAGGTGTTTATTTACGGTTATATTGGCATTAAGGGTATATGTTCCGTCCTTCAGCAAAAACAGACTGTCAGTAGTGAATGTGTTGTCGAAAGTTATACCTGCTGAGCTAATTCGTACCGACTTGAAAATACCATACTGGAATAAACCCGGCAAGCCCGACACAGTTTCGAAGATATGGTAGTTATCGGTTATCCGGCCTGCAAAATATCTTAGTCCTGAGGTTACAGTGGAACCTGTCACTCGTATAATGGAATTGTCTGCTGTTACAGTCAAATTATTACCGTTTGCTACCCAACCAACAGCGGTATAATAGACTCTAAAACCATTCATTTGTATAATTGAATTGGAGATATCCAGTACTCTTGTTGCAGCTCCATCACTCCGAAAACCAATAGTCGATACGGTCTTTCCATTGGTGCTTAAATTGCCCTTTACCAAACGGATATAATAATTGTTATCTGTGTTGGCATCCACCGATAAGTTGTCGGCTAACTGCCATGCCCCATTGCCTTCAAACCACATAACAGCAGTTATCACTGTCCCGTTGGTTAGAATAGTTTCGGGTGTTGCCGAGCGATTGCTCACAAATTGTATAAATGAAGCCGATTCTCTAACAGTTCCTGTCATTGTTATACTGGATTGCAACAGTAAAGAGCCGCCGATAAACAAGCCCGCGCCTTTAGTGTTCGAGTTTCCATGGTCTGTACATCGCAAAAGGTTAAAATTCGTTGCATCGGTTTCGGCATCCCGGACTATCAGGCTATCGCAAAACGAAAAAGCCGGTACGGTTACAGTTGTTCCGCTGCCCAAACCTGAATTTTCATCGAAAACGACGGTGTTGGTGAGAGCCGGCAGGCAGTTGTTGGGTGTGGGTACTCCGCCCGAAGTGTAAGACCAGTGCGCCGGCTCGTCCCAGCGGCCTGTCCCGCCTATCCAATAAAAGCGTTGCGAATCCATCGCATTAAAAGTTAATCCGGTGTTGCCGCCATTGTCTGTTCCAACCACAGTATAATTGGCAGCCCCGCCGTTTTCAGTGATTTTGAAATTGGTAGCTACTACATTGTTCATGCTTACCGTCGGCGTGCTTCCCATATCTACGGAAGTGGTTGCAGCATTAATTCCATTCAACAAAATGGTGTTTCCGCATTGCTGCGATTGAACAGTCAGGGTATTATTAACGATAGAAGTAGTTCCCTCGAATGTATATCTGCCCGAAGCAACCGGAGTAATCAATAATTCGTCGGTAACGACCTGATTGATTGTAACCGCGTCGGCGAAAATCTGCAGGGTCTTGAAATGTCCATAAGTAACCGATTTCTGTGGTACATTTTCAACGTATTCCACAATGACGTGATCAAAATAACTGTTGGGGGTCGTTGTTAATCGGGCGGAAGTAACACTAGAGATGCTGTTGTCTGGATTTTTATTGACTGTAACGGTAGAACCGTCCGAATCGGCAGCCGCTATATCATTGGCATTGATAAAGTTGTGGCAGGTGATTCCTGCGTTGGCAAAAACCAGCCGGCTGGCAGCATCGATATTGAGTTCTGAGGAAATATTTAATTGTGTCCCCGGCGGAAGTGTCACCGTTGCGCCGTTTGTAATGATGAATTGACTCACTCTGTGGAAATGCTGACCTGTTCCTTGGCTATCTAATGTTAAATGACCGTCAATTGTCCATTCGCCGCTACCGCTGAAAGTAAAATTCAGGCGGTTAAAACTGTTTCCTCCCGAATGGATGGTATTTCCGGAGGTATTGCTCTGGAAAAGTATTCCGGTAGGAGTCGTGAAATTTGTTCGTTCGAACGACATCGTGTTGTTTATCGCCAGCGAGCCGCTAATGGTTAATAGTTGGGGGGCATTATCCACATTCATGGTCAGTGCCGTGATTTGGGCATCTGAGCTAAAGTTCAAATCGTGGCAGTAAGCCGGATTCTTAATCGTAACCACAAATCCGGATGTGCCGGAAGCGGCATCGAAATACACATCGTCGGCCGAAGTCGGGACACCCGTCGGGTGCGTACTCCCACCAGTGGTGTTGGACCAGTGATTAACATCCGACCAGTCGCCGGAACCGCCGACCCAATAGAAATCTGTCGCCATCATCCGCAGTCCGAACGAGGCGAGAAAAAGAACTAAAAGTAAAAATCTTGTTGTTCGCATGTTTATTTGAGTTATGAGTTATGAGTTATAAATTATGAGTTGAGAAAACCCCACCCCAACCCTCCCCTGAAGGGGAGGGAGTGGCAGCGCACAATTTTGAAAGGGCTTTGCTCCCCCTTTAGGGGGTTGGGGGGAAACAGGAGATTGCGGGTCAAGCCAACAATGACAAAACGACCCGCAATGACAGAACAATTGCCGCCTCCGCAATGACGAAGGCCGGAAATATTGCGTATTAAAAATAAATTTTGTATATTACGCGCGTGAGAAAAAAGACGCGTTACAGGCCGTGTGGCGTGTGAATTTATGTTAAACCGCCGGGTGAGTAATGTGTGTGTGTAACAAATTTTTAGTAAATAAAACAAATATTTCTACATGTTTTACAACATAAATCACAGTATTTTTAAGAATTGTTCGCATCACCAATTGTTACGGAGAGAGGATATAGCAAAGAACGTGCCAATCCTCTCTCTTTGAATAAAATTTGATTTAAGCTTCGCGTCCGCAGCAGTTTTTGTATTTTTTACCGCTTCCGCAAGGGCAAGGGTCGTTCCGGCCGGCGGTTTTTTCTACTCTCACCGGCTCGCGACGTTGCTGTTCGCGTGTATCGCGCCCGGCAACTTCGCCCTGTACGCGGCGATTTTCAGCCAATTCGTCTTTTTGCGTTTTGTAGCGGCTGTAGTCCGTTTTCTTTTCCGGTGCAGCTTCGCGGATATTTTCTTGCTCGCGTACGTGGATTTGTCCGCGCATCAGCACCGAAACGGCTTTGCGGTTCATGTTATCCACCATGCGCTTGAACAGATCGAACGATTCGAGCTTGTAGATAAGCAAGGGGTCTTTGTTCTCGTAGCTGGCGTTCTGCACCGATTGGCGCAGTTCGTCCATTTCACGCAAATGCTCTTTCCAGCCGTCGTCGATAAAGTGAAGCAAAATGCCTTTTTCAAAATTTTTCACCACTTCTTTCGATTCGCTTTCGTAAGCTGTTTTCAGGTTGCAACTGATATTATACACTTTTTTCCCGTCTGTAATCGGAACAACAATGTTTTCAAATCGCGTACCGAAATCTTTATAAGCGCGTTTGATGTTGGGTTGCGCTACCTCTGTCATTTTGTCCATGCGCCGTTTGAAGCTATCGATCGCCGTGTCGAAAATCTTGTCGGTCAGGGCAGATTGCTTCAGGTTGCGAAATTCGTCTTCACTTACGGGCGTTTCGATGGCCAGTGTTTTGTATAATTCGGCTTTTAGGCCTTCGTAATCGTTCGATTCCGAAAATTCTTCGGCAATTGCGTTTGATGTGTCGTAAATCATATTTAATACGTCCAATCCGATACGTTCGCCGATAAGGGCATGGCGGCGGCGCGTATAAATCACTTCGCGTTGCGAATTCATTACGTCGTCGTATTCCAGCAGGCGTTTGCGGACACCGAAATGGTTTTCTTCCACCTTCTTCTGGGCACGTTCCACCAATTTGGTGAGCATGCCGTGTTCCATTACTTCGCCTTCGGCCAACTGGTTTTTCAGAATGCCGGCAATGCGGTCGGATCCGTTCAGGCGCATTAAATCGTCTTCCATCGAAACGAAGAACACCGATGATCCCGGGTCGCCCTGCCGTCCGGCGCGACCGCGCAACTGTCTATCCACCCGTCGCGAATCGTGTCGTTCAGTGCCGACAATTGCCAAACCGCCGGCATCACGCACCGCAGGTGCGAGTTTGATGTCCGTACCACGACCTGCCATGTTGGTGGCAATCGTAACCGTACCGGTTTGTCCGGCTTGTGCCACGATTTCGGCTTCTTTTTGGTGCAGTTTAGCGTTCAATACCTGGTGCGGAATTTTGCGCATATTCAGCATACGGCTCAACAACTCGGAAATTTCTACCGAAGTCGTACCCACCAGCACCGGCCGTCCGGCGTCGCGCAAAGTAGTGATTTCGTCGATGACTGCATTGTATTTTTCGCGTGCCGTGCGGAAAATCTTGTCATTTACATCGTTTCGGGCGATGGAGCGATTGGTCGGAATAACGACCACGTCCAATTTGTAGATGTCCCACAATTCGCCTGCTTCCGTTTCGGCCGTACCGGTCATACCGGCGAGTTTGTGATACATACGAAAATAATTTTGCAGCGTAATCGTCGCAAATGTCTGTGTAGCAGCTTCTACTGTTACGCGTTCCTTAGCTTCGATCGCTTGATGCAACCCGTCGGAATACCGCCGGCCTTCCATGATACGACCGGTTTGTTCATCGACAATCTTCACCTTATTATCTAACACAACGTATTCGTCGTCTTTTTCAAACAAGCAGTAAGCTTTCAGCAACTGATTGACGGTATGCACCCGCTCGGATTTGACGGCATAATTTTGCATTAACTCGTCTTTTTTTGCCTGTTTTTCGGCATCCGAAATCGCTTCGTGTTCGATTTCCGCTATTTTAATACCGATGTCGGGCAACACAAAAAATTCGGGGTCGTCCGAGTTTCCGGTCAATACGTCTATTCCTTTGTCGGTCAGTTCGATAGAATGATTTTGCTCGTCAATGACGAAATACAAATCGTCGGTGATGATGTGCATTTCGCGGTTTTGCTGCTGCATGTAAAACTCTTCGGTTTTCAACAGGGCGGCTCTCATGCCCGGCTCGCTCAAAAACTTGATCAACGCTTTGTTTTTGGGCATCCCTTTGTATGAACGGAACAGCAGTTTCAAGCCTTCTTCCTGCTGTTTTGCGTCTTCGGTGGCCAGCAGTTTCCGCGCTTCGGCCAGCAGGTTATTCGTTAATTTTTTCTGAATATTCACCAGATTTTCGACCCGCGCACAATATTCTTCGTATAATTGGTCTTCGCCTTTGGGCACGGGGCCGGAAATAATCAACGGCGTTCGCGCGTCGTCAATCAATACGGAATCGACCTCATCCACAATCGCGTAATTGTGTTTGCGCTGTACCAAATCGACCGGGCTAATCGCCATGTTATCACGCAGATAATCAAACCCAAATTCATTGTTTGTTCCGAAGGTGATGTCCGCCTCGTAAGCCTTCCGGCGTTCTTCCGAGTTGGGACGGTGCTTGTCGATACAATCGACCGAAAGTCCGTGAAACATATATAACGGGCCCATCCATTCGGAGTCACGTTTCGACAGATAATCATTGACCGTCACCACATGCACCCCGTTGTGTGTCATGGCATTGAGGAAAACAGGAAGCGTTGCTACGAGCGTTTTCCCTTCACCGGTCGCCATTTCCGCGACTTTTCCCTTGTTCAAAACTACCCCGCCGAAGAGTTGTACATTGTAATGTATCATGTCCCACGCAATTTCTGTTCCGCCGGCTTTCCAATGGTTGAGATAAACCGCTTTGTCGCCTTCGATACTTACAAAGTCGTGTGTTACAGCTAATTGCCGGTCAAAATCGGTTGCGGTAACTATTGTTTGTTCATTTTCGGTAAACCGGCGTGCCGTGTCTTTCACAATCGAAAAGACTTCGGGCAAGATTTCTTCGAGCGTTTTTTCGTGCTGTTCAAGAATTTCCTTTTCGATTTTATCGACTTCGTTCCAAACTTTTTCGCGGTCTTCCAACTCCAAGTTTTCAATGGTCGCTTTCAGTTCATCGATTTTCGCTTTTTGTTCAGCTACTTTTTCCTGCACGTAGTCCATTAATTGACTGCTTCTTGCGCGCAGTTCGTCGTTCGATAATTTTTCAATTTCCGGATATACGGCCAATATCTTTTGTACATACGGATTAATTTCTTTTAAGTCGCGTTGGGATTTGTTCCCGAACAATCTGGATAATATATCATTAAAACTCATAATCGCTTTTTTGTTGGTGCACGGTGCCCGGAATGGTGCACGATGCGGAATTAATAATTTTTGTCTATTTACTCTCTATTTATCATTTTTTATTTCTTGTTTTGTCTTGTCTTGCACCGCGTACCTTGCACCGTGCACCCAAAACCTACCTGACCACTTCAGGCAGAGCAGTTTCTTTACAGCCGTTGGGCGGGCGGATACGCATAATATACGCCAGCGTCGGTGCGATTTCGGTTGCTTTAATTTTTCGGTCGATACGCGCTTTGGCAATACCTTCTCCCCAAATCATTAACGGTGAAAGGATGGCATTGTTGCGCACCGGTGCTTTTTTCAGCGGATTGTTGTCCTGGACAATCACCCAGCCGGGTTGCAGTTCAATAAAAATGTCTCCACTGAGTTTTTTATTCATGCCTCGACG
>BNTW01000107.1 GCA_025996895.1 Bacteroidia bacterium | reverse complement strand
GTATCGGTTCGGGTGGAACGATTTCCGGTGTTGGCAAGCGGATTAAAGAAACATTCCCGAAAGCAAAAATCATAGGGGAACAACCGCAATCCAATGAAATTCTTGCCCTTTTGCTTACACAAATAACTAAACTCTACTTTGAAATTACTTTGATTTTTGAGGTGCTGTTAAATGAACGAGATTGCATTTCATTTGCCGATTTTTATTCTATCCGTCTCAACCGGCAAGCCGATGAGACTTCCATTTCAGCATACAACGCTGCTTTACACATTCATCAAGCACAACGCCTTTATGCCAATTTCGATAACAAAGCAATCCGAAATTTATTACCGCAACTTTACACTGACCTTAGAAAATCGCCGACCGACAATACGCTAATCGCTGTTATCTGTGCGCTTGAGAATGCTGTTTACTTACAATTGACAGGCATAGAAATTCCGACATTTGCGGAAATTACTAATCTCGATTTTCCGAAATCCATTTTAAAAGCTCGAAAGCAAGTTTTGAACAGCCAATTAATCGCTCTTTCAAATCCTCACGAAGCCCTGATTCAGATTGATAGTATTGTTGAAAATCTTCCCGATTTTACTACTATTCCGACAGAAGTAATTTCTTTACTCACTTCGTCAATCACGCGCCAACTTTGCTGTTGGCTTGCCGAACAAAAAGAAATCTATAAAACAATGATACCTGCGGCAATGACTGATAAAAATTTCATCCAAACGATTAATGCCGGAATAGTTACAACCGGAAACGATTCTGTGATACAGGCAAATAATTCAAATGTAATTGGCGGACAAAATAATACGGTGTCTTTATCTGACAATATGCGAAAGGAAATAGAAGAACTTATTCCACAGATAACAGCCATCGCGAATGTATTGTCCGATGAACAAGAGGAAATTACGGCGGAATTGGCAAGGATAAATACGCAATTAAGCCGTTCTCATCCCAAAGTAAATATCATGGCTTCTGCATTTCAGACTATTCATAGTGTGCTGTGTAGTGTGACAGGGAATGTTGTAACGCCTTTTGTGTTGGAAAAGATACAATCAGTTAGGAATCTATTAGCGTTATAATATAAAACACTATTCTCTACAAATCACATGAAATTATTTTCAAAAAGTACTCTAAAAAACGTATTGCAAGTTTGCACAACGGCTTGATAAACCGTTTTGCACAGACAATACAAAAAACCATAGAAAGAGCAAAATCACTCTTTCTATGGTAACAACATAATCAATTTAGCACAGGCAGCAAATTATGTATTCCAAATATAGCAGAAATTAGATAATCATTCTGTTTGAAAAGAATCGCCGTTTGGGATATTTTTTCTTCTTTCTGAATTACAGGATATTGTAGCAACATGATATTATCGTTTATTATCTCGTAATCCATATCGTATGTACTTTCATTTATCCAAAAATAGCACGAAACAGAATACGAAAAATATTTTCCAAAAACCAGTAATCCTTTTTTATCTGGAACTATGGCACTAATTTCCGACACTACGGACTGCGCATATTTAAGTGTTTGATACTGATTTACTATGCGAACAATACTATTGGATGGTATATCATTTGTTATGATGCTATTAGGAGAAATCTTGACATTATCGCCAACATTAATATCTCCTAATATCTTAACAAATGCTCCAATTTCAACATTATTTCCGATAGTAGGGTGTCGCTTCCCATTCGGGTTGTTTGCGATTCCTCTCGCACCAAGCACTATCCCTTGTAAAAAATAGCAATCATTGCCGACAATAGCCGTTTCGCCAATAACTGTACCAGCACCGTGGTCTATAACAAAATTAGTTCCAATCCTTGCAGCAGGATGAATTTCAATCCCCGACAATCGTTTGCCTATGTTGGACAAATCTTCCGCTATCGCTTTCAGTTGTGTTGGATAGATATTACTGTTGTCGAGATAGTACAAAAAATTGGCAATACGGTAATGGAAAACAGCACTGAAACTCATTGTATTGTGATAAACTATATCCTCAGAACCGTGTTTTGCTGGGTCTTTGTGAGCATACGCAATAACATCACCATAAATAGTGAGAACTAAGTTGTCAATAGATTCTTCCGTAATGCTGTGAGCATATTTTAGAGGAAGATTACACCGCAATAAAAGCGTTTTGACATCATTTTTTATTTTATCATAAAGGTACATCATAATTGTAAATTTTTAAGTGTGATACTTGCCTACATCTATTACTGCCTCAGGGAAACTGAATATTATGCGTTGAGTGCCTTTCCCCAAGTTCTTTTTTCGTATTTCCATTCGTCCAATGTTTTTGGTCGAAAGTAAATGAGTGCCACCACAAGGATATACTTTATCCAAACATTGCCAATACCTTGCTTCGGGTTCTTCGCTATGGGCATACATTGTTATCGGATAATCCTTGCTTACGAGTTCGTTTGCATATTCCTGAATTGGAATAAGTTCGTCATCAGTAATCTTCGATTCGATGGCGAAATCAAGTCGTGAAGAATCCTCTTTTATATGACAACCTCTTATGGCATCATATAATTTTGGATATAAGTTTTCTATTGCCATTAGACCGATGTGAGTAGCAGTATGGGATACGGTTAGCCGTTCTCGCCGCTGAACATCAATCCCTACCTGTACTTTCATTCCAACACAGAGGTCGGTATTCTCCATTTCCAAGAAATGGAGAATATCTGTTTCCACAGGTATAACAGGGAAGTTTTCCAAATAGATAAGTCGTCCATTTACTTGTCGAACATTTTTAAATTCAACAGAGCGTTGTTGTCCATTTACACAGTACATTAAAGTACCGCAGTCCGATTCCTGACCACCGGATTCAGGGAATGCAATGGTTTGGTTCAAGATAATCCCATTATTTTCCATTATCGCTGTAACAATGGCTTCTGTTTGTGCGAGATACTGATTCGCGTAATAAATCTTGTTTGTCATAATGCTTAAATTTTAATTGTTATTAATAGAGTAATTTATGTAAGTTTCAATATAAGCCTCTCCGCTGTCAGGAGCGACTGTTACGATTGTTTTATTCTTTCCCAACTTCTTAGCAAAATATATTGCCGTAGCGATATTGGCATAGGAAGAAATGCCTAAAAACAATCCGTGTGTTTTAGCAATATGTGAAGCGCAATCCATTACTTCTTGAAATGTAATTGTGTACATATCGTCAATTATCGCTTTGTTCAGGATAGGAGGAAGCATATCGATTGCAATACCGTGAATTTTGTGTTCAACGGCTTTACCATTGAGCGTATCACAACCTTCGGGTTGTATCCCTATGATTTTTGCTTTCGGGAATGTTTCTTTAATCCGCTTGCCAACACCGGAAATCGTTCCACCCGAACCGATACCTGCGACAAAACAGTCTATTTGTCCAATCGCATTAACGATTTCTTTTCCTGTATAACAATAATGAGCCTCCACATTTGCCGGATTTTCCAATTGACTGATAAAATAGGCATCAGGGGTTTCATTAGCTAATTTACGCGCCAATATGAAATGAGAATCATTTCCCTGCGTATGGTCAGATAAACAAACATCTGCTCCAAGCATTTTTAATATTTCCCTTTTTGTTATGCTATAATTATCAGGGATAGCTAATTGAACTTTATAGCCTCGTTGTGCTGCAATCAGAGTTAATCCCAACCCCATATTGCCACCGGAACATTCAACAATAGTTTGTCCCGAAAAGGGTTTTAGCAGATTATCCTTTTCGGCTTGCTTAATCATCATTTCGGCAGCCTTTGCTTTGATACTACCTCCCATATTGTATTTTTCCAGTTTCACATACACCTTTGCGTAAGAAGCAGGTAAATCCAATTGCGCAAATGGCGTATTGTGTTGGAAAGAGAGGTTCTGTACATTATAAATCAATGCTGAACTTTCTTTTTTACTTTTTGTAATTGTTTCCATTTTGACCTCCGTTTTTAAATGATTTGTATTTGTGATTGATTTATAATACAAAATTAACTCTACACAAGTTATCCAACGTTGTATGAAAAAACAAAGCCGACTCCATTCAATGAAATCGGCATTTTATATTGTATGATATGAGAGAAATACTATTCAGCTAAATCGGCTTGTCGAAGAAATATTCTAATTCGTTCGTTTTGGAATTCGTCAATAGGCAAATTCTTTATCGCTTTTGCTTTTGATAAATTATAGGTTTCATTCGTTTCTTTCAAGAAAGAAGCAAATGTATTTAATCTTTCAATGCTGGGTGTACCGTCTTCTTCAAGGATTGTCTTTATCTTATTTAGGATATAGGGAACAGCTATTTTCAATTCTTCAAAAGCCTTCTCAATAATGGAAACAAACTTTAGAAATAAAGACCTCTCGCCATCTAAATTGTAGGTATCCAAAAATAACTCTTCGAAATATTCTGTTTTAAGAAATCCATATTCCTCATAAAGTATTCCGGGACTTGGACTTTCGCCTTTAAAATAATCTTTCGCCTGATTAATCATTTTATCAAGATTGGATGAAAGAGCAAATTTTGAAAAGAATACTTTAACAGAGCTATCAATATCTGTTTTGTCATTTCCAGTCATAATATTATACACGACAATCCCTTTTACTCCTTGATTTTCAGCCGCAAGTGCAAGGGCTACTCTTCTGCCCAATAGCTTCGTTTCTCTAAATTTTATTATTTCGGATTCATAGATAAACTCTTTTAAAAGTTTATTCATCCAATCAGGTTTAACTCCATTGCCTTGAATCCACTCTAATGTTTTCTTATTAAGAATACTTTCTTCAATTGGATAATCCCGACTTTCTTTGTGATAGCGATAATATGCTTTTAACGGAAAAGCATAATGTCCTTTGTATGACTCATTCCAATAAGTATATTCAGGTTGAAAAACAGTATTGCTGTTGTAATTATCTTCAGCATACTTTTTTATCATATCAAAAAACAGACTGAATGAATGTGAATTGTTTATCACATCTTCTTTCGTAAACCAAAGAATTTCATACGACCTTTTCTTTTGTACCATTTTATTGATAGTTCCTTTTTTACTTGTAAGTACGGAATAAACTAATGGATAATCATTTGTCTGATGCACTTGTTCAATTATGTCATAGCCTTGTCTGTCCGTCCAATGTTCATTTTCATCAAGCAAACGAATATCAGTAAGGAATAAGGATATTTTAGGGCTGTTTTCTTTCAATTTTTGATAGGCTTCTTCTTCGGTTGCTGCAAGATGACAAATTACATTCTTTTCTTTGAAAAAATTGCAAACTATTTCCCGAACATCTTGTTTATCATCAAGAAATAAAACCTCCCAATTACCTTTTTCTTCTTCCAAATGTTCCGAATCATCATTTGAAACCGGAGTAAGCTCTGCTATCTGATTAGAAAACTTGGATATTTGACTTCCGGCATTGGTATATGTGAAGATTTCGGTTTCACTCTTTTTAGCCCAAGCGTTTTTTATATCGGTTTCTATTTCTCTTGTCAGGAAATCAAATGTGTTGTTGAAATCAATTATTTTTTGCGGGTCTATTTCCCTCTGCAAAAGTTTTTTGTATTTCTCAAGAATAAGTTGTTCTGTTGTTACAATGGATACCAGTACGCCATCTACATCCACCACATTTAAATCGTTCTTTAAATTATGCAGATATTCGTGAATTCGCCCTTTGCTGTCAAATGTACTGAATATAATATCATCTAAAAGGTCATCGCTTAACTTGGGTACACTCCGAATTAATTGTTCAATCTCATCCGTATCCAATTCTTTTTTTGTAAATTCCTTTAACCTAATACCCGAAGTGAAAAGTATTTCTGCGTTTTTCATCTCTTTGAAATGCTTTTCTTCATACGATGAATAGGCAATTATTAATCCCTTGAATCGCACTTCTTTCCTCAAATATTTAATGATGTCTAATCCATAAAACTCGGTTCTTCTATGTTCATCAATGTTGGTATCAAGCAAAACTATTATTGCCTCTTTTTCCGAAATGAATTTATTATTTTTTAATTCGTCAAAAGAAAAAACAGCATCATTCGGAAACGATGCCCCGAAATCCCAACAGAGTTGTTCTTCTACATATTCTCTGTTATTGTCCCATATAATTAATAGGTTTGCCATTTAAAAGTATATTACTCTTCGCTAATCAAATATTATTCCGTTCTTTCTTTAATTTCTCAATCTCGTCTGCATTGTTTGCCTCATGAATAGCATTCGTCAAAGCTTCTTTTTTAGCATCAAAGGTAAAAACGGAGTCAAAAAAGCGTTTTGCTTTATTAGGTTTATTATCTCTCAAAATTTCTATCAAATTTGGATAATACTTACCATAATTTTCATGCTGTCCTTCAGCAACATTCTGAAAATCAGATAATGAAAATTCCGGGTTACTATGTCTTAATATATAAAATACAGTTTTATCATAACCATTTATCATTGAATTAAAATCATCTTCAGAAATATTATCATACATTAGATACAATCCATCTTTCACGAAATCATTAACCGGTTCAAACCCTGATTTTCCCTCATTAAAAAGGATAAGATTAATTGAGCTTCCTTTCTTTAATACTTCAATGTCAGGTCTCTTGTTTGCAAAATCATCAAACCCTAAATTCAGAGAACTCTTTTTTGTAAAAACAATTATCTTTTTCATTTTCAATTTAATTTTAGAGCATCAGACATTGACTTTATCGAAGAATTAAACAACTCAACCAATTCGTCATTCATAGATTTTATTTTGGAAGCAGTTGATTCATCTATGGCTTCTATTTCATTTACAATTTTAGCCAAAAGTTTCCTTATCGGATGAATTTCTTTAAAAATATCTGGCTTTATTTTTAGCTGGTTACTAAAAATATCTGTAATACCCTTGCTATAGTTACTTAACTGAAGCACGGTGGATTCTTTTTTCTTTTTATCTAAAGTTTTTGACTCTAATTGAGTTACAATTTTTTCAATATCAATTTTTGCATAATACACAATGCCTATGAATTTATTATATATTTCCAATTGTTCTTGGTGTAATTGACTTTTTTGTTTTATTGTATCTTTGAATTCTTCCATTTCTTTATCCAAAGACAACTTATATTTTGCAAAATTATTCTTTAAATTGGCTTGATAGTCTTTCATTTTCTTATCTAAAGAATGTTGATATTTTCTCCTAATACGAAAATCTATCAGAGCAACAATAGATGAAAATAATGCTGAAATTGCACCTGAAATTATAATTATTGAATTCAAATCCATTTTTATTTGCTTTATTTTGTGATTATTTATTTTCTTGCACTACTAAGTAAATAATTTATTGCGTATTTACTTCTATATTGTGTAAACACATTCAATATTGGAGATAAATGTATAAAACATACTTTAGTCGATAATTGAGCAGGCTTACCTCTACCTGAAGTTACAACTACTCTTGTATCATTTGACCATTTACTTAATACATCATCTATTTCTTTTTTAGTTTTATACATACGCTCAAGTATGCTATAATGAACAAGTAAAAAACTATCTTTCTTGACAGACAGCTCTCTGGTCACAAATTCACTGATTGACTTTATAATCTCTGGAGAATAATTATTCGCAGATAAATCAACAATATTATGTGGCAATACTTTAACATTAATAAATTCAAATAATGTCTCTTTTGTAAACTTTCCTTCCT
>BNTW01000106.1 GCA_025996895.1 Bacteroidia bacterium | reverse complement strand
TATTAGGATAATCCACATCATCATTGTCTTCGTCGTAAATGACGCCATTCCACTCATTTTCGCCCTGCTTGATCACAACGCTTTCTACTGCAAAAGGGAAGCCGGCCGGATACCATTTACCGACGCTAAATGTCTTCACCAGACTTACCGTACCGTTTACGTTCAAACCTCCGGAGGGAATACCGGTTAATTGTCCGGTTTGAGTGTCGTTTGATTGGATGATGATATTGCCGTAATTTCCTGCGCTATAGGAAGTTGCTGTTCCTTCTCCGGTTGCTGCAATCACATAATCGGGCAGTTTGAACGCGGCTGTTATATCCGCCCCCTGTGTTAGAAATTTTGTGCTACCTGCGGTGCGATACGAGCCGTTGTCGCCGATGGTGAAGGTGTAACCGCTGCTGTAAGACGGCAGCAAATCCGTGCCGTTGATGGTAAAGCCCGTCAGGTTGTGGCTGGCGTTGGGGGTTGCAAGGATGTCTAAGGCTTGACCGCCGCGTACAAGGGTTTTGCTCGATAAATCTCCTTCAGCCGACGAGACGGAGAGCGAACCGTTCGCCGGCAAATTAAAATTTACGGTATATCCGAATGTAGCGAAGATACTGTGCGGCAATCCGTCATTGGGGAATGTGTGAACGAAAGTTGCGCGGTCGGTGACTGTTTGCGCCACGCCGTCAACAAACACCTGGTCTATCACATAACCTGCAACTGTGGGTGTAACCGTGTAAGTGTCATTAGCGCCCGCGCTGATTACCCCGCCGTAACCCGCCGTGGCGGTGATGTTGCTCGCGCCCGCCGCCGTCGCCGTAATGGTGAGCGTCAGAGTGGTTGTAGTCTGCTCTGTTCCTCCACCCTTGTTCAACTTAACCGTAAAGGTATAGTTGCCGTCCGTGCCGTCGGGATTGTCGGCTGTTCCGGCAACAGGCGCTGTGTAACTTACCTTTGTCACGGTTGCCGTTACCCCGTTGAGCGCCAAATTACCGATGATTTCGTTTATCTTTGCCAATGCCGCCTCTTCGTTTGCCGCCGCGGCTTGCGTTGTCGTGTATGCCGCGTTTTGTACAAGCGTTTTCGCCGCCGAAATGTCGGCGTTATCCTGTGCCGGGGAATACACCGCGTTCGTTACACTCAGCTTTGACGCTGCCTTTTGCGCGGCTGTGCCGCCGTAAAACACATTTAATTCGGGATAATAGGAATAATCATTGCTTCCGTCTGCGTCATTCGCCCGCTTAGTCCAATCGCTCGTGCCTAACGCGGACAGTTCGCCGGTCAACACGCCGTCAGCCGTCATTTGCGCTGTGGTCAGCCCGGTAATGCCTGTGGAGTTGCCTGCGCCTGTTGCGTTTGCCTGTTCTGTGGCTTGTGTGTCAAAATAGCAGTTGGCTACCGTCGCCGAGTTGTTTCTCGAACCGACCGCGCCCCCAACAGTTGCCGAAGCGGTGACGTGTCCTGACGCATAGCTGCTTGACAGATTGCCGCTTGCCGTCAGCCACCCGACCAGCCCGCCAACAGTCCCGCTGCCTTTCGCGCTTGCTGTGGAATAGCAGTTGCTGATTGTACCGGCTTGCTGCCCTGTGATGCCGCCGACTTGTGCGCCAACGCTTTCCACACTTCCCGCAGTGAAGCAGCCTGTGATAGTGCCTGCGGCGTTACGTCCCGCCAGCCCGCCGACATTGTTTCCCTGCCCGGTGACTTTGCCGACAACATAGCAGTTTTCGATAGAGCCGCCGTTTTGGTATCCCACCAGTCCGCCGACTTCGGTGTCCCCGGCGACGCCCTTTGTTTCTTCGGTTTTTACACCGAGATTTTTGATAACTGCCGTGTTTCCCGTGTACCCGAACAGTCCAATGTAACTGCTTGATGTACGGTCAATCCACAGTCCGGTGACTTCATATCCCGCACCGTCAAAGTTGTCGATGAAGGGTGAGGAATTATTCCCGATAGGCATCCAGCCGGAAGCGCCCCATTTGGCGTAGCCTGATAAATAATCGGTGAGGTCGATGTTGTTCGCCAGCTTAAAATATTGCACCGGGTTTGCGATGTCGCGATAGTAGCGTACCACATCAAGTTCCGCCGCCGTTGTTATCAGCCACGGACTTGCCTGCGTTCCCGCTCCCGATAGAACAATCGCGGCAAACTCCATTGTTACATTGTGTACGGCGGCGATGCTGGCAATCGTGTACATCGCCGTCGCGCCGTTTACCTCCACGCCGTTGTCCGTCCATCGCTGCACTCCGTAAGTCGAGGGGGGATTTGCCGTGAATACGACGTTTTTACCCTGCTGAACGAAGCTGCCGGAGGCTACAGCAGCGCCGCCCGCGTTGGCGGTAATCGAGCCGCCGCCGCCGGTGCTGAACTGAACAAGATGGTTCACCGCGCCGCTGCCGGTTATCGTGCCGAATTGGTTAAACGTGCCGCTGTTGTTGATTGTGCCGTTGTTCGTAAGTGTTTTGCCGCTCGGAATGGTTAGGGTTTGCCCCGCGCCTATGGGAAGCGTTTTGCCCGCCGGAAAGGTAAAATCCTCCGTCGGGGTAACGCTGCTGCTGTAAAGCGCGCCGTCATCGCCTTTGAAAATCACGCCGCCTGAAAGAGTGCTCGCCGCCGAGATAGAGGAAGCGAACGCTACGGCGTTTCCGGAAATAAACACCTTGGCGTCATTGTTATTATAACCCGCTCCGATTCCATAACCTCTATTGCTTGTGGCTTCAACCACGCCGCCGTTGATGGTTACCACGGTGCCGCTGTAATGTGTAAAACTCCCACCATACCACCCGTCGCCGATACCCGCGCCCTGACCGCCTGCCGCCGTGACCTTGCCGCCTGTGATAAGTATCATATCAACTTTTCCTAAGCCGCCGCCGCCGATTCCCGAGACATACGAGTTAGCAAAGGCGTTGGCTTCAACCACACCGCCGCTGATTGTGATTGAGCCGCCCGCAGACATAGAAGCGCCGCCGATTGGCGCGCCGTTAAGGGTTGATGTTGCGGTCACGTGACCGCCGTTGATTGCGATTGTGCCGCAATTACCACCCTCACTATCGGTATAGCCGAAGCCGCCGCCAATCCCGGCGCCCTGACCTGCGCTTGACACATTTATATTGCCGCCGTTGATAGTTATATTGCCGCCGCGAGCGCGCGTCACGTCATACGTAGCCGTGGAATCGTATATCATTCCGCTGCCGCCGCCGATAGCCGCGCCATATATGTTTATGTTACCGCTGACCGTAACGTTGCCGCCGTCTATAATCAGCGTGCCGTCGGTGGTGTTAATTCCAGCTTGGGTGCCAAAGGAAGTCGGATAACCGGAAGGATTGAGTGTAATATTGAGACTGCCGCCGCTGCCGCCGTCTCTGATGGTAAAGGTAACGCCGGACAACAGTTTTATGCCGTTGCAATCCCCATTGGTCAGGGCAATCGACAGCGTTTTGCCGTTTAAGTCGAGGACGAGGTCGCTCCGGATAATCAGCCCCGCTGTTTCGCCGCCATAGCCGCCATATGTGGAGAGGTTGGCGTTGGCAATGCTGATGTCGTCCGTCAGCCTGACCGTGCCGCCGTATTGCGCCGCCTGTTGCAGCGCGTAGAGGTCGCCCGCGTCCGCCGCCAGCGCGGTCTGCGTCAAGCCGAGCAGCATCACCGCTGTAAATACGATAGTGAGGATTTTGTGTCCCGCACTGTTTTTTTCTGTCATTGTCTTCATAGAATATTTATTTAATTAATTAATTCAAAAATGCAAAAGTACAACAATGGATTATAGAAGTGGTCGCAATTTATGAATTGCGACCACTTTGTTGTATTTGGAGAGGAAATGGAATGGAATGAAGGCGGTAGCGGGCGGGGTACGACAAATTTCCCAATTAGTGTTTAACGATTATCAGGAGATGTCTCCACTCGCTGCGCTCGGTCGACATGACGCGGCTGCAAAAGGGGAAAGGAGGGGAAACCGCTAATTTTATTCTTATAACTTGCCAAATCTATATGAAAAATACCACTTTTGGCAAGTTATAAATCAGAATAGTTTGCCAAATCAATATCTTTTTATACCTTTGTGGCAAATTATAAAATGAAATTCTTATGGCAATAATCGGTAGAGTAAAAGAGCAAGGTGCTTTTAATAAGTATTTTGAATCCGAGAAATCGGAGTTAGTGGCTGTTTACGGACGGCGGCGCGTTGGCAAAACTTTTCTGATAAAAGAATTTTTCAAAGAACAGTTTTCGTTTTATATTAGCGGATTGCCCAATTCAAACAAAGACGAGCAGTTGGAAAACTTTGCCGCAACGCTTACATTTTACGGAAAAATGCCTTATCCGAAAGTTAATTCGTGGCTCGAAGCATTTCGGCAGTTGATTTATATGCTCGAAAATTCGCGCAAAAAAGGCAAAAAAGTGGTTTTTATAGACGAATTGCCTTGGTTTGACACGCCGCGCTCAGGTTTTCTGACGGCTTTGGACTTTTTTTGGAACACTTGGGCTTCGGGACGGAACGATATTTTACTTATTGTCTGCGGTTCGGCTACTTCGTGGATGATTAACAAGTTATTGCGCAACAAAGGTGGCTTGCACAACCGCGTTACGCGCCGTATGCACCTTTCGCCTTTTACGCTGAAAGAGTGCGAGGATTTTTTCAGATACAAAAAAATGGTTTTCGACCGCAAATCCATTGCAGAAACCTATATGGTGTTTGGCGGCATTCCGTTTTATCTCGAAATGTTTGAAAAAGGTGAAAGCGTTGCACAAAACATTGATAATCTTTGTTTTAATGCCAATGCTGCGCTGAAAGACGAATTTTCGTTGCTTTATGCCTCGCTGTTTCGCCATTCCGAAAATTATGTAAAAGTGGTAAGTGCGTTGGCGAAAAAGACAAAGGGCTTGACGCGCGAGGAAATCATTGCCGAAACCTCGTTGCAGGGCGGCGGGCTGACCACCATTCTTGACGAACTGGAACAGTGCGATTTTATTCGTTCCTATCAGGCATTTAGCAAAAAAAAGAAGTCCGCACTTTTTCAACTGACCGATTTTTTCTCGCTGTTTCATTTCAAATTTATGACAAAAAACGAGTACAAAGACGAGCAGTTTTGGACTAATTCGCTCCATACGCCTTTGCAGAACACTTGGGCTGGCTATGCTTTTGAAATGCTTGTTTTACAGCACATTAACGAAGTAAAACGAGCGTTGGGAATATCGGGCGTACAATCGGCGGTATCGTCCTGGCGCAGCGAAAATTCAAGTCCCGCCGCTCAAATTGATTTGCTTATTGACCGCAAAGACGGAATTATTGACCTTTGCGAAATCAAATTTTCTAAAAATCAGTTTGTTATAGATAAAGATTATGAAAAAAATCTGCGTAACAAAATTTCGGCGTTTATTTCCGAAAACAAAACCCGTAAAGCCATCCATATACTTATGATAACTACTTATGGTACAGCAAAAAATAAGTATTATGACATTGTTCAAAAAGAAGTTGTTTTAAACGATTTATTTATTTGATTTTATTCTTATATATTAGCCGAGTTTAGGGTTTTACGCTTAAAACATCAGGATTCATATCGTTTTTACAAAATTATTATTATTACCTTTGCGGTCAAAAAATAATCATTTATGAACTCACGCGACAATCTGTTTACTGCGTTATTTTGTATCTCCGCTATCCTCTTTGCGATGCCCCTGCACGCTCAGCAGGACAATCAGCGGCAAAAAGATTCGCTCCGCCTGCTCATTGCCCATACCGAAGGCAAGGAAAAGCTGACAAACTACAAATATTTATCGGGGCTTTATTTTACCGAAGTGGCGGACGACCGCAAAATGGATACCCTTGTCGCTGTTATTAACGAACTGAACAGGGAAGCTCAAAAACAGGGAGACATATCCATGCAGGGTGGAGCGCTGGCAACCCTGATGAACGCTTATTTGAATAAAGGCGCGTATGACGAAGTCTTCCGGCTGGCGCCCGGATACATGGATGACCTGGCAAAACAGGAGGCGTGGGACTTTTATTTCGGTATCTATCAATCGCTGTTTAAAGCGCATCTGAACAAGGGAGATTATCCGGCAGCCCTTCGCATAGCTGAGCAAATGTATGCCGACGCAAACGGTCGCGGGAATAAATACGGCTTATCTCTCGCCCAGTATTCGTTCGCGGATGTTTATGGCAAACAATTCCGGTGGGAAGAACAGGAAATATACATGAGGCGGTGTATCGAACTGTTGAAAGGAGAAGACAACCGGCTCAATAAATTAACAGAAGCCTATTTTCAGTTGTGCCAAAACCTGATACGCCAAAAACGAACAGATGAAGCCCTCCAAGTTGCCGGTGAATATGAAAATGCTATTCACCGCTTCGAAGAACACCGGAAATCCCCGCAGGTGATGTCATGGATTAACTTATACAGGACTTACTGCACGATATATTTAGAAAAAGAAGACTTTGATAATGCCGAACTCTATTGCGATAAATCAGACGAGTTAGACCAAAGAATCTATGCTCAATTCACTTCATTCAAAACGCGGGCACGCATTTTTAATGCTCGCAAACAATACGACCGTGCGTTGGAAATGGCGGATAAGGCGATGGCGATAGCCAATACTGCCACAGAAAAAAACGAGGTGCGGGGAATTAAAATGCAGATTCTCGCCAATACGGGACGCAGCGTGGAACTCTACTCTCTTGCCGAAGAAGCCGCCCTGGTGCACGATTCCATCCGCAGTCTGGATTTTAACCGGCAACTCGACGAACTCCGCACCCAATACGAACTGGATGAGGCACAACAGCAGATACGCCTGCGGGAACGGACGATAATAGCCGTTTCAAGTATTATGCTGCTGCTTGCAATTACACTAAGCATCATTATCTATCTCTATCGCAAACGGCAAATCGCCTACCGCGAACTCGTCCGTAAAAACCTGCAATGGGCTGATGCCGATATGCCGCGGGAGGTCGGGACGCCGGATGAAATTCGGGATGAAACGCCCGCAACGGAACCTGTCGAGACCGACAAAAAGGAAGCGGACAGCGGCAAAACAGCAACGCCTTCTACGATGGACACCGTTTTAATGACCGAGATACGGCGGCGGATGATAACCGATAAAATATACACCAATCCCGCACTGACTGTGGACTGTTTGGCACGGGAATTGGGCGTTAGCATCGCTTACGTCTCTGCGGCTGTCAATCGCTGCGAGCAGAGGAATTTCAACGCTTATATCAACGAATTTCGCGTGAAGGAAGCCATTCATCTGCTGTCGCAGCAGGCGAGCGCAGGCAAATCGGTCGATGAGATTGCCGATACGGCAGGCTTCAACGACCGTAAATCATTCTATCGCGTATTCAAAAAAACAACCGGACTGTCGCCTACTGATTTCAGAAAGAACATGGGGAAAAAGGATTGAGAATTATCAATAAGGAGTATGGCATGAAAGAGGGCGATTTTTTATCGTCAAAAAAGAGTTTGCCGCCGGAGGTATCCGCAACGCAAGAGTAGTATGAGAGCCAGACAAATATGGACATATCAACAGCTTTTAACGTATGCAGAAAATCAATATTAATTCAATAAAATATTAGGTAATTATATACTAATAGCAATTTTAATCTTGCTTTCTCGCTCTTTGCCTCATAATTTCAATAATCGCAGGTAGAAGCGAAATAAAAATAATGACTACCGCCAGCAGGCTGAGATTTTTTTTCACAAATTCCAGTTCGCCGAAGAAATAGCCGGCATACATGAA
>BNTW01000105.1 GCA_025996895.1 Bacteroidia bacterium | reverse complement strand
AATATCAATAACGTTCCAAGTTGGTGTAGCTACAGGTGCTACAAAAATATTATCCGGAATAGCTTTTACAGGAAGTTGGGCTTGTATTGTTCCTCCGCATAAAAGCAGGAAAAAGAGAATGGTTAATTTACCCCCAACCCCCCTGAAGGGGTGTATCGTTGTTTTCATTTTTACGAAGTATTTTTTAGTCAATAAAATAGAAAAATAAAGCACGGAAATAATCAGCAAGAATAAACCGCCGTTTCCCAACGGAATAACCATAGACGAAATCGCCAAGTGGTCGAGATACCCGTCAGGATCGGGATTGACGTCTCGCAACAACCGGTCGCTTAGGACATTGGTCAGGAAATCGCTCGAAGGATTGAATAACGAAAATTCCTCAAACGAAAAGAGATTGTCGCGATAAAATAGATCGCTCTGCCACAAAAAAACATCGTCGTATTGTAAAGACGTGACATGCCAAGTCTCTACGTTATCCCAAGGGGTAAATGCCTCAAACGGCATTTGTTGTTCTACTTCCCATTGGGCGAAAGCACCGGCGGGAAAAAACAGAAAAAATAATGTCAAAAATTTAATTGTTCGCATGTTTATTGAGTTATGAGTTGAAGAATTGAGAGTTGAGAATGACCCCACCCCAGCCCTCCCCTGAAGGGGAGGGAGTGGCAGCGCACAATTTTGCAAGGGCTTTTTCTCCCCCTTTAGGGGGCTGGGGGGTGAAAACGCCTTCGGGATTGTTGCGTATTAAAAATATTTTTTGTATATTACGCGCGTGAGAAAAAAGACGCGTTACAAGACGTATAGCGTGTGAATTTTTATTAAACCGCCAGGTGAGTAATGTGTGTGTGTAGCATATTATTTTGCATTTTTTAAAATAATTTTATATGTTTTACAACATAAATCACACTATTTTTAGGAATTATTAGCATCATAAAATTGTTACGAAAGGAAGAATAGCAAAGAGCGTGCCAAACAAAAAACCCCGTCAAGTTTTGAAACTTGACAGGGCTGATATTTATTCTATACTATTTTATTCTACTCCCGCCAGTGCCGGGTCGATAATAATTCGCCCACAATGTTCACAAACGATGGTTTTTTTGCGGAGTTTAATGTCTAATTGGCGTTGGGGCGGAATCTTGTTGAAGCAGCCGCCACAAGCATCCCGTTGGATATACACCACGCCCAGACCGTTGCGCGCGCTTTTGCGGATACGCTTGAAAGCGGTCAGCAGACGCGGCTCGATGGTCGTTTCCAACTGTTTGGCTTTCTCGCGCAACTGTTCTTCCTGAATTTTCGTTTCCGAAATAATTTCGTTCAATTCTTCTTTTTTCGATTTCAAATCGGCTTTCCGTTCGTCGTAAAGCGTTTTGCTTCGTTCGATTTCGTCGGCAACGACTTTCGCTTCGTGCGAAAACTCGCGGATACGTTTTTCGGCCAATTCCATTTCCAAGCCCTGATATTCGATTTCTTTCGACAGACTGTCGAACTCGCGGTTATTGCGCACGTTGTCTAATTGCGCCTTATATTTGTCTATCAAAGCGGTTGCTTCGCTGATTTTCGTCCGTTGCTGGCCGATAGTCGTCTCCAAATCTTTCGCGTCGAGCTTGAAATTCTGAATGCGCGTGTTCAAACCGGCTACTTCGTCTTCCAAGTCCTGCACCTCAAACGGAAGTTCCCCGCGCAGGGTCTTGATTTTGTCGATTTCGGACAACATCAATTGAAGACTGTAAAGATTGGATAATTTTTGTTCGACGGATAATTCCTGTCCGTCCACACTTGCAGCCGCATCATCTAAGGGATTTATCGGTGTATTAACCGCTTCTACAACGGTTTCTTTTTTGTTAGAAGCAGTCTTTTTTTCTGTTGCTTGTTCTTTTTTTGCCATATTTCAATTACATGTAATTTACGGGATTTGCATTTGCATTTGAAAAATAAATTGCAAAGTTAGGTATTTTTTTCGAGATTATATCAAAAAACAACTCTTTTGTGCAAAGTTCGGATTCATAATGTCCCAAAACGGCTAAAAGGATACGGTTTTCGACATCATAATAATCGTTGTATTTGGCTTCGCCGGTAAGAAAAACGTCTGCACCGTAAGCAATCACATCCTTAATCAGAAACGCACCGCTTCCGCCGCAAAGGGCTACCTCGCGGATTTTCCGGCCGGTAAAAGGCGAATGTTTGAGACTTTGCAGTTGGAAAATGGATTTGATCCGTTGCAAAAACGATTCCTCGTCTTCTTCTGCCGGCAACTGCCCAACCACTCCCGCGCCTTCAAGATTCAACGGCTGCACGTCGAGCAAGCCGATCTTTTCCGCCAGACGGAAATTCACCCCGCCTACGACATTGTCTAAATTGGTATGTGCCGAATAAACGACCAAGTCATTTTTGCAGGCTTTAATCACGCCGCGCTCAATGTAAGTTTTTCCGGTCAACGATTGTAAGGGCTTGAACAACAGCGGATGGTGCGAAACAATTAAATTACAATCCATCTCCAATGCTTCGTCAATAACCTCTTCCGTTACGTCGAGACACAACAAAATTCCCCGAACATTTTGCGTAACATCGCCTACCTGAATTCCCGAATTGTCCCATTTTTCCTGTAAATCCAGCGGGGCAAATTCTTCCAACAGGCTAATAATTTGAGCTATTTTCATACGGTTGCTTTTCTTTTTAATTTTTTTATTTGAAAAAACAAAGATAATAAACTTTTTTTTGATTTAACGGTTTTATTCATACTATCTCTAAATTATTTTTCTCGAAGACAATAAAAATGAACATTTTAGAAAACTTTTTGATATTCTTAAATTTTTAAATCACTGATTATAAAAGAAATAAAAAATATTTTGGAAAACTTTCCGGATTTTTGAAAACAATTTGGTGATTTGTTTGTTTTATTAAAAATCTATAATTAATATTGCAGTCCGAAATTTTAAGAAACAACAAATAAACATAAAAGCAAAGTGAAAAAGGAAAAGAACAATTACACATTTGATGATGCCTATAAGGCTTCATTAGATTATTTCAGGGGTGATGAGTTAGCCGCCAAAGTATTTGTAAATAAGTATGCGTTGAAAGACGCTTTCGGAAATATTTTTGAGAAAACTCCGGCAGACATGCACCGCCGCTTAGCGAGCGAAATCGCGCGGGCGGAAAAGAAATATCCCCATTCTTTGTCGGAAGAAGAATTGTTTGAATTGTTCGACCATTTTAAATATATCGTTCCGCAGGGAAGTCCGATGACCGGTATCGGGAATAATTATCAGGTGGCGTCGCTTTCCAATTGCTTTGTGATTGGCTTAGACGGCACAGCCGACTCCTACGGCGCGATTATCAAAATCGACGAGGAACAAGTGCAATTGATGAAACGGCGCGGGGGCGTAGGGCACGACCTTTCGCACATTCGCCCCAAAGGCTCGCCGGTGAAAAATTCCGCACTGACTTCGACCGGATTGGTGCCGTTTATGGAACGTTATTCCAACTCAACGCGCGAAGTGGCGCAAGACGGACGGCGCGGGGCATTGATGTTGAGCGTATCCATCAAACACCCGGATGCAGAATCGTTTATCGATGCCAAAATGTCGGAAGGGAAAGTTACCGGTGCGAATGTTTCGGTGAAAATCACCGACGAATTTATGGAGTCGGTAGTAAATGACCGGCCGTTTGTTCAACAATATCCTATCAACGGTTCCAATCCGGTTTATACGAAAGAAACGAATGCCAAAGAATTGTGGGGAAAAATCGTACATAATGCGTGGAAATCAGCCGAGCCGGGTGTGCTTTTCTGGGATACTATTTTGAAGGAATCCGTGCCGGATTGTTATGCCGATTTGGGTTTCCGCACGGTTTCGACCAATCCTTGCGGGGAAATTCCGTTGTGTCCGTATGACAGCTGCCGGTTACTGGCCATCAATTTGTATTCGTATGTGAAACAGCCTTTTACGGATAAAGCGGCTTTCGATTTCGAGTTGTTTAAAAAGCATGTAGCTCTGGCGCAACGGATTATGGACGACATCATTGACTTGGAAATCGAAAAAATCGATGCTATCTTGGAAAAAATAAAATCTGATCCGGAAGATGACGAAGTCCGGCGTACCGAGCTTCAGCTTTGGCAAAAAATCCGCCATAAAACACTGTTGGGACGGCGTACGGGTGTGGGAATTACGGCCGAAGGCGACATGCTTGCCGCGTTAAACATTCGTTACGGTACGGAAGAAGCGACCGGTTTTTCGGAAGAAATCCAAAAAACGCTGGCATTGGCGGCTTATGCTTCGTCGGTGGAAATGGCAAAGGAACGCGGTGCATTTGAAATTTTTGATTTTACGCGTGAAAAAAACAATCCGTTTATCAACCGCCTGAAAGAAGCCAATCCGCAGTTGATTGAAGACATGAAAAAATACGGACGGCGAAACATTGCTTGCTTGACGATTGCGCCGACCGGAACAACTTCGCTCATGACGCAAACGACTTCGGGTATTGAGCCGGTATTCTTGCCGGTATATAAGCGGAGAAGAAAAGTCAATCCGAACGACACGTCCGTGAAGGTGGATTTTGTCGATGAAGTAGGCGATGCTTGGGAAGAATACATCGTTTTTCACCACAAATTTGTGAACTGGATGGAAGCGCAGGGCTATCCGACCGCCAAGCGTTACAATCAGGAAGAACTGGACGCGCTGATTGAGAAATCACCGTATTACAAAGCGACTTCCAATGATGTGGATTGGCTGCAAAAGGTAAAAATGCAGGGGCGTGTGCAGCAATGGGTGGATCATTCGATTAGCGTAACCATCAATTTGCCGAACAATGTCGATGAAGAATTGGTCAATCAGTTGTATATTGAAGCATGGAAATCGGGTTGTAAGGGCTGTACGGTCTATCGCGACGGCTCGCGTAGCGGTGTGCTGGTGGCCACCTCGAAAGAGAGTAAAGATTGTGAGGAATGTCCGGAGCCGCCGGTAATTGTGGCAAAACGTCCGCGCGAGCTGGAAGCCGACATCGTGAAATTTCAGAACAATAAAGAGAAATGGATTGCCTTTGTGGGATTGCTCAACGGCCGTCCCTACGAAATTTTCACCGGTATCAACGACGAAGACGAAGGAATTTTCCTGCCGAAAAACGTTACGAAAGGAACGATTATTAAAAATGTGGATGAACACGGAAACAAACGCTACGACTTTCAATACACGAATAAACGCGGATACAAGACCACCATCGAAGGTTTGTCTGACAAATTCAATCCCGAATATTGGAATTATGCCAAATTGATTTCGGGCGTGTTGCGCTATTCCATGCCGGTCGACCAAGTTATTAAGTTGGTGCAGGGCTTGGAATTGAACAATGAATATATAAATACGTGGAAAAACGGTGTGGAACGTGCTTTGAAAAATTATGTAATGGAAGGTGTCGCCGCCAGAGGGCAAAAATGCCCGAATTGCGGTCAGGAAACAATGGTTTATCAGGAAGGTTGCTTGATGTGTACCTCTTGCGGTACGTCAAAATGCGGATAATTTAGTATCTTTGTCCTAAAAATACGGCATGAGTATTATTCATTTATTAAAAAACAGTTCAAAAACGGCTTTTTCGTTTGAGATTTTACCCCCGTTAAAGGGTAATAATTTCTCGAAAGTCTGCCATATTATTGATAAGTTGCGCGAGTTCGATCCGAAATACATCAATATCACCACTCACCACAGCGAGATTGTGTATAAGGAAAATGCGCAGGGTGTTTTGCAGAAAATTCAAATCCGCAAGCGTCCGGGAACAGTGGCGATTGCCGGTGCGATACAAAATAAATATAAAATTCCGGCTGTACCTCATATTATTTGTAAAGGTTTTACGAAAGAAGAAACGGAATATGCACTCATTGATTTGCAATATTTGGGCGTGAGTGACTTGTTGCTGTTGCGTGGAGACGCGAATAAACTGCAAAAAGACCAAATTGTTCCGGGAAAAAGCCACGAACACACGACCGGTTTAATCGAGCAAGTCAATCGCTACAATCAGGGTATCGACATGGAAGGAAACACGTTTGAAAAGCCAGAAACACCGTTTTCGTACGGCGTAGCGTGTTATCCCGAAAAGCACGAGGAAGCCCCGAACATGGAATCGGATATTGCTTTTTTGAAGGAAAAAATTGCTTTGGGCGCAGAATATGCGGTTACGCAAATGTTTTTCGACAATCGGAAATATTTCAATTTTGTGAAACGCTGCCGGGAAGAAGATATCATCGTTCCGATTATTCCGGGAATTAAGCCGATTGTTTTACTTGACCAACTGACCGTTTTGCCGAAAATTTTCCGTTCGGAAATTCCCGAAGCATTGGCAAACGAATTGAGAAAGTGCAAGACCGACGACGAGGCTAAGCGTGTAGGTGTGGAATGGAGTATCGCGCAATGCCGCGAACTGATACAGGCAGGTGTTCCGAGTTTGCACTTTTATACGTTGATGGCAACCGAAAGTGTGCGCCAAGTTGCGAAGGAGATATATTAATGTTTTTTAAAGATATTATCGGACAGTCAGAAACGAAACAGCGGTTAATTCAATCGGTGAAGGACGGTTTTATTCCTCACGCACGCCTGTTTTCCGGCCCCGAAGGTTCGGGAACGCTGCCGTTGGCATTGGCTTACGCGCGTTATCTGCATTGCACTAACCGGCAAGAAACCGATGCGTGCGGAACGTGTGCGAGTTGTCAGCAATTCAACAAGCTCTTCCATCCCGATTTGCATTTTGTTTTTCCGATTGTCAATAAAAAAGGCAGCAAAGAAGCGTATTGCGACGATTTTTTGCCCGAATGGCGACAGTTTATTGCCGGAAATCCGTACGGAAATCTGACCGCCTGGCTGAGAAAAATCGCTGCCGAAAATGCACAAGGACTGATTTATGCCCGCGAAAGCAACGAAATCCTGCGGAAACTAAATTTGAAAGCCTACGAATCGGATTACAAGATTATGATCATTTGGTTGCCGGAGAAAATGCACGAAACGGCGGCCAACAAACTGCTGAAACTGCTGGAAGAACCACCCGAAAAAACGGTTTTCCTGCTGGTTTCGGTTGAACCGGAAAGGATTATCACGACCATTCGCTCGCGCACGCAGAATTTGATTGTTCCGCCGATTGCCGACGAAGATTTGGCGGAAGCATTAAATAAAAAATATACACTTTCAGCAGAGGATTTGCAATTCATAGTCCGTTTAGCCAAAGGTAATTATGAAGAAGCAATAAAAATTATCGACTCTACCGGAGAAAACGAAATTTTTCTGGATTTGTTTATTGCAATTATGCGCAACTCTTGGAAGCGCGACGTGAAAAACATGAAAACGAAAGCCGAAGAATTTGCGTCGATGGGGCGCGACCGGCAAAACAGTTTTCTGGCTTATGCCCAACGGCTGATAAGGGAAAATTTCTTTTATCGCTTGCAAATACAGGAAATCAATTATATGAACAAAAAAGAAGCGGAATTTGCCGTCAATTTTTCCCCTTATGTGAAAGAAGACAATGTGATTGCATTTATGGACGAACTGGCACTGGCCGAACGTCACATTGAATCGAACGTAAATGCGAAGATGGTTTTTTTCGATTTGTCTATGAAAATCGCCGTGTTATTAAAGCAATAAAACAAAAACCCCCTGCCAATTATATTAATAAATAACCTTGACAGGGGATTTCAAAAGGCTGGCAGCTACCTACTCTCCCACATGTGCAGTACCATCGGCGCAATCGGTCTTAACTTCTCTGTTCG
>BNTW01000104.1 GCA_025996895.1 Bacteroidia bacterium | reverse complement strand
GGCGCTAAAGATAAATGCAATGCCTTGCAAAAGAAGAAAATTTGTGTGGCACCCGGAGAGACCTCCGGAAAGTATGCCTTCTGAAAATCAGTCGGTTAGCAGCGGTTGATACGCAATGTGGGTTAAAGACTTGGAAAGTTTTCAACAATATTTTAAATATTTCGCTTGCAAGTGAATTTTAAACTATTTGTCTGTTATCATAATTCTATTTGTTATTATTTCACAATCACCTTCTGGCTCTCGCTACCCACACTCACGATATAAACACCCTTATTCAAACTGATTGTGGCACTGCCGTTGACAACGGATTGATGCACTTTTTGCCCTGCGATGTTGAATATTGACACGGGCGTTACCTCTTTTGCTTCGAGGGCGATGCCGTTGGGGGCAGAATAAATTTTAAAATTTTCTGTTTTATTTGCTACAATGTTTTCAATATTGGTTGTTATATCTTGCTGATTTTTAAAAATAGGCAATCCACCATAAATAGAGTTACTTGCCGACATTTTCCATATATTCGTGAAATCCCATCCCAGCGTTTCTTCAATCCATGATTGAGATTGGAAAGTAGCAAGCGATTGACTTTTCCCATCGAGGCTTGACGAAGTAGGTGAACCATCTATTGTACTCCCATTCACGGTCATAGAAGAAAGGGCATAACAATTTGAAATACTAACAGCGCTATAAGCAATTCGTCCAGAAGATTGGGCTTGGGCAGTGCTATAAGATTGGGTTTGTATGGTAGTGTTAGCTGCAAAACAGTTACTGATAGTTCCGTTTTCTCCGCAAATTCCGCCTGAATAAGAATTATAATAATAAGAAGACGAGGAAGAAGACGAAGAAGAAACGCTGCCTGTATTGTAGCAATTCATTATTGTTGAAGAATAAGAAGAATATTGGCTTCCGTAAATTCCGCCTGAATAACATGTACTCGCAGTAGAAGAAGAAACACTGCCTATATTGTAGCAATTCGTTATTGTTGAAGAAACAACTATTCCGCAAATTCCGCCTGAATGTGCATCATTAGGAAAAGCTAAAGGTCTATAAGAATTTTTAGAAGAAACGCTGCCTGTATTGTAGCAATTCGTTATTGAAGAAGAAGAAGCATATCCACAAATTCCTCCCGAATAAGAAGAAGAATAAGAAGAAGAATTAGCATAAGAAGAAACACTGCCGGACACGCCTAAATTTTTAATGGTGGCATTGCTAATATAGCCAAATACTCCGGCATAAGCATTAAGCTGATACTTAGGTTCTATCGTTGCTATCTTTACTGCTACTTCATGCCCACCGCCATCAAAAACTCCTTTAAATGAATGGGGATAGTCGCCGCCAATTACAGTTGTAACAGTGTCATTTGCACCAGTCAAATCTCGTGTGAGTGAAAAATATATGCCTGAACAGTCATTTCCATTCGCTACAGTCAAAGCCAAAGCCTCCATATTTGCTTTGGAAGAAATCAGATAGGGATTGTTTGCTGTCCCGATACCGTTACCGGTGGTAGTTAACACAACATTATCTATGGCAACAGGCGGCTGCACGGCACTACTGTTATCATTACGCCAGCTAAACACCAACCGTTTTGTGCTACTGTATGCAGGCAAGTCAATTGTTTCTTGCTTCCAAGATGCACTTTCGCTAAATGTCCCCAATAAATAGATATTACCATAACCATCATTATCTGGTAACTGACTCCCTGCGGTTGGCCATGTTGATGTTGGAATCAAATAGACTTTCAACTCATCATAGCCGCTTTCTCCCTGTCCCTTCCAAAAGAAAGTAAGCGTGCTGTTGACACCTAACTCCACATCGCGATAGAGGTGCACTATGCTTGCCGTGTTACCGTAAGCATTTGCAGTGCCGTCGTTAGAAATGTAGGCAGATTTGCTGCCTTCGCAGGCAGTAGCGCTGCCTATCACCCAGTTATTGGTTTGCGCGCCATTGACCAATGTCCATGCAGAAACATCACCCTCGAAATTTTCGGTAAAGTTCTGCGAAAAGCCGCTTATTGCGGAAAATAAGAAGAGCACCACAAAGAGCGCGAGTTTGAGCCTTGTCAAGTTTCTTCCTACTCCTGCGTTTTTTGGACTTACGCGGTTTTTTGAAATGGTTTCTCGCTCCATTGTGCAGCAAATACTTGCATTTGCTGTTGTTTTTGTAACTTTACTGTACATAAACTGTGTAATTTAAATTATTGATATTTAATGAATAAAAAGTTTCTTAATCCTATTTATGATTTTCTTTTTCTTCTTGAAAAAGAAAATAGTTATGGCAACAGACAAATTAACAGCCAAACTAATGAGAGTAAATTCAAAAATCAAATTCCAATTCAAAATCAAATTTGTTGTATTATTTGATTCTATATGGCTGTTCGTGCTATTATCCGAATTATCAACTATATCGCCGTTGTGAATAGATAAATTTGTTTTTTCGTATCCTGTTGTATTCTGCCATTTGTCTTTTTCTGATGATGCTTCTTGAGTTTGCTCTGCTGCCCTTTGTTTAATGAATTCAGGTATATCTTTTATTTCCTTATCGTGAATATCGAAACAATGAATGGTCTTTGTCTCCCAAGTCCAAGTATCAGCATATTCATATATGTATTTTGCAATCCCAGATTTATCCGCTACAAGGGATTTATTTCTATTTATGTAACTTTTTTCCGTCAAACGTCCGATATTGTCTTTTCTTGTTATTGTTTGGGCAATACCCAAAGAATCTTCTTTCAAGTATGTGCCTGTAATCCCTATTACTCCAAATTGACTGAATGTTTCGCAGGTATCTCCTCCACATACTCCCATTTATACATACAAAATCCATCAATATTTTCTTTTAATCCATTTATACCATAGCATTTTTTTTCTGTCATTCGTTGCTTCTCATCATATTTGTATGCTATTGCTGCTAAGCTGTTATATTTGTTTATAACAGGTTTCCGGTCTATTCCCCAATACGATTCGTATGTAATCTTGCCATTGTCGTCGTATTCCCACTGCATTATTGCCTTGCCGTACGTGTCTGTTGTCAGGTTACCGTCCGCGTCATGATAACTTTCTTCCAGCATGTTTCCATTGTCGTCATATACCCATTCGTAAGTTTCCACACCATATTCGTTTTTATATATTTTTCCATTCTTATAAAACCAATTTCGTTTCGTGGTATTCCCATATTTTTCGTATTCCCATCTGCATATCACACCGCCATCGTGGATGAATTTCCCATCGCTACCATAATAACTTTTTTTCGTAATGTTTCCATTGTTGCTGTATTCATACTTGTAGGTTGCCGTTCCATATTGATTTGCGGTGAGTTTTCCTTCCATATTGTAATAACTTGCTTTTGTAATGTTTCCATTACTGTCATATTCCCATTTGTATGTTGCTATTACATATTTGTCTGCTACAGGTTTCCCATCTATACCATAAAAACTTTCTTCCGTCATACTTCCATTGCTGTCATATTTCCATTTGTATGTTGCCACTCCATCTTCATTTTCTTTGAGTTTTCCATCTATGCCGTAAGAACTTTTTTTTGTGTTATTTCCATATTTGTCGTATTCCCACTTATATGTTGCTATGCCATAAATATTTTCTGTCGGTCTATTATCTATACCATAGTTCATTTTCTTGGTTTGGTTGCCTTTTTTATCGTATTCATAAGTGTAACGGGCAATTCCATATTCATCTGTCATAGCATTATGATGATTGTCGCGATAAAACTCTGCTACAATATTTCCGTTTTTATACTCATAATTATATTCTGCAATACCGTATTCGGTTAGTACAGTATCTACTACAGTAAAATATGGTGCTCTATATAATATGTTGTACAATTGTATCTTTTCTTGATTTCCGTCGGTATTATAAGAATATTCATACATTACTCTTTCGCCTATAGCTAATTTGCCATTAATAATTATCCTGTTCCATTGCCGAATTAAGTTGCCTGCATCATCGTATTCATATTCATAAAAAGTAATTCCGTTATTATCATCCGCAGGGTTGCCATATTTATCGTAATTTGATAGTTTGATACATTCATTTTTTTCATTGTATTCATAGTGTATTTGAGCAACTCCATCTATTAAACAGTTATTTTTGTTAGCATATTTAACAGAATCAATGTATTTCTGTGTGTTATAGTAAATATATGTCCCGTAAACCTTATCTTTGTTTTGTATCTGTCTGCCGTTGCGGTCGAAATATTCTATTATTTGAGTACTGTCTGTATTGCTGTATTTATTGGGCAACATAGGTATTGTCTTCAATTAATTTATCGTAACGGTTATAACAAAACACATCCCAAACACTCGAACTGCCATCTTTTTGTTTCAACCGATATATGGCAACACCATACGCATCTTCTGTAATCGCTCCGTTCTTGTTTAATAATGTTCTTTTTTCGTAGCCATCTTTGTCCTGTTCAATAAGTGTTGTTTCCTCAATAACTCCATCTAAATGTTTTTCTATTTTAAAGATATTATCAATGATTGTTGTGTTCCCTATTTTACTTTGCACTTTGCAGTATGCTGTATAATAACAGTATTTTCCTTGAATGTTGTTGATAGGATGTCTGTATTTAAAAAATAAGTCATTATCTTTGAAGTACAACATTTCTAATTCAGAATCATTGTGCTTTTGAGGCAATAATAAACAGCACAAAAGTATTGATGTGAAAATTGCTCCCAATAAAACTTTAGTTTTGCGTGATAATCTTCTAAAGGAGGCGGTCAAAATATTGATTCGTTCTCTTGCCCTCTTTCGGAAACTGACGCAGTTTTTGAAATGGTTTCCGCCTCCATTGCACCGTTTGATTTCGTTGTCGTGTTGCATAAATATTTTATTATAAGTTGTTTAGAAAATCCCTGTTGAATATGCAACCACACGAAAAAAGCGTAAACTGCTCGTTGATTGCTTATTTTTACGGAGGTTCTACCAAAACCTTTGTCAGTAATAAGCACAAACAGTCCACGCCCTATGAGCGTGAACCTTCGCGACCTTATTCTCACTGACTTTGAAAATTGGTAGATTTCCGTAAAGAGAATAAGAGCTAAAAGCTCAATAATATGTCTTAATTTATGCGTATTGCTACGCGGTTATACCATATACTTAATTATTTCTGTTAATTCGGAGACAAAAATACACAGAATTTTGTAAATAATTGATACTACGCACAAAAAAGGCATATTTTAAATCGTTTGTCCTCACGCAGCTATCCGTCCGTTCGTGCTGGATGCCGAAGAACAAACCAAAGCACTTTCAGGAGCTACCACTTGCGGATGTCCCGCTTGCACCTTGTGCAAAGAACTTTTGGAATTGAAGAGTTACTTCATGAAACGCAGTCAATGGATTATCGGCGGCGACGGCTGGGGTTACGATATCGGCTTCGGCGGATTAGACCACGTAATCGCTTCGGGTCAGAACGTGAATATCTTAGTGGTTGATACCGAAGTATATTCCAACACCGGCGGACAATCCTCAAAATCGACTCCGGTAGGTGCAGTAGCGAAATTTGCCGCAGCCGGAAAACGGATTCGCAAGAAAGATTTGGGCATGATCGCAACGACCTACGGTTATGTGTATGTCGCACAAATCGCGATGGGAGCCAACCAAGCACAAACCCTGAAAGCCATTCGCGAAGCGGAAGCTTACGACGGACCTTCGTTGATTATCGCCTATTCGCCCTGTATCGCACACGGTTTGAAAGTCGGCATGGGCAAAGCGCAAGCCGAACAAAAATCAGCCGTAGAATGTGGTTACTGGCACTTGTGGCGTTTCGACCCAAGGTTGGAAGCCGAAGGCAAAAATCCGTTCCAATTGGACAGCAAAGAGCCGGATTGGACGAAGTTCCAAGATTTCTTGAAAGGCGAAGTGCGGTTTGCCTCGCTGTCGAAACAATATCCTGCCGAGGCAGCGGAATTGTTTGAAGTTACGCAGAAAAATGCTCAGTGGCGTTTGGATGGGTATAAGAGATTGGCGGCGCAGGAGTTTTAATTTATTTTTATTCAGGGTTTCATTTAATGTGAAACCCTGAATATTAAAAATAAAGTGTAACTTTGCAGCGTAAAAATTAGAATTTTATGCCACAGCAAAAAACAAGTACAGAAACAGCAATTATGCCGTTCAAAGTGCAGCAGTTGGTAGAGATAATTATGCAGAAAAAGCAACTGGATTACGAGGCTGCTTTTGCCTACCTTTATTCTTCCAATTGTTATAAACTTCTTTTGCAAGAAGAATCTAAGCTTTGGTATATGAGCGGTTTAAGTATTTTTAAAATGCTTGAGGAAGAGAAAACAACGAAAGCAAAAGACAACCCGAAAATTTTGTTGTTTTTTTCCTTTTGCTTAGAAAAATACAAAGATTTTGTTCCACTTCCGGCAGAAGAAACGCTGTTTGTTTTCCATAAATATGGCGTTTTTGATTATTTGCGCGAAGGTTTTGATATTTTGCACACGCAGGGCGAAAGTTATATTTTGAATGAAATTGATTTGTTTATTAAAGCGCGACAAAAATGAAACTTTATCACGGTTCAACAATGAGCGTAGAAACGCCTGATTTGCAGAAATGCCGTTCGGAAACGGACTTTGGGCTGGCGTTTTACACGACCACGAGTTTTGAGCAATCGGCAAAATGGGCAAAAATCAAACAACGCCGTACCGGTACGGAAAATGCGGTTGTGTCGGAATTTGAAATAGACGAAAAGATTTTATATTCAGGCGAATATAACGTTCGTTTTTTTGAAAAAGCGACAAAAGATTGGCTGGAATTTGTGATAAACAATCGCAAAAGCATTGCAAGTGCAGAAAAATATGATTTTGTGATGGGACCCGTTGCCAATGATTCGTTGTATGCCACCATTTTGCTCTACGAACAGGGCATTTTGACTGCCGATGCCGCCATTGAACAATTAAAATCCCATACGCTTTTTGACCAACTGTCCTTTCATACAAAAAAAGCGTTGAGCAATTTAAAATATGTAAATACGATAAAAATGTAAATATGGCATAAAAAAGAAAAAGCGTAGTTAATACGCACAAAATAAGACATATTAAATAGCGATTTGCTATTTATTCTTGCTTGCATTTTCCACATTTAACCCATTGTTATGGGTTATCACTCAAGAATAAGTTTGCGAAACGCCATATAAGGTAACAGCCCCGAAAACCGTTGTTTATACCGATACAACGGCAAAAGCCCGAAAACTCGGCAAATTGAAAAAGGAATGTTATATCAGCGTTTTTGAAAAAAGTGGCAGTTGGGCAAAAATCCGATTCCAAAAGCAGTGGGCGTATGTAAAAACACAAGATATTAAATATATACTGTACCATTATTGGGAAGTAACTGCCAATAACGCAACTGTATATAAAGACAAAGATGACAGGAAGCGTGTTGCTTCACTGAAAAAAGGGACAGTAATAGATGTTTCTGTTATTGACCCTTCGGGACAATTCGCTTCCATTAGTTACAATCGAAATGTTGAGTATAAAAATTTCAAATATGGAGTTGTTAGTATTAACGACATTCAGCCATTACCGAGATGCTATGAGATAATTGCCGATAATCCGAAATCGTATGTAACGACAAATATTAAAGGGAACTACTATGACCAAAATAAGGGTGAAATAATAATGTTTCCGATAATTAGTGAAGGTTATAGAGATAATAATTTTATTGAAGGGTTTGGCTATTTTCAACTTAACCCACATTGCAGCCACCCCTTTATCGAAGTGTTAAAAGATCAAAAATATCCAAGTTAAATATGCTTTATACGTTCTGTGGGATGGTGTATATGTTAAAACATTCGTTTTTTGGTGCTAAAACC
>BNTW01000103.1 GCA_025996895.1 Bacteroidia bacterium | reverse complement strand
TTGTCAAGGCACTGAAAATCGCCGACAAAGCGTTCAACATCAACGGCACTTGCGAAGGGTCGGATGCCAAATGAGAAAATAAATTTCCCATGAGCATAAAAATCGGTGCGCCGGGAGGATGCCCCACTTCCAATTTGTATGCAGATGCAATAAACTCGCCACAGTCCCAAAAACTCGCTGTCGGCTCAATCGTGAGCAAGTAAGTGACTGCTGCAATCACAAAAACCACCCACCCGGTAATATTATTCGCCCATTTGTATGTTCTCATATATAACTGATAATTAGCGCGCAAAGATAAGAAACTTATACTGAAAAAACAAAAGCGAAAAAGTGTCAGAAAATTCAGATTTATTTGTGATTCCAAAATAATGTTGTATCTTCACACTTTAATTTATAAAAGTACATGATGAAATATTTATTTTCCTTTATTTGCATCTTTGGACTGTTCGGTTGCCATGTGGCAGAGAAGTCCGATGTTCAGCTTCCGGCGATTAGCAACAGCCTGCGCGCTCCGGCCTACCCCTTAGTGACTATCGACCCATATACCAGTGCCTGGTCGGTCAGCGATAATCTGTATGACGATCAAGTAAAACACTGGACGAATAAAGATTTTCCGCTCATTGGTGCTATTCGCGTGGATGGAACGGTTTATCGTTTTATGGGAATTGAAAAGAAACCCATGAAAGCCATTGCCTCCATTTCCACAGAAAAAGATTGGACAGGGAAATATACTTTCGACAAGCCGCAAAAAGGTTGGGAAAAACCGGCATTTAACGACTCTCAATGGAAGGAGGGACAAGCTGCGTGGGGTACGCCCGAAGAAATGAATGTGAACACCCTCTGGCAAACCAAAGATATCTGGGTGCGTCGCGACATCCAACTGGAAAAAGATTTGACCGGCGAAGAGGTGTTCCTGAAATATTCGCACGATGATACTTTTGAATTGTATATCAATGGTATTCAAGTGGTTGGCACCGACTATTCCTGGAAAAAAGATGTCTGGATTACGCTGAACGATGAAGTAAAAGCCACATTGAAGGCCGGTAAAAATGTGATTTCCGCGCATTGTAACAATAGAACAGGTGGCGGCTTGGTCGATTTTGGTCTTTACCTGGACGATGATATTGAAACTTACCTGACCGCAACTGCTGTTCAAAAATCGGTCGATGTACAAGCTACGCAAACCTATTATCAATTCGATTGTGGTGATGTAGAACTGACGCTGTCGTTCCTTGCACCGCTATTTTTGGATAATTTGGAATTAGTGTCTCGTCCGGTCAACTATCTGTCTTATTCGATTCGCTCGTTGGATGCTCAAGCGCATGATGTGCAAATCTATTTTGAATCCGCTCCCAATTGGGCACTCAACTCACCCAACCAAGAAAATGCGGGCGAAGGATTTGAAAAAGATGGATTGGTATTTCTGAAAACCGGAAGCACAGCACAAAAAATTCTGGGCAAAAAAGGTGATGATGTTCGGATTGATTGGGGCTATTTTTATCTGAGCAGCGAAGGGAGAAATGCGACCTACAATGTGGGTGACCCTTATCAAATGCGCAGTACTTTCGTTCAAACCGGAAAATTAGCCAAAGAAACCGGCACCAAAGCGAATGGATATTTAGCCATTTCAAAAGAATATGCAAAAACAAAATCGGTCTCAGACAAGATAATGCTGGGATATGATGACATCTATTCCATCCAATACTTCGATGAAAATTTGCGTCCCTATTGGAACCGGAAAGGCAATAAAACCATTGAACAGGCTTTTGTGGAAGCCAACAAAGATTTTGCGTCATTAAGTGCTAAAGCCACAGCATTTGACCACCAATTAATGTCGAAAGCAAAGGCTGCCGGCGGACAGCAATATGCCGAATTGTGCGCTCTTGCTTATCGTCAGTCTATTTCGGCTCATAAATTAGTGGAAGCACCCAACGGCGATTTATTATTCCTGTCGAAAGAAAACAACAGCAACGGCTCTATCGGAACGGTCGATATTACCTATCCTTCCTCACCGCTGTTCCTGATCTATAATCCCGAATTGGCGAAAGGGCTTATGAATCATATCTTCTTTTACAGCGAAAGCGGAAAGTGGGTGAAACCCTTCCCTT
Source organism: Bacteroidia bacterium (assembly GCA_025996895.1). GTDB lineage: Bacteria > Bacteroidota > Bacteroidia > Bacteroidales > Azobacteroidaceae > Azobacteroides. Next base: position 5,745 of record BNTW01000103.1, on the reverse strand, counting down.
CTCATGATGTGGGCACCTATCCTTGGGCAAACGGACAAACCTACGGAGCCGATATGCCGTTGGAAGAAGCCGGTAACATGCTGACCCTGACTGCCGCTATTGCCGCAGTAGAAGGAAATGCCCTGTATGCCGAAAAACACTGGGCAGTATTGACCGTTTGGGCGGATTATTTGGTCGAAAAAGGTTTAGACCCTGAAAATCAACTTTGTACTGATGACTTTGCCGGACATTTTGCGCATAATGTAAATCTTTCGGTCAAAGCCATCATGGGTATTGCTTCTTATGGTTACCTCGCCGAAAAATCAGGCAAAAAAGAGGTGGCGGAAAAATACACCGGCATAGCCAAAGAGATGGCTCAAAAATGGATGGAAATGGCTGATAACGGCGACCATTACCGCTTGACTTTCGACCAGCCGGATACTTGGAGCCAAAAATACAATTTGATTTGGGATAAATTACTGCAATTGAATATTTTCCCGAAAACGGTGGCGCAGAAAGAAATTGCCTATTATCTGACTAAACAAAATGAATACGGTTTGCCTTTGGATAGTCGGCGGAATTATTCCAAATCGGATTGGATAATCTGGACAGCCACTTTGGCGGATGATACGGAAACTTTCGGAAAATTCATTGCTCCTTTGCACAAATTTTACAATGAAACGACCGACCGCGTTCCCATGTCGGATTGGTATAATACGGATAGCAAAACGCATGTCGGATTCATTGCCCGTTCGGTTGTCGGAGGATATTATGCCAAATTATTGGAAGAAAAAGGGATTGGAAATCAAAAATAACATTCATTGCCAACAGCCATCTTTTTCTTCAAAATCGCAATCATGTCCTTCGTCATCGCTTCCAAGTTGTATTTCGGATTCCACCCCCACTCTATCCGTGCACAGGAATCGTCCATATTATCCGGCCACGAATCGGCAATTGCCTGCTTCAGCGGGTCGATGTCGTATTCCATCACAAAACCGGGAATGTGACGCTTAATTTCGGCATACAGCCTTTCGGGATCGAAACTCATAGCCGTGATATTGAACGAATTACGATGCTTTAATTTCGCCGGATCGGCTTCCATAATTTGAATGGCCGCATCCAAAGCATCGGGCATATACATCATATCCATAAACGTACCCGCCCGCAAGGGACAAACAAATTTTTCGTTTTTCACAGCTTTGTAAAAAATTTCCACCGCATAATCGGTTGTGCCGCCACCCGGAAGCGTCAAATTGGAAATCAAGCCCGGATAACGCACCGAGCGGGTATCCACCCCCCAGCGTTCATAATAGTAATCACTAATCAATTCGCCGGCCACTTTCGTAATCCCATACACCGTATTCGGACGCTGGATTGTGTCCTGCGGTGTATTTTTATGCGGCGTATTCGATCCGAATGCACCAATCGAGCTGGGCGTAAAAACGGCGCAATGATATTCGCGTGCTACGTCCAGACAATTCATTAAACTACCGATACCGACGTCCCAACCTAACTGCGGATTTTTCTCGGCCGTTGCCGACAAAATCGCAGCCAAATTATAAATCGTATCAATCTGATACTTTTTGACAGCGTCCGCCACTTGATTGATATCGGTTGCATCAATCTTTACGGTTTGCCCCGCCTCAAAAAAGCCTTCGGGAAAAGGCGGAGCAAAGTAGCCGCAAATCACATTACTCTCGCCGTAAATGCTTCGCAATTTCCAACTCAATTCCGAGCCGATTTGTCCGGTACTGCCGATAATTAAAATTCGTTTCACGATATTTTTTTCTATTTTTCTTCTCCAAAAATACTTCCGTAACGGTGATATTCGTAGGCAATACTTTGCTCTTTCAAATAATGCAACAATTCCAAACGGCCTTCAGCCAAGGGTTTAGCCGAAGCAATGTGCTTGCCCAACTGCGCTGCCTTCTGATAAAATGCGTCCGGCAAACCGGGCGAACACGTTCGTATCCGTTCATATTTATCCATTTCGGCAATAAACGACTGCTCGTCCTGCACAATGCCGCCGATACCCAGCTCGTGCGCCAATTCCTCAATTTTCATTCGCTGCGGATTGTCTATCGAAAGGCTGACCGTCAGCGGCGTTTGCGTGATGGCAGCCGCCATCAGCACCATAAAAATATCTTCCAGATTGTCGGTTTCCCTGACGCGAAATCCCATGCGTTTCAGTGGAAGATAGCGGAAAACGTTTTCTTCGCCATAAATATGGCTGACGTCTTTCACCTGCGAAAATTCGTTTTCCCATGCCTGTCGATAACTCGCACGCGCCACATCCAAACGGTTGGAAAGTTCTTTTTCCGTAAATTCTACAAAACAAGATACATAATTCGGCCCGCCGGCTTTAATACCGCCGCCAAAAGCCGACCGTTTCATTCCGCCAAACGGCTGACGGCGCACGATTGCACCGGTAATTCCACGATTGATGTACAAATTTCCGGCCTCAATGTTGTTTTTCCATAGCAATTGTTCTTCCTCGTTCAAACTTTGCAATCCGGCTGTCAATCCGTATTCCGACGAGTTGGCAAACGCAATTCCCTGCGCCAAATCGTCGATACAAACGACAGACAACATCGGTGCAAACAACTCATTTTCAAAGGTATAACTTCCCGGTTTTACACCATATTTTACGCTTGGTTTCAAAATATATTTCTTTTCGTCGACAAATTCGGGTGCGACCAACCACCATTCGCCGGCTTCCAAATGGTCGATTGCGTGTTGCAATTTTTCGTTACGATTGTCAATCATGGGACCGACATAATTCATTGTATCCCAAACGCTTCCAGTGCGCAAACTCGCTACGGCATCCTTTAATTTAGATTGGAATGTTTTATCGTGATAAATTTTCTTATCGACCAATAATAACGAACAGGCCGAACATTTTTGCCCTGCATTGCCGAACGCCGATGTAACCACGTTCAAAATGGCGTGGTCTTGATCGCCGTTTCCGGTCAGAATAATCGCGTTTTTCCCGCCTGTTTCGGCCGAAAGCGGCGTGCGCGGGCTTTTTTCCAACAAGCGGAAAGCCGTATCCGTCCCACCGGTCAAAATGATATGCTTAACGGAAGCGTGCGAAGTCAGGTATTGCAAGGTGTCGCGTTCGGCCGGACAAACCACCTGCAAGGTTTCTTTCGGAACGCCGGCGTCCCAAAAACATTGGGCAAATTTCCAGGCGACCGGCAGAGCCACCGTCGCGGGTTTCAAAATGACCGTGTTGCCGCCCGCCAAAGCCGAAGCGACCCCGCCGACCGGAATAGCCAGTGGAAAATTCCAAGGTGGAATAACCAAAATAATGCCTTTGGGCGCGTAGGTAACGGTTTTCAATTCGTCGAAAACCTTCATCGAAACCGGATAATAGCGGCAAAAATCAATCGCTTCCGACACTTCCACATCGCCTTCGATAAACGTTTTTCCAGTGATGGCCGACATGCAGCCAATCAAATCGCCCCGCACAGCATTCAGATTTTCAGCAACCTGATGGAGTATTTTATTTCGCTCTGCCAACGTTGTTTTCCGCCAATCCGGCGCGTCTTTTTCAGCAATTGCGATCATTTCTTTTACCTGTTCCGGCGAAGACAAATTCGCTTCGCAAAAAGCAACCGCGTCGTTCCGGCTGCGGTCGTAATATACTTTTTTCTTTTCCGTAAATAGCTCTTTATTACCCACTTGTACCGGAACAATAAAATTGGATTTAGTTACGGAAGTTTCCCATTTTTTTAATACGTCCAATGCCCATTGGCGGTTTGGCGATAAATCCAAATCCGTGTCCGGCTCGTTAGCAAAATGATCAATATCGATCACCGGTACCGGTTTTTTTGTGCGGTCTTGCGTGCGATACGGCTTCGTATTCACCAGATCCTTCAATGCGTAGGCTTCCATAAATTGATTTTTCAGGAAAACCCATTCTTTGCTGTTAAACTTCAATCCGAACGAATAACTTAAGAAATTTTCCTTTCCGGTGTTTTCGTCCAACCGGCGCACCAAATACGAAACGGCATTTAGAAAATGTTTCGCTTTCACCACCGGCGTATATAAAATAATCTGTTTCTGCAATTTACGCATCACACGCGGCAAGTTGTTCGCCATTCCTTCCAGCATTTCAAAGGTAACATATTCCGAAACTTGATTTTTTTCGGTCAATAAATGCGCGTATGCAATCGTGAAAAAATTGTGCGAAGCAATACCAATATGCAGTGCTTCAGCATTTTCGGGCAATAAAGCCGTATCCAAAATATGCAGATAATTCGCATCGACTTCCACTTTCGAGCGAAGCACCGGATTTGACCAGCCTTTCAGCGACGACACAATGCTTTCCATCTGCAAATTCGCGCCTTTCACCAGACGCATTTTCAACGGCGCACCGCCTGCGGCATAGCGTTTTTTGGCAAAATCCAACAGGCGTTTTTGGAAACCCGAAGCATCGGGCAAATAGGCCTGTACCACAATTCCGGCCGTATAATTTAAAAATTCGGGACGGCTCAAGATTTCGGTAAAAACATCGAGCGTCAGCTCCGTATCCTTATATTCTTCCATGTCGAGATTGACAAATTTCGAGTGCGAAACGCCTTGCTGGTCAATATACGGATAGTCGATCGCCTGCCGGTAAATCGCAGCCACCAGCTCGCACAGTTCTTTTTTGTTTTGTTCGTAGCTCAACGAGTGGATTTGTGCGTAAATACCCGAAAGTTTAATCGAAATATAATTGATGTCCGGTTCTTTCAATGCTTCCAGATAATGTTGGTAGCGATGATTGGCTTCCCCGTCGCCCAAAACCACTTCGCCCAGCAAATTCACATTTTGTCCGATATGGTTTTCCCAGCGATTTTTCAGGTGCTTAGTCAACTTCGGGCGTTCTTCCGAAATAATGATTTTCGCCGTTTCGTTCCGTAATTTATACTTGAAAACCGGCATAGCAATCGACGGAAACAGGTGTCCGCCAAGCAGATACAGTTTTAAAAGCACCTGATCGGCCGGACTGAAAAAATCGGGAATGCCATACTGTTTGATAATCTGTTTCACCCGCTTATTCAGTTTCCGGTCGTCGCGGATTTGCGACGATTCGTCGAGCATGCGCGAAAGAAATGTCTTGTATTCAGCAGTTTGAATCAATGAGGCGTATTTTTTTTGCTCCTTCACCTCATCCGGAGAAAGTTCTTCGTCCGCTTTAGCAAGGAATTGACTTGCCCAATCAATGACTTCAGCGGCAGTAATGTTCTTATTCATATAGAAAATAAACCATTAAAATTGCACAAAAGTACGTGAAATTTTTTGTATAATGAAAAATATTGTCTTTATCTTTAAAGAAAGGAGGTTTGGCACGCTCTTTGCTATTCTCCCTTTCGTAACAATTTTGTGATGCGAACAATTCTTAAAAAAAGTGTGGTTTATGTTGTAAAACATATAAAATTATTTTCTGAAATGAAAATTTATATGATACACACACACATTACTCATCTGGCGGTTTAACAAAAATTAACGCGTCATGCACCCTTGTAGCGCGTTTTTTTTCTCACGCGCGTAATATACAAAAAATCTTTTTAATACGCAATATTTCCGGCCTCCGTCATTGCGAAGGCGACAGTTGTTGTGTCATTGCGGGCTTGACCCGCAATCCCCTGTTTCCCCCAGCCCCCTAAAGGGGGAGAAAAAGCCCTTTCAAAATTGTGCGCTGCCACTCCCTCCCCTTCAGGGGAGGGATGGGGTGGGGTTTTCTTCAACTCATAATTCATAACTCATAACTCATAAAAG
>BNTW01000102.1 GCA_025996895.1 Bacteroidia bacterium | reverse complement strand
CTGCTGAACCCTCTTTGGCAATCTGCATAAGCTGGTTTTGTGATTTGGGTTAATCGGCTTTTGTCGTAATTTGCAGGAATGGTGTTTAACGGCTTAGCAAGGGATTCCTCCCTGCGGTCGGAATGACCCGCCACTCAGCCCCTCCTCCCACCTAATAATAAAAAACACGCGTCATTCCGACCGCAGGGAGGAATCCCTTGCTAAGCCGTTAAACACCATTCCTGCAAATTACGCAAAATCCGGCGAATCACATAACCCGCTTTGGCATTGCTCGGCAGTTGTCCGTCGGTAATCGAAAACGCAATCGTGCGGATATGGTCGGCAATTACGCGCATGGCGACAGCCACCGCCTCATCATTCTGGGCTTGACCCGCAATCCCATTGGAATTGTTTATTTCTCTTGAATTCATATTATTTATTGCCCGGCAAGTCTGAAAAATATTTTGTCAATTAAAAATTAGTTCGTATCTTTGCACTTACAAGCAGCAGGGAACGGCTGATCGTAGCAGTGCCTATTTTAGACTGAAATGGCATGCCTTCAACGTATAAGGATAGTAGCTAATGTAAATTTCGGGAATGGCATTCCCAAAATAACAACGACTAATAATATTGGATGATATTCCGAATTTATTGGTCGTTTTTATTATAACATGCCCTCATATTGGTTCAGCAGCAAAACACAGGGTTTTGCTGCTGAACCCTCTTTGGCAATCTGCATAAGCTGGTTTTGTGATTTGGGTTAATCGGCTTTTGTCGTAATTTGCAGGAATGGTGTTTAACGGCTTAGCAAGGGATTCCTCCCTGCGGTCGGAATGACGCGTGTTTTTTATTATTAGGTGGGAGGAGGGGCTGAGTGGCGGGTCATTCCGAGCCGTAGGCGAGGAATCTGCTGCTAAGTCGTTAAACGCCCTATCGCGGTTAATTATTTATTTCTATATTGCTTTCAAATCAAAGCTTCCCGTTAGAACAGCGTAATCAGGGGGGCTTTTTTAATCCGGTGAAAAATCCATATTGGATATTAAATAGATGATCTTTTTCATATCCCTTTGTTCGCTGTAGTCTGCAATTGAATTTTGCTGAGTTGGGCGAAGGGCATTTGCTTTCGCAACCGTCCACGTTTGCAACAAATCCAGATAATTTTTATACCTTTGCTTCACGTTCAATCAACATAAAACATTAAAAAAATGGGATTTTTCAAAGAATTTAAAACATTTGCCATGCGGGGCAATGTGGTGGATATGGCAGTCGGTATCATTATCGGTGGTGCGTTTGGAAAAATTGTCAGTTCATTTGTATCCGATGTGATAATGCCACCCATCGGAATATTGATAGGCGGTGTGGATTTTTCTAATTTGTCGATTGTGTTGAAACATGCGGTTACAAATGCCGAAGGTGTGGTTACGCCCGCTGTTACACTCAATTACGGCTCATTTATCAACACGATTATTGATTTTATCATTATCGCTTTCGCCATTTTCCTGATGATTAAAGGGATCAACAGTTTCAATCAGAAAAAAGAAGAAGCACCCGCGCCTCCTGCCGCCCCTACCCGGGAAGAAGAATTGCTGACGGAAATACGCGATTTACTGAAAGGAAAGGCGTTATAGTAGTATTTGCTGGTGAAACGATTATTTTACATTATTGTTTTCCTTGTTCCGGCCTTTTTCACTGCTGTCGGACAGGATAATTTTTATGAACGGTTGGCCGATTCCACACTGGTTTTGATCAAACAACAAGTGCAGTATGACCCAAGCTATTTTCGCATTCCTTATCCGAATGGCGATGTTCCGGCAAATAAAGGCGTTTGCACGGACGTGATTATTCGGGCTTATCGAAAGTTGGGAATTGACTTGCAAAAGAAAGTACATGAAGACATGAAAGCCAATTTTGACAAGTATCCCAAAGCGTGGAGAATGAAAACGACCGACACGAATATTGACCACCGGCGCGTTCCCAACCTCATGACTTTTTTCTCCCGGCATGGAACGGTCAAGAAAAAATCGTCGGACATAAAAGACTATGTACCTGGCGACATCGTTTGCTGGGATTTGGGCAGGGGAATAAAGCACATCGGCATCGTGGTCAATAAGAAATCGATCGATGGACAACGATATTTAATTGTTCATAACATCGGGCGCGGGCAAGTGCTTGAAGATTGCTTGTTTGCGTTTTCGATTATCGGGCATTATCAGTATAAATAAGGCTCAAAAATTCTTCTCCATACAATAATGTTCGATGTCGGCTTCGAGAAATTTTTCGCCCTTTTTCACAAAGCCAAAGTTTTCATAAAAATCGACCAAATAGGCTTGCGCGTGAATGACAAATTTTTCGTAGCCTTTTTCTATCAAATCATTCAGCACAAAAGCAAACATTTCTTTGCCAATACCTTTTCCGCGACAGGCTTTCCGAACGGCCAAGCGTCCGATTTTTACATAATCCTTAAATAACAGCACGCGCGCAACTGCCACCGGCTCGTCGCCAATTGTCCCTAAAAAATGAACGGCCGAAAAATCCAAACCATCAATCTCTATGTCATACGGCACATTTTGTTCTTCAATGAATACAACGCCCCGCACAAAAAAGACTTTTTGCAAATCGGCAGCATTCGTTACTATCTGATAATGAGGGTTCATTTCTTATCTATTTTTGTTTGGAAAAACTACATTTTCATCCGCAACAATTACTACTGCCGCCTCTTTTATATCCCCGCCGAAGGGTGGATTTTTCTTTGCCAGCCGGATTTCAATTTTCTCAATCAGCGGAAATTCGTTTTGAAGACGTCGGATAATTCGACCAGCAGCGTGTTCGATTAGGCGGGACGGAATTTTCATTTCTTGCTTAACTATCTCATAAACAGAAGCATAGTTGATTGTATCGTTTAAATCGTCGCTCAATTGGGCTGCTTGAAAATCAAATTCCATTTTCAAATCAATCGTAAAAGTATTGCCTACTTTTTTCTCCTGTTCTATCACTCCATGATAAGCATGAAACGTCATTTCTTTCAATTCGATGTACTGCATACGCTCTTTTATTGCCCACAAATATACAATTTACTTGCTTTCTTAGCAAACAAATCGTATTTTTGCGAACAAATAAAAACTATCCCATGAAAAGTAAAGAAATTGTTTCGACAGGAGTTGCCCACAATGCTTTGGCGTTAGGAACTGTCATTAAAGGAAATATGAATGCGGAGGAAGATCTTCGTATTGACGGAAAAGTGGAAGGCCTGATTGAATGCGCCGGAAAAGTGGTTATCGGCCCGCAGGCGGAAATCATTGGCGATATTCGTTGCGCAAATGCCGATATTCTGGGCAAAGTAACCGGAACAATTGAAGTGAAAGAAGTCCTTAGCCTGAAAACCTCTTCCCAGCTGGCAGGAGATGTGGTTGCCGGAAAAATTGAAATCGAGCCGGGAGCTTCGTTCAATGGCACCTGCAAGATGCAGTGATTAATTCGCAGATTTTTTCGTTCAAACGTTCCGCTTTTATCAGTTCTTCAATGGTCAGGTGCATGCGGTACTTCCAATAATAACGCGGATAAGCGGGAATGTTAATGCGCTCCGCTTCGGCATCCGGATAACGAATTTCACTATCTATCGACAACCAATCCTGCACCGGAATCACCGCCAACATCGAAGGCGTATTCACATGATGTAAAATAATTTCTTCGCAAAGGGAAGCCGGACATTCTGCCGGTGCTGTTCCCTCTTTTTTCAACACTTCATTATAATAATGCTGCGTTTTTTCCTTATCTTCTTTCCACCAGCCGCGAATGGTCGACATATCGTGCGTCGAAGTTGTGCAAACCGACAAATACGGAAGATGCTGCAAATCCGCAAATTCACGGTCGGGCGTTTTAGGCATGCGCTCGATTTCCAAACTCAAAATCTGCAATTTTTGCATCACTTCCGGAACGGAATGCGGTATCATTCCCAAATCTTCCCCACAAACGAGCATGTCCGTACTATTGATCAAAGGCGTCAAGTGCTTGAATGCCTGTTTTTTCCAAAATTCGTTGTGTCGCTGGTAATAATAATTCCAATACAAATAATCGAAAGCATATTTTTCGGAGTAAGCCAATTCCTGATAAATATAGGAAGAAGCGGCAGAAATGCGCGGATGATAACAGCGTGGTTTTTCGGTGTCTTCGATAAAAAGCACTTCATTGCAAACAGCAAACAGTCCCGCACGAATGAGTTGGCTTTTCGTATCTTCCTTTCCATCAAAGTATTGCCGGATTTTTTGCTGGGTATTCCATTTTTCTTTTAACGTAAAATGTTCGGCGTCCCAGCGGTCTAAATAGACCTGTTTCACTTCGGAAACCGTATCTCCAAATAATTCGGGCAAAAATTGTTCGTGGATATGCGCCTTTGTAAAACCCTCGCCCCGAAACCACAGACCGGAACTTTCGATTTCTTCCACACTAAAAGGCAATGCCGGATTAAAATAGCCCAACAATCCTTCGACCGAATGTTCGGGAATTTGCCAGATACGAAAAAATCCCAAAATATGGTCGATACGGTAAGCATCGAAATAATCGGCCATTTTGCGGAAGCGTTTTTTCCACCAACTGTAACCGTCTTCTTCCATCGCCGGCCAATTATAGGTCGGAAATCCCCAATTCTGTCCGGTAACGGAAAAATCATCGGGCGGCGCACCCGCCTGAAAATGCCGGTTGAAATATTGCGGCTCTGTCCAAGCTTCAACACTCACGCGGCTAATTCCAATCGGAATATCGCCTTTCAACACGATTCCCTGTTGAGAAGCATACCGGTGCACTTGCGTCAGCTGTTTATGCGCATGAAATTGCAGATAAAAATAAAATGCAATTCCCTGATAGGCAGGAAAATTAACATCCGCTAATTTTTCTACCGTTTGCTTTTGATAAACGGCATGTTCTTTCCATAACCGAAAATCGGGTGTTTGGTATTTATCCCGTAAATAGGAATATACGGCGTAAGGTATCAACCATTCTCTATTTTCTTCAAAAAACAGCACAAATTCCTGTGAGGTAAGTACTTCCTTACCCTCTTGTGCATAAATTTCACGAAAAAACAGCCATTTCAATGTATCGACTTGTTCATAATCGACTGAAGAAAAAGCGTTTAATTCCTTTTGTTTGGCTTGAAAAAAACGATTTTTGTTTTCGTCTTTCAATGTTCCCAAATCGTCCAAACGCAAATAAAGCGGGTGCAAAGCATAAATCGAAATAGCATTGTAGGGATAGGAATCTGTCCAGGTGTGCGTCATGGTCGTGTCATTAATCGGCAACAGCTGTATCAGCCGTTGGTGGGTTTGCTTCGCCCAATCGACCATTAAACGTAAATCGCCAAAATCGCCGATACCAAAACTGTGTTCCGATTTCAACGAAAACAGCGGAATACTCAAACCGGCGCATTTCCATTGCGACTCGTCGTCTCGGAACTGCAAGCCCGAAATGATATTTGTCTGATATTCTTTCAGATACGGAATATACAAACTCCGGTTTTCGCCTTTTTCCCAACGCAAAATCGCTTTGGTTTCATTATTAATAATGCAAAATTTGTATTCTATCGGATAATGAATATTGTCGGCATTAAATTCTACCCACCACTCAGGAAAGCGGTCGCAACCCATGATAAGAGTTTTTTCCGGCTTCCAATCGCCCATTTCTTCCTGATTCCCCAGCAGTGCCAAACTTTCGTTTTCGGCCACAGAAGGGGCAAGCACTTTGAGCAGGATTTTCCGCTTGGATTTGACGACACGTTCAAACTTATCGCAAGGATGCGCAAACCAACTGTTAATAAAAGCGGACGAATAGAATGCCATATCCTGCGGACGATTTTGCCAAAAATCCAACAGGTAATATGATTGGTCGGTTTGTATAATCGTCAAACGGTGGTTTCTATCCCATTCTTCAAAAATAAGCTGGTTGTTGGATTTCAAAAAATAACGGTACTCGATGGTTACGGCTTCATCGGGCAAGTCCATTTCCAGCGTCCAATTTCCCTCGTCGGTGTAGCGCATTTCCCGTGCAGCGGCAATTTCCCAATTTCCCAATTCGGGAATAGAGCCGGTTACATACAGCACCTGCCCCCATATCGTTTGGAAATGAATATTGAACAAAATTTTCATAAACCCCTGTTATTTTACAACAAACTTGGAAGTCGAAACCCTGTTTTCCCCTTTCAATTTTAAGATGTAAATTCCTGCAGGCAAATTCGTTGCAGGCAAAATTCCGTCTGTCTTGATTTTTGCATGGAAAACCAGCAAGCCCGAAGGCGTATAAACAGCCATTTCGGAAGGTATAAAATTCTTTTCTATTGCTTCAATGCCTGTATTATTGACTTTTACGGAAATTTTTTCTACCGACGATTCGCTGTTATCAGCATAGATTACGCTAACTCCATAAATATATTGTCCGGCCGTTTCAAGCAGTTCGCGGAAAAATTTTTGCGTAGAGAACAGCATGAATTGATCGTCGCGATAAATATTATAACCTTTAATTTCCCTATCCGTAGCCGGTTTCTCCCAATTGAGCGTTACGGTCTGATTTTCGACAGCTGCTTTCAGCTGAAGCAAAGTCGTTCCCATCGAAAAATCGAACGAAATCAACTGATCCGCTTGCGTAATATGCGTGACGGATTGTTCCAATCGTTTGCCGTCCCAAGTCATAGCAGCCGGCGTCGAAGTAGCCGAAAAAAAGTCTTTCGGCGGCGTACCCGTTCTGGGGAAAGGGCAGCCGCTCGAATTGATACTGCCATAAGATACCACCGTTCCTGTCGGAATTTCATACGACGAACTTGCACAAACCGGATAAACGCCTTGCGGATGTCCTTCGTTGGGTTGAAATTGTTTGGAGTTTTCGGTTACATGGTAAATAAGCAAACCGTTGCCCGGCAGATATGCGTCAAATCCAATTCGCTGCCGGTTTTCCAATACATAATATTCATTGGCATTGGGGGGGGTAAGAAGATAAGCGATCGGATTTTCCGCTGAATTAGGCATATTCCTCACTTCCTGCGTATAATCCAATGCCATCGGCTCTAACCAGCCATAGTTGATTTTTTGCACCATATTGATATAAGCCGGCGTCGCACCGTTATTGTTCCATGAGCCGTTTGACATTAAATCCCACTTGCCCGTACCCGCATATTCGCCACCACTGCCCGCACCGTCCGCATCATAATAATCCGGCGAGCCGAGAACATGTCCCAATTCATGGCAAATCACCCCGATATAAGTCATTTCGGAATTCGGATTGCTTCTCGGATAATCCCGTAATTCGGGAGAACAGGAATATACATACGGAACAGAGTGCGCCCAAATACAATCCGGACACTCGTCTCGACTCGATTCTTCGCCAAAACCGGCATAAATAACATGAAGAATATCGACACTTCCGTCATCACCCGCCATAATTGCCGCTCTCGCTTCCTGTATCAATTTATCCGGATTTTGGTCGTTCCCATTGCTTTTATTTTTTCCATAATAAGACCACGGATTTTTTGCCATTACCGGGCCGATTACCGTAAATTCCAGATCCAAATTTCCATACGAATTTTGCCTGTAGAAATCACTCACACTTCCTTTTTGCAATCCGTTTTCGTAACCTTCCTGATTGAACAACTGTTCAAATTCTTCCTTTGTATGAATGAAAGCTTTGTCCGGAAATTCCATCATCACGCAAATCGCCTTCTTTTTTCCTTTGTTCACTTTAAACCTATTTTCGGAAGAGAACGTTTGAGGCATTGAAGACTTCAATTGCTTCCAGGCTGTTCGTTGCGTCGGACTGTATTGCAAAAATTTCGGCGTTTTCTCCAACAGTTTCTGAGCTTCCGCCGAACGTTTTTCGACCGGCTGCACAACAATATTGGAAGCAATCATATCGCCTTTTTCGTTTTTTACGGCATAAACCAGATAATTATCCGCATTACGCAACAGCGTATAGCCGTCTTCCGATTCCGCCCAATGCTGACGTTCATCTCCTTTCGTCATTATAATAATTTCTTCCCCATTCGGTTGAACAAATACACCCGGATAAGGATTGGCCGGCACTGCATACAGGTTATAAATGAAAAAAGAAAAGAAAAACAGGATAATAAAAGAGGTTGTTCTCATTGTGTTTTTAATATAAATCAATTGACAAAAGTACAACCTTTTGGTCGATTTGCCAAATTCACTTTTATATCCTGACTACTTTCGGCCGTGTGTTTTTTACCGCAGGCATGGCTCTACCGATGTTTGCACCGATATAAGTCGGATCACAAACAGTATATTTTTGATTTTCTATCATCAAATAATCGCCTTCGACGTCTTCATCGAAGCGTACTGCCGTCGCCAAATGATTGGGATAATTCAGCAACACCGCGTCCAAATCTAACAAATCGTGTATAAGAATGGAAAATAAAATAGCCCGGTCTTCGCAATCCGATGAGGGATAATAAAATGTTTCGTCAGCAAAAAACGGACGTTCGTAACCAAATTGTTCGCCGTCGGTTTGATACTCAAAAGCCGTTTGTACAAAATTAATCAACAAGTTGGCAGCTTCCGTCTGGCTTTTTCCGGCAATCGCATTTTTCAATACCGGATAAAGTTGTTCCTTTATCTGTTCGCTCAAAGACGCTTTGGCATATAAATTCCATTCGGACATTTTTGGATAGGAACCATAAAAATCTATTAAATTTTGATTGGTTTCCACTTCTGTATTCACCGAATAGCGGGCGGAAGAAAATGTTTTGAGAGGCGTTTTATCCTCGCTGAACTCCGGTTGCCTGTTGATTTGCAACGAAAAAATCTGCTCTTTGGGAAATTGATAATTACAAACATAGAACGGTGCGTTTTGCTGCACCTCATCCATCACAAAAAATTTCTGTCCATCCAGCGCGAGATACATGTAAGTATAAACCGTCTGGTCGAAAGGAATTAATGTAACCAGCTTTTCACCGGCACGCGCCATTCTCACTTTATATCCCGACTGCGTAAGAATAAACGACTGAAACAGAACACTTTCATTCGGATAGGCAGTACCATAAAATTTGTCGGCAATGGTTTTAACTAACTGATAATAACCCCAATCGCAGAGTTTCAACTGCTCGC
>BNTW01000101.1 GCA_025996895.1 Bacteroidia bacterium | reverse complement strand
TCAAAATCACTGTCCCGACCGGCAAGGAAATCATGCTGGGAAATCCGTTTATGTCTTCGTTTAAATTCAATAATTTTTATCTGGCAAACAGTGCGGCGATTAACAATTATTTCCGCCTTTACAACGGCACATTTAATACTTATGAGTACAATGTTGGAAGTGCCAATCTAACCGATACGATTGCCGTTTTGCAAGCGTTCTTTATCACAACAACCGGAACGCCGGGCAGTACTGTTGATTTGTATTTCCCGTTTGAAACCACATCAATCACAAGAGAAACCGGGAAAGCGCACTATGATTACTTTAAATCACCAAAAGCAAACAACGATGTGATTTATGTAACGGCGACAAGCCATGCGAACAAGAAAAAAGCAACTTCGGCAACACTCGCCCTCAATCAAGACGGACAAAATGTTTATCAACTGTTTTATGAAGCATCCAACACGATTCCGCAAGTGTATTTCACAGACGAAAGCGGGCAAAAGAATGCCGTGCAATATTCCACAGAAAACGAAAATCAAGCAACGACGACTATTCCGCTGGGTCTTCGCAGTGGTTTCGGCAACCGCGTTACGCTGACATTCGATATCAATGCAGAGGTGGAAGCACTGACGTTGCTGGACAAGAAAACCGGCCAAACGCAGGATTTGCTGCAAAACAATTCTTACACGTTCACGCAGAACGATAACACAACACCCTATATCGATCGCTTCGAGGTAAGTTTCAAATCGCCGATGGCCATCAGCGAGATAAAGAGCGAAAATAAAATCGCGATTTATCAGACAGAAAATACATTGACGGTTTCAGCAACGGAAAATCTCCAATCGGTGGAATTGCTGGATGTTCAAGGACGGAAAATTCAGGAAGCCAGGAACATTAACAATCCGTTCTACCAAATGGAGTTGAATGTTCCCGCAGGAGTGTATTTGGTGAAGGCAAATGAAACAACGAGAAAAATTATTGTGAAATAATGTTGTCATTGCGGCGAAGGCCGCAATCCCCTGATGTCCGTTAATGAGTGTTTAACGATGGGCAGGGGATTGCGCGTCAAGCGCGCAATGACAGAACAAAACCAATCGGGAACGTTCGCATAACATAAATTCCCGGTGTAGGGGCGTTGCGCGCAACGCCCCTACTTTTTAACGATCATTCGCCATTTCCTTCCGGTATAATATTGACCGGTTCATGAATTCGTTGTAAGGAAGCATTTTGCGATAGACTTCGATGCTTTTTTCCAGCAGTTGATCGCTGGTGAGCAAGGCTTCGTCAATGTTTTTATAAAACGAAAAATCTTTGGGTTTGATTAAGTCCATGTCGGGAAAATCCTTAGGGAACCCTTTCGGCGCGGTTTTCACCGAGTCGCCACCAAACCAGCTAAACGTTGAGGTGAAATTGGGGTCAAAAATGACTTCTTTGTATTCGTCGATGTTTTCATAAATATCTGTCCGGACGGCTTTCAATGTCTTCGCATCAGGGGCATACACCCCACCCGACCACAACGAATGATTTAAAAAGCCGGCTTTGTCAGGCTCGAGGTGGAAATAATAACCGCACAACTCGCTTTTTCGTCCGCCCGGTGCAATATAGGCACCCAGATAACGTTTGTAAGGCGTTTTATCGAGCGAAAAACGGACATCGCGGTAAATGCGATACACACAATCTTTTGCCGTCAGCGTGTTTCCGATACCCGGGTCAAAACGACGGATTTCGATAATCAGGCGATCGATAAATTGTTCGTATTCTTCCTTCGCTTGAAGGTAATCCCCACGATGTGCTTCAAACCAGTCTTTTGTCCGGTTGTTGGCCAGCAAATCGCGCAAAAAGGTAATGCTTTTCCGTAACATAATATTGCTTATTTTTCTCGCATAAACACGTTAATAGGCGTACCCGTCAATGTCCAATGTTTGCGTATCTGGTTTTCCAAAAATCGCTTGTACGGTTCTTTCACCCATTGGGGCAGGTTGCAGAAAAAGACAAAACTTGGAATAGCTGTGTTGGGTAACTGCGTGATATACTTGATTTTAACTACTTTCCCCTTATTCATAGGCGGTGGTGTGTTTTCGATAATCGGCAATAACACTTCGTTTAATTTGTGTGTCGGAATTTTTGTCTTCCGGATTTGATACACTTCGTTGGCCGTTTCCAGGACTTTGAAAATCCGCTGTTTGGTCATTGCGGACGCGAAAATAACCGGTACATCGGTGAAAGGAGCCGTGCGCTCGTGAATAGCATTCTCAAAAGTTTTAATCACATTCTGATCCTTGTCTTCCACCAAATCCCATTTATTGACCACAATCACCAGGCCTTTTCTGTTCTTCTGTATCAACGAGAAAATGTTCATGTCTTGTGATTCGATACCGCGTGTAGCGTCGAGCATCAACACACAGACGTCCGCACTTTCGATAGCGCGAATGGCGCGAATAACGGAATAATATTCCAAATTTTCATCGACTTTTCCTTTTTTTCGGATTCCCGCCGTATCGACCAAATAAAACTTCAATCCGAATTTATCATAATAAGTGTAGATAGAATCGCGCGTCGTGCCGGCAATTTCGGTTACAATATTGCGTTCTTCGCCGATAAACGCGTTAATCAGCGAGGATTTACCTGCATTCGGACGGCCGACAATCGCAATTTTCGGCACATCTTCTTCGATTTCTTCTTCCGCTTTTTTTGTGAATTTGGAAATGACCAAGTCTAATAAATCGCCTGTTCCTGAGCCGTTTACCGCCGAAACATTTTGCGGATCACCCAATCCCAACGCGTAAAATTCGGCTGATTGGGGATACAAATCAAAATTGTCGGCTTTGTTGGAAACCAAAATTACCGGTTTTTTCCCGCGCCGAAGCATGTTCGCTACTTGCTGGTCTAAATCGGTAGTACCGTTCAGTACATCGACCATAAACAAAATCACATCGGCTTCTTCAATTGCAATCTGCACCTGCTTGTTGATTTCTTCTTCAAAAACATCGTCCGAGTTCAGCACCCAGCCGCCGGTGTCGATGACCGAAAATTCTTGTCCGCCCCATTCCGCTTTACCGTATTGACGATCGCGCGTTGTGCCTGCCGTTTCATCGACAATCGCTTGTCGCGTTTGTGTTAAACGGTTAAATAAGGTCGATTTACCGACATTCGGACGACCAACTATTGCTACAATATTACTCATAATTATTCCAATTTATAGCCGAATTTCTTCAGCAAGTTATCTCTATTTCTCCAGTCTTTTTCGACTTTGACAAACATTTCGAGAAAAACCTGCTTGTCGAAAAATTTCTCAATATCTTTTCGCGCCATCGCGCCCACTTTCTTGATGGCATTGCCTTTGTCGCCGATGATAATTCCTTTTTGTGATTCGCGTTCCACGATAATCAACGTCCGAATCTTTATCAGTTTTTCCGTTTCTTCAAACGTTTCGACTACGACTTCCACCGAATAGGGAATTTCCTTTTGATAATACAGCAGGATTTTCTCGCGGATAATTTCGGTTACGAAAAAACGCGCCGGCCGGTCGGTCATGGCGTCTTTTTCAAAGTAGGGAGGGGACTCGGGCAACAATTCTTCAATCCGCTTCTGCAAATAATCGACATTGAAGCGGTTGGTTGCCGACAACGGAACGATTTCTGCTTGTGGAAGTAACGCCTTCCATTCGGTTACTTTTTGTTCCAATTCTTTCTGATTGGATAAATCTATTTTGTTGATTACCAGCAAAATGGGCGAAGACTTTTGTTCTACTTTTTTCAGAAAAAAATGATTTTTGTCGATTTTTTCTACGACGTCAGTCATATAAATCAACACATCAGCATCATCTAACGCCGACTCAGAGAAATTGAGCATGTTTTCCTGCAACTTGTAGTTAGGTTTCAGCACACCCGGTGTATCGGAATATACAATTTGCATATTGTCGGTATTGACAATTCCCATAATCCGGTGGCGGGTAGTCTGCGCTTTCGAGGTGATGATCGACAGTTTTTCGCCAACCAGCAAGTTCATCAAAGTGGATTTTCCGACATTCGGATTTCCGACAATATTTACAAATCCGGATTTATACATTAATTATACCCCCATTTCAGATAAACGGCTCCCCACGTAAAGCCGGCTCCGAAAGCGGTCAGAATGAGGTTATCGCCTTTGTGCAATCGATTTTCCCATTCCCATAAGCAAAGCGGAATTGTTCCCGCGCTGGTGTTGCCGTATTTCTCAATATTAATCATTACTTTTTCGCGCGGAACGTTGAGATGGTAGGCTACAGCATCTATAATCCGCAAATTTGCCTGGTGAGGCACAATCCAATCTACATTTTCTTTGGAAAGATTGTTTCTTTTCAACAGTTCTTCGCAAGCATCTACCATACTTGAAACCGCCCGTTTGAATACAATTCTGCCGTCTTGCCAGATGTAGTGCATGCGTTGTTCAACTGTTTCATGCGATGCCGGATAAACCGACCCGCCTCCATACATGTGCAGATGTTCGGGCGTACTGCCGTCCGAACGCAGAATAGAATCCATCAATCCGACTTCTTCGGTGGTTGCTTCGACTAAAACACAACCGCAACCGTCGGCAAAAATCGGGCAGGTGTTCCGGTCTTCGTAATCGGTAACGGACGAAAGGATATCGCCTGCAATCACCATTACTTTTTTGTATTTTCCGGAAGAAACAAAACCGTCTGCAATGTCTAAAGCATAAATAAAACCACTGCAAGCCGCTTCCATATCGAAACAGAAAGCGTTGGTCATACCGGTCTGTGCAGCCGTCAGAGCTGCCGAACTCGGCAAGCCGTAATCGGGAGTGGTGGTAGCAAAAATGACCGCTTCCACTTCCAACGGATTAAAAGGACGCCGGCTTTGTAAGTCCTCTATCGCTTTCACGGCCAGATAAGAAATCCCTCGACCTTCTTCCGGTTTCAAAATCCGCCGTTCTTTGATGCCAATTCGTTTGGTAATCCACTCGTCGGAAGTTTCTACTATTGTCGAGAGTTCCTCATTGGTTAAGCGGTAATTGGGAACATAGCCGCCAACTCCTGTGATAGCTGCATGTATTTTACACATTAAACAGTCTTGTCAATGATTATTTTGCCTTTATAATACAATTTACCTTCGTACCAATGTGCCCGGTGATACAAATGATATTCACCTGTTGTCGGATCTAATGCTATTTGAGGAAGAACGGCATTGTCGTGTGTTCTTCTTTTGTCTCTTCTGGTTTTACCTACTCGTCGTTTAGGATGTGCCATTTTTGTTATTTATTTTAATTGTTATTATTGTTTATCTTTCAATTCTCGTAATGCGTCCCAGCGCGGGTCGATGTCGTCGTTCAAATCGTCGTCGCTCACTCCGATGTTTTCCCCATCATCCAAATTAAAATCGTCCTCGTCACCTTCCGCTTTCGCGGTATGTTTTTTCAATTGGGTAGACATCTGCTTGTTGCATTTTCCCGGAGCGTGTATATGTTTGATAGGCAAGGATAACGCAACAAACTCGTAAAGAAACCACGCCAGATTAATCGCGCCTTCCGTTTCCGGAATAATAATGATTTCGTCGCTTTCTTCGGCGTAATCTTTTCCGAATTTCACAATCAGGCGGGCAGTCGTATCCACCGGAAAGTCCATATTGTCCAGACACCGGTCGCACGGAATCACCACTGTTCCCTGTAATTTAAACGCCAGATTAAACGCATTGCTTGCTTTGGTAACGGTCAGCAGGACATTTACTTTGCCTTTTTGAATGTCTTCCCCTTCAATATTTGTAAAAAAATGATTATCCAATAGATAAGTAATCTCTTGGACATCCTGCTTCATGCTTTTTAAATCGACCTTATATAAATCAAATTTTCCCAAAACAATTTATTTTACAAAAACCCTGCAAAGGTAGGAAATTTTTCTTCAATTATAAATAGTACTGAGATTATTTCACTTTATTGACAATCGCTTTGAACGCTTCGGGGTGATTCATCGCCAAGTCGGCTAATACTTTGCGATTGATTTCAACTCCGTTTTTGTGCAAAGCACCCATCAATTTGGAATACGACAGGCCTTCCAAGCGGGCAGCCGCATTGATACGTTGAATCCACAGTGCGCGAAAATTGCGTTTTTTATTTCTTCGATCGCGGAATGCGTAAGTTAAACCTTTTTCCCATGTGTTTTTGGCGACTGTCCAAACATTTTTGCGTGCGCCATAATATCCTCTCGTCAATTTGAGGATTCTTTTTCTTTTAGCTCTCGAAGCTACGTGATTTACTGATCTGGGCATAATAATTAAAATGTTGTGAAAGTTAGCGTCGTTTTTACGAACTTGTTTGCTAAATTTCTGTTAATAAATCTGTTAAAAACTCTTGGATTAATTACTTCATTCCCAACATCTCTTTCACGCTGTTTGTGTTCGCTTGATCGAGAATTGAAAAATGGGTTAATCTTCTTTTTTGCTTCTTGGTCTTCTTCGTGAGAATGTGACTTTTGTAAGCATGTTTTCTCTTGATTTTTCCTGTTCCGGTAAGAGCGAATCTTTTTTTGGCACCGGAATTAGTCTTCATTTTAGGCATCTTGCTGCTTTTTTAAATTGTTAATATTAAATATTTATTTATAGTTGTCATTGCGCGCTTGACGCGCAATCCCCTGAAAATAGTTAATTTACTATCAGGAGATGGCGGGTCAATCCCGCCGTGACATTACTCATTCGTCTTTTTCCTCTTCTTGCTTCACCGGCTTGGGCACACCGCCCACTTTTTTGGGTGTCAGCATGATAATCATTTTCTTGCCTTCCAAAGACGGCATGGATTCTACTTTTCCGTAATCTTCCAAGTCGTTGGCAAAACGGAGTAATAACACTTCTCCCTGCTCTTTGAAAAGAATTGAACGTCCACGGAAAAACACGTAAGCTTTCACTTTCGCGCCTTCTTCCAAAAAGTTTTTGGCGTGTTTCAGTTTGAAATTGTAGTCGTGGTCGTCGGTCTGCGGACCGAAACGGATTTCTTTCACCACAATTTTCACTGATTTGGCTTTTTGTTCTTTCTGGCGTTTCTTCTGTTGGTAGAGAAATTTTTGATAATCGGCAATCCGACAAACCGGGGGGACAGCATTCGGCGAAATTTCAATCAAATCCAAATCTCGATCCTGTGCCAGCCGCAATGCGTCGAAGATGGAATAAACTCCCTGCTCCACATTCTCTCCGACTAAGCGCACTTCCCGCACCCGGATTTTATCATTTACTCTGTACTGATCTTTTAAGTTGTCCTTCTTCATTCAAAAAATTTATTGCCACTGATTCATTTGCTTTTCTACCTCCTTATTTAAAAGCGCGGCAAAGTTAGTAATTTTCATTGAACCAACATCACCTTCGCCTTGTTTTCTTACGGAAATTTCACGATTTTCCGCTTCTTTTTCACCGACTATCAGCAAATAAGGGATTTTTTTCAGTTCGTTGTCCCGGATTTTCCGTCCGATTTTCTCATTTCGGTCATCGACTATGGCGCGAATGTTGTGTTTTTGCAATTCTTTTGCGATTTCCCACGCATAATCGTTGCATTTTTCGCTGATAGGCAAAATCACGGCTTGGTCGGGAACTAACCACAACGGAAATTTTCCGGCAGTATGTTCAATCAAAACGGCAACAAAGCGTTCCATTGAGCCGAACGGCGCGCGGTGTATCATTACCGGACGATGTCTTTGATTGTCTGCACCGACATATTCCAATTCAAAGCGTTCGGGAAGGTTGTAATCCACTTGGATAGTACCTAATTGCCAACGTCTGCCCAAAGCGTCTTTCACCATAAAATCCAATTTGGGGCCGTAGAAAGCAGCTTCGCCCAATTCGACTTTGGCTTTGATCCCTTTTTCCTGACAAACTTCAATGATGGCGTTTTCAGCGGCCGTCCAGTTTTCGTCCGAGCCGATGTATTTTTCCTTGTTATCGGGGTCGCGCAACGAAATTTGCGCTTCGTATTCCGTAAAATTCAACGCACGGAAAATGATATGGATAATATCCATCACTTTGATAAATTCGCCTTTCACGTCTTCGGGCGCACAGAAAATATGCGCGTCGTCCTGCGTAAATCCGCGCACACGCGTCAATCCGTGCAACTCGCCGCTTTGCTCGTAGCGATAAACCGTACCAAATTCGGCTAAACGCAACGGCAATTCTTTGTACGAACGCGGGAAAGCCTTATAAATTTCGCAATGGTGCGGACAGTTCATCGGCTTCAGCAAAAATTCTTCGCCTTCTTCGGGCGTATGAATCGGCTGGAACGAATCTTTTCCGTATTTGGCATAATGACCGGAAGTAACGTACAACATTTTGTTGCCGATATGCGGAGTCATCACTTGTTGGTAGCCATATTCTTTCTGAATACGGGTCAGGAAATCCTGCAATTTCAAGCGCAATTGCGTTCCTTTCGGTAGCCACAACGGAAGTCCTTGCCCCACATTTTGCGAGAAGGTAAATAATTCCATTTCCTTACCGATTTTACGGTGGTCGCGTTTTTTGGCTTCTTCGAGCAATGCCAAATATTCGTCCAATTCTTTCTTTTTGGGGAATGTAATACCGTAAATACGAGTGAGTTGCCGGCGTTTTTCGTCACCCCGCCAATACGCGCCGGCCACCGACATCAACTTAATCGCTTTGATATAAGAGGTATTCGGTAAATGCGGGCCGCGACAAAGGTCGGTGAAATTTCCTTGCGTATAGGTAGTAATTGTTCCGTCTTCCAACTCGCCGATTAGCTCGGTTTTATAGGTTTCGCCTCTCTCTCCAAACAATTTCAAGGCGTCTTTTTTGGTAATGTCTTCGCGGCAGATGGCCGATTTCTGAGCGGCCAATTCCTGCATTTTTTTCTCTACTGCCACTAAGTCCGCGTCTTTAATTGTTACGCCTTCGCCCGGATCGACATCGTAGTAAAAACCGTTTTCAATTGCCGGGCCGATACCGAATTGAATACCCGGATAAAGCTCTTGCAAGGCTTCTGCCAAGAGGTGAGCGGAGGAATGCCAGAAAGCATGCTTGCCTTCTTCGTCTTCCCTGTCATCATAAGAGTCGTTTTCCGAAACGGTTATTGTAACCGCAACATTCCCTTTGCCTGTTTTCGGCGACACTTCCAACCAGTCGCCGTCGCCGGAAATACTCCACTCGCCATTGCCGGAC
>BNTW01000100.1 GCA_025996895.1 Bacteroidia bacterium | reverse complement strand
AATAATCAACATGTTACAAAATGCCACCATTGGATATGCCTGAAATTTAACATTTAAACAGGCAAAATGGGGTGATTTATTAACTTATTTTATAACTTTTTGAGCGCGAAGCTGCAATGTGGGTTAACAACAAAATAACAAACTGCGACCGCCGTCCATTTATAAATAATAAACCGATCAAACTCACCGTTTTTAATAAAAATAATGTCGAGAATGCTGCCAAGCAAGAAAAGAATAATGGCATAATCTAACGCTCGATTGCCCTTGCGGGCTTGACCCATAATGACAAAGACACACAAAAACAACAATGTTCCGCAATAAATCACTTCATTGCGAAAAAAATGCAGGCAACTACCATAAATTAATGGTAAAACAACAAGAAAAAGGCTAAATAGACCGGTTTTAAAATAGTCTGAAAATTCCCGCTTTGTCATACCATTTCAACGTTTTATAATATGCGTTTAAATCTTGCCTGTCTGCAAGCGAAACATAGCAACTCAACCCGCAATATATGTTAATATCATACATTCCAAGCAATCGCGGTGTGTGAGCTTTGTAAAGTACCGTTTTATTCAGTTGAGCAACAAAATTTTCTTTGTTTGCATCAGGAAATAGTTGATTCACAAAATCCTGTAAATCAAAATGATATTGTTCTACAATAACATCTAAACGCTGCACTGAGGAACGGTCGATTTCCTGTGCTTCGTTTTCTTCGGTCAGTTTGTTTATTTCCATCGCCAAACGGTCTAATTCGCGGATATTAATCAGCGCGATAGTGGCAGATCGTTCGGCGTTTTCTTTACGGTTATAAAAATCAAAATACATCGCCGCTATTTTGCGCAAATCTATGCTTTTCTGTAAAAATTCAGGCATCATTTGCGTATAAGGAAATCCGTCGGCAATAGTTTCTGTCGATGAAGCAATCACATAATCCGTTTTATCACACAGTTCATAAATAGATTCAACAGATCCCATCAAGCAGGCATCAAACGCGATAAAATCGAAATGCACCGGTAAGACTTTTGCCATTTCAGGGATATTCATTTCAGTATTTCCATCTTTACTGAACGATCGCAAACGCGCCTCCGCAGGTAACCATGACGAAGCGTGCGACCACATTATAAGTCCGTAATTATCAGCAGGATAGCGTTTTATTATTTCGCATAGTACGCTATTGAGTATTTGCGGGTCTGCCGAGTTTAATTCGGGAAAAGTTTTAATAGTATCGCAAGCACTTTCCTTGATTTTCAGCAAATAAGGTGGTTTGTTGGCAACATCAATAAAAACAATAAAATTAATTCCTGTTTCTCGGTAACCCTGTTGCATTTGCCGGATATTCAGCAGTGCATCGTTCGCTAAATTATTATCGGCTGCCATATAAACAATAATCGTTTTCTGAGCAAGTGTAATTAGCTTTTCGTTATCATCTTCGCACGAAAAGAGAGTTATAAGAAATAGATAAAGAAAATATTTTTTCATTCTGAATAATCTAATTATCGTCCGGCAAAATGATTATATCTTGCCGGACGAAAAAACATAATACATCAGTTTACTTTTTCTCTAACATATAAAATTCTACTTTATTTAAAGGAGCGTTTATTACATACGTTTTATCTTGACTATGATATACCTTTAGTTGAGGATTGCCTGATTCTATGTATAAATCATCATCTGTCGGATTTTTTGAACTCGGCAAAAAACTTGTACAATTTCTAACCACACTATTCAAGTCGGAATTTACAAAAAAGGCTTTTGATCTGTCAAAATAATTGAACCATAAGGATTCGTTGTTAATAAAACAAGCTAAATAGTCTCCATTTTTCCTTAACGAAAGATACTTCGGTGTCGTAATATTGCTTGCAACAATTGTTCCTCCTTTGTATTCACAAGTAATTAGCCTTGCATCAACATCATATAATTTATTTCCATCATTCAAGAATTGATTTCCTGCAAGCTTATAAGCCGATATACTGTTCTTCAACAATTCTCTAGTAGAATAATCGTAAATCAATATTCTATTTACAGATACCAGCATGATTTCTTTTTTATTTTTTACCCAAAAATACGAGTACCAAGCACCTGAAGTAGCGACATCAATAGAATATTTCAATTCTCCCTTTTTAGTATAATATCTTAAATAATCAAAATCTAACACTAATATGTATGTATCATCTGCATATATTTTCATCGCTCCATTGAATGTTGCTGATGCAAAATAATCCGTTGATACGGCTGTCCCATTGCTTTTGGTCATTAATATTTTTTTCCCATCTCCGGAAATAAAGTAACAAGTGTCATTGTAAAATGCTGCATCTCCCACATAGCCATTGATACTTGAGGAAGAATAGCTTCCTTTGAGACTAAGGCTATAAGTTTGTCCATATACCACAACATTAAGTAACAGGTATGTACTAAAAATTATTATCTTTTTCATATTTTAAATTATTATTATTTTATTTAAAGCGTCCGGCACCTATAAATGCTTTACTCCAATATTCAATCTTTCCATCGCTTTCTACTTTGTTTTCCTTTATAGAGCCGTCTTTATAATTATTTATTGTAGCATGTACTACCTTAATATCAGGTTCCGTAATCTTGATAATGAAATATTTGCGTTAGATTCAACGAGTATATCGTGCAGTATCAATCTGCTTGTTTGGGCAGAAGGAAAATATTCTCGCGGTGCTGTTAAAATGCACACGCTTATTGATTTACGTGGCAGTATTCCGACTTTTATTCTGACTGATGGATAGGGCGTATGTTGATTTTACCGCTTTATATCGCTATCATTTGGCGGGTGCATTTTTTGTTACATCTGAATAATCGAATTATCGTCCGGCAGAATGATTATATCCTGTCGGACGATAAAACACGTATTCTACTATTAATTATTGCAACGTTTCTCCTCCTTCCCAAAGATTAATATCCTCGTCCCATAAATAAGAACGGGTATATGTCTTTGATTTGTATGTTTGCACCGAACCTTGAATAAACTGCCCTTGCGCATTAATGGAATAGGCAATATCTTGCCGATAACCATAAAAATTTTTTAATGTTGCAAATGGAATAGACGTTGTAGATGTAGGTTTAATAGAGGTAACTATAATTTGATTCTGCGCAGTAATACGAAATTGTTTGACATATATATCAGCCACGCAAATAACGACTTCCAATGTACTCAAAATCTGTCCAGATGGATTAACCACACACATTACATCGGTTCGCCAATCCGTTGCCCCTCCGAATGAAACCACAAGCAAAACGTTAGTACTATTCAATATAGAAAATTTTCTAAAGGTTGTTCCCCAAAGTTCCGGATCATCTGCATTTGTATACTGAGTGAGCTGTACGTTGTCATACAATTTATCCGGTATAGCAGTATATCTATAAATACCATAAGTATTACTTTGAGTAAATCTCGCATTACTTCCACTCTTAGTAGCATTAAAAGGCGTTGCTGTTACAGGCATTTTATTAATTGCTTCGCCAATTGTCAATGCTTCGGGTTGAACTTCAGAATTTTGTGAAAAACACAATATTGAAAAAAATGCCAAAAAAGCAAATATAATATTTTTTTTGTTCATAAAATATTTATTAAATGTGTTAATTTATAAGTAATTAAATTTCAATATATAAATCTATTATAATAATTATAGATTAGGTCTAATTTGGGTCAATCTATATTCTTTTTTATTATAGGTATTACTGTCTATAAATGTACCAGCTGAGGAATTGTAATACAAACGATTGCTACTGGAAGTTGCTTCTATTCCTTTTCCTTCTGTCCGTCCTGTTTCCACATAATTATAATAATATTGCTCCGTAGATGAATCATATCCTCTTCCTGTGATCACAATAAAATGGTCAGTAGTTTTGTCTGAATTTCCGGGATGTTTGTTAGCTGTATGATCCACTCCCACTATTATGGGGTGATTTGAACTAAGGTGATCATTCAGTGTATTGAAAATATCTTTTGCATCACCTACTTTCGTCAAAACACCATTCATCTCTTTCCATAATTGCTTTACATTGGCTGATGATCCTATATTAGCATTGTTACCAAGAATTTGCTTCATTATTTTCTGAGCCATACACATACAATTACATGTTCCTTTAATATATCCTCCGGTATCCTCAAATCGTGAAGGAGCATAAGTTACAGACTTATTGGGTAATATGCTTGAATTTCCATTGGTATTGTTACCACCGCTGTTACCACCACTATTACCACCTCCCCCGCCACTTCCTCCTGTGGGTGGATAATTGGAATTATCCGATGGAATGTTTGGTGTTGTACCGGGTCTGGTGTTAACAATAATAATCGTAGAACCACCAGGATATGGAGCGGTAACTACCACCTCGTCCAATTCATACTTCGTTCTTAGTAGTTTAAATTGCGTGTATTTGGCTGCTCCGATAAGCGAGGCATATTCATTTTCCGTACTTTTACCAAATACCGAAGCACGAGCAAAATGTTGTCCATATCTATCTACCACCAATGTACGATTTTCTTCAACAGTTGAATAAATCGCCAAACCGCTAAACTGATTTCCCTGATTGTCGCCATTATTAAACAGCCAGTCAATCTCGGCACGGCTTTTGGTCGCACAACTTGCATCAGGTATCAACGTAAGAATATAACAACAGCGTGCACCTGTACGCATATCTTTCAGCGATACAATCTTCTGGCTAATAGCTGTATGATACCAATCATCGTCCGTTTCGGGCGTTTGAGTGTAGTCTTTTGCCAAATCACCCTCA
The DNA here is from genome assembly GCA_025996895.1 of Bacteroidia bacterium. Taxonomy (GTDB): domain Bacteria; phylum Bacteroidota; class Bacteroidia; order Bacteroidales; family Azobacteroidaceae; genus Azobacteroides. Next base: position 4,810 of record BNTW01000100.1, on the reverse strand, counting down.
TAATAATATTCGGGAATAATGCAGGCATTCAGGCTTATAATACTGTCGTCAGTATTCACGATGTAAGTTGCATTATCCCAATCCGTAGCAAAGTTACCGGGGTAAATACCTTGCGGGTCGGCGTTCGGCGGAATGCTTGCCACATGATTTTCAAAGAACTCCCGCGCTTCGCGTATTTCTTGCAGGCGAGCCGCATCATCCACATTCTCTTCATTTTTTGAGTTCATTTCATCGTTCAAACACGAGTATAAAAACAACGACAATAAACCTAACAATGCAAATGTAAGAAAATAAAATTGTTTTTTTCTGTTCATTTAGACTATTTTTTTAGTTAATGTTTAATTTTAATTTGGTTGTCCTATAGTCAATTTATATTGAGGATACGCATAAAAGAAAAGCGCGGACATTTTTTTTTCATGCCTAAGGTTTTCCACGATCACACCAACAAATTTGTGGAAATTTTAGGTGCGAGAATAACGATTAACGTCTCTTTTCTCTACTGAAATATGCGTATAACTTACGCTGTTTTTTATATCATAAGCTATATATTTAATTGTTTAATTTGTTTTGCTCATAATTTTGTTTGTTTTAAATGCAAAAGTAGAAAGCAAAAACAAGAAAGTAGGTTATTTAAATGTTATCTTATTGTTATTTTATTGTTATCAATTATCATACAAATGTAAATCACATTTACAATGAAAACCATAAACTACAAGTGTAATGCAGCAATTCAGACAAAACAAATGTAAATTTATGAAGTATTTAAATGAATAATCGGGTAGGGGAGTTACATTTGAAAATAGTATTCTTTTAGCTATAGTTTATTATATTATTAATCATATAATCTATTAAAAACCTGATAAATAGCATTATATTTTAAATCAAAAGATTAAAATAGAGGCCGGATATTGTCAAATACAGATGTAAATCGTTTATATTTAGAATATAATTATTTATTAAGTATTGATAATCAGTATTTTATATATATAATCGAAAGTTGTTTATATCTTTCTATTTTCCGATTTACATTTGCATAGTTCTATTAGTAATTAGAGTGATTTACATTTGTTTGTATATAAATAGTCATTTGTAATTTGCATAAGTAAATATTTTATATTACATTTGTACCTGATACATTATTTACGGTTGTAATAAACAAAATGAGTATGGACGAACTAAATTTTCCCGCTGAAAACCGGCGAATAAAAGAAATTATGGAAAAGGAAGGTTGCACACCTTCTTCTTTTGCCGATACGATTAACATCGACCGGGCAACTATTTCCAATATCCTGAATGGACGAACGGATGCTAAAGGAGTAAAATATTTTCCGCCACCCTCTTTGGCTGTTACCCAACAAATTCTGAATACTTATAAAAATATTAATCCGGCTTGGCTGCTGTTGGGAACTTTACCGATGTATAAGAGCGATAAAATGTCGCTTGCGCCGGATTTGTTCGACGAGAATTCCATAAATGCGGTCAGAGATGCACCTTCGACCGAATACGTAAAGGAAATCAAGGTTGAAAAGACCGAAAATGCACCTAAAAATCCTGTTATTCAAGAGGTTATACCGCAAATAAATACTTCTCGCAAAACGGAGAAAATAATTGTTTTCTTCTCGGATAATACTTTTGAAAGTTTTTCGCCGGATAAATAGTTATTGTGTCGGACTAATTACTTTGAGTTATTAAAATAGAGTAGTATATTTGTACAATTTTTTAATGAATATATAAAAAGAAAACAGCAACAAATGAAAAAACAGATGGCCGATTGGCTGGTGAAAGAAAATATTTCATTAAATAATTCGTATTTTTTATTGAAATTGACGTTGCATAAACAGCTTCCCGAAATTCTTCCGGGACAGTTTGTTCAGGTGAAAATCGAGCATTCGCCAACTACTTTCCTGCGCCGGCCGATTTCTGTGCATTTTGTGGATAGGAAAGCGGGCGAACTTTGGCTGTTAATTCAACAAGTGGGCGACGGAACGCGCCAATTAGCAACAATCGAAGCGGGCGAAAAGTTGAATTTGATTTATCCGCTGGGCAATTCATTCACCCTTCCGGCGGATAAAAATACCTCTTTGCTGTTGATTGGCGGCGGCGTAGGTGTTGCTCCCTTGCTGTATTTGGGTGCATATCTGAAAGAGCGAGGCTATAATAAACCGGCTTTTCTGCTGGGTGCGCGAACGGAAAACGATTTGCTTCAGTTAGAGGAATTTAGCAAATACGGCGAAGTCCATATCACAACCGAAAACGGACAGGCGGGCGAAAAAGGTTTTGTAACTAATCATTCCGTTTTGCAGAATAAGAAATTTGATTTTATCTATTCCTGCGGACCTAAACCGATGATGATGGCTGTGGCTAAATTTGCTAAAGAACACACTGTTTCTTGTGAAGTTTCGCTCGAAAACACGATGGCTTGCGGTATCGGGGCGTGCTTGTGTTGCGTGGAAAAAACGAAAAAAGGAAATACCTGTGTCTGTATGGAAGGCCCGGTATTTAATATAAATGAATTGACATGGCCGATTTGAGTGTAAATATAGGTGAATTAAAACTTAAAAATCCGGTGCTAACTGCTTCTGGTACATTTGGTTATGGAATTGAATATGCCGATTTTATGGATTTGTCCCGAATTGGCGGAATTTTCGTCAAAGGAACAACGCTGCACCCGCGCGAAGGAAACGACTATCCGCGCATGGCCGAAACGCCTTCGGGAATGTTGAATGCAGTAGGACTTCAAAATAAAGGTGTAAATTATTTTATATCAGCTATTTATCCTAAAATAAAGGATATTGATACCTGTATGATGGTGAATGTCAGTGGCTCGACGGTGGAAGATTATGCCGCTTGTGCCGAGAAAATCAACGAATTAGACAAAATACCGGCGATTGAATTAAATATTTCCTGCCCCAACGTTAAGCAGGGTGGAATGGCTTTCGGCACAAATTGTGCGGGTGCTTCGGAAGTGATAAAAGCCGTTCGCAAAGTCTATCATAAAACCTTGATTGTGAAGTTGTCGCCGAATGTAACAGACATCACGGAAATTGCCAAAACAGCTGAAGCAGAGGGAGCAGACGCGGTTTCCTTAATCAATACGTTAATGGGTATGGCCATTGACATCGAACGTCGGAAACCGGTTTTATCGACCGTTACGGGCGGATTATCCGGTCCCTGCGTTAAACCGGTGGCGTTGCGCATGGTTTATCAAACCTACAAAGCAATCAAAATTCCGATTATCGGACTGGGCGGAATATCTAATTGGAAAGATGCAATCGAGTTTATATTAGCAGGTGCAACTGCCATACAGATAGGGACTTACAACTTTGTTGACCCGACTGTTTCGGTAAAAGTAGTCGAGGGAATAAACGAATATTTAGACAAAAACGGATTTCAATCGGTAAGGGAACTCATTGGTGGATTAGAAGTTTAATTTTATAAGATATATTATTATGAGACAGTTTGTTAGATTAATTAGTTTGATGTTATTTATAAGCCTTTGCGCTTGTACAAAGAAGCAAGAAAAAGTTGAAATTCCGGCGATCCTGCAAAATCATCCGGAAAAAGCATTATTCACGAAGTTAAATGATACTTCAAATAAACCGCTTATCTTGTTCAATGGTAAGGATTTAAGCGGTTGGTACACTTATACGGACAAATATGGTAAAGACAATGATGTGGATCAACAATTCCTGATTACGGACAGTACTTTGTATTTTGCCGGCGAGCCGATGGGATATTTGGCTACAAACGGCTCATATAAAGACTATTACCTGAAAGTTGTTTTCCGTTGGGGTGAAAAGAAATATCCGCCGCGCTTGGACAGTCCGCGCGACAGCGGCATTTTGTATCATTTCTCTGAAGACGCCACCGACACTGTTTGGCCGGTTTCTTTTGAATGTCAGGTGCAGGAAAACGATTGCGGCGATTATTTTTTGATTGGAGGCGTAACGGCCGATTCGCCTAACCGGCTTCCTGACAGTGGCAATCGCTTTATCCGCACAGCCAATTATGAAAATCCTAATCCGGAGTGGAACACCATCGAAGTGATTTGCTGGGATAATAGATCGGAACACTACGTCAATGGACATTTGGTTAATCAGGCGTCGGATTTGAGTGTTTCCGAAGGACGGATTTTGTTACAGACCGAAGCAGCGGAAGTTTATTACAAATCGGTGGAACTGTTGCAGTTGAAATAGAATAAAAATGAAAGCAAAAATTTTAATTTTAATTTTGCTTTTTACAATACAAACAGTAAAGAGTCAATCTTTTGACCCAAAGAGCAGTTGGACTATCATCGCAAAGACAACATTACCCGCGTTGCCGTACAAAAACATCTACATTTTAATTCCGGAAAATACGAATGTTGAAAATGTGAATATAAATGAGAAAAGCAAAGAAATTCGTCAGGATATTTCTCTAATTAATAATCCGGTAGAAAAACCAACATCTACGGTCAGTAATATCAATAACAGAAATGTAAGTGAATATTCAAAAGCTGTATATCCGGATAAAAATGTAAAAATTGAAACGATCATAAAATCGCAAGGATTTCACCTGGCGGCTTTTTCCGTATGTCCTTAAAAATACAAAATCAACTGCTTCAGGTGTAAAAAGATATGATATGGGAGATGTTGTCAGAAGTTTGGCTATTAATCCGGAAGACATGAATACTTTTGAAATACGTTAACCCACATTGCGTATCAACCGCTGCTAACCGACTGATTTTCAGAAGGCATACTTTCCGGAGGTCTCTCCGGGTGCCACACAAATTTTCTTCTTTTGCAAGGCATTGCATTTATCTTTAGCGCCT
>BNTW01000099.1 GCA_025996895.1 Bacteroidia bacterium | reverse complement strand
AATAATCAACATGTTACAAAATGCCACCATTGGATATGCCTGAAATTTAACATTTAAACAGGCAAAATGGGGTGATTTATTAACTTATTTTATAACTTTTTGAGCGCGAAGCTGCAATGTGGGTTAAGAGAACCAACATATTCTACGAAACCGGTTTCTTTCAGATTCTTTAAATAGCGCTCAATAGTACGTGGAGACTTATCCATTAAATCTATTATATCAGTGGCTTTAATTCCTTGATTCTCTTTAATAATTGTATAAATTTTCTTTTCGATTTCAGATAAATCATCAAAATTAACAGTATTGCCATCCCACGGATTAGAAAAATCGGCCGAAATCTTTTCAATAGGCTTCTCTTTTATAATCACACCAAACACGCCCAGCGTTCTCAAATCAAATTTTGCCGGCTCGTTGCCATTATTTTTCAAATCCAATTGAGCCGTTTCGATTCCCCTGTTGAAACGATTAACAAAACCCATTACTCGCATGGATTCAGCGATTACTAAATTACGATAATCGCTAACATTCGGAAAGTTCTCGGGTCTGGCATTCCCATATAACCCACCCGGATTGACAATTTCTACTCGGTCTGAATATTGGTAAAACTTTATGGGTGAGGTGATTTCGTATGAACGGTGCATAAGCGAATTCATTAAAAACTCCCTGATAGCCGTATCTGAATAGTTATAAACATCATCTTCTGTAAGTGAGGAAACAGGTATCGGGCGCTTTCTGTACGTACGCCACCGGAAAGAAATATCGAACGTTGTTTCCAAACATCAAAATTCCGGCATTAGTTGGGCAATCATGTACCAAATCATAAAAACGCAAAGAGGCTAATTGCAATTTTATATCTCTATCATCTTTTGTAAGTGTTTCTTTACTAATGGCTTTTGGCAAATAAATCATTTTGAAGAGATTGATGTTCAAATCTTCTATCGTAGAACCAAAGCAAGGCTGTTCATCAAAAGTTTTCGCGTTGGACGTCCTTTTTTCGGTCAATAAGCGTTCTTCCACTTCATTGGCAATGGCTCGTCTTGGACCAACCCTTATCCAAATATTGCCTTTGTATCGAACAGGCGGAAAGTGTGCCGGAGTTACTTCAACAACAATTACATCGCCTTTATCCAGCGCAATTTTATGAACCGTCATGACCGGTTGTGGCAAAACATTTCCATCGGAACGAATGGCCGCAATATTTTTCAATAATTTGTCTGTAGCCTTCAAACCGGATAACTCACCGGTCTTGTCATGCACGCCAATGAGCAAGTATCCCGGCTTTTTATGGTTAGCCATATCGTTGGAAAACGCACAAATTGCCTCACCGAATTTATTTGTATCGTCTGTGGATATCGTTCGTTCTACCCGGTCGCTTTCTATGTCTGTCATTAATTCTAACAGTTCGTCTTTCGATATCATAATTTATGTTTTTTGCAAATGTACTAAATTATGCCCAAAATTTGTCAGATTCTTTTCATTTCTACTGAACCGGATGCGGATAATGCTGCAAAAATGTCACTACTCGTTTCGCCAAATCCACAATATCGTCTTTTCTCGCCAATTGCTTAATCCAATGTTGTGGAATATTCTCAAAACCATAAAGCAGTCCGGCAAGTCCGCCGGTTACGGCGCCTGTTGTGTCGGTATCTTCGCCCAGATTAACCGCTTTCAACACGGACTCTTTGTAATTGCCGGTAGTCAGCAAACACCAAATACTTGCTTCGAGGGTATGCAACACGTACCCGCTGCTGCTTATTTCGTTTTCCGGTAATTCGTGAATATTTCCTTTTAACAAGCGATCAAACAAGGCTATTTCTTTTGGATTGATGGAAATAGAAATCAGGTAATCGGTAATTTCTGCTTGTAAGTTTTTATAAATCAACCATTTATTTTTTCCTTCAAAAAGTTGCCGGGCAAATTCAAGATAGTAGAAACAGGCAATAACCGAACGGATGTGCCGGTGCGTACTGGAAGAAACTTGCCGGGTTATTTCAAAACGTTCGTCCGTTGTTTTGTCTAAAAGATAAAACAGTAACGGGGCTATTCGCATGAGTGAGCCATTGCCATTATCAATTTCCTCACAACTGCCTGCCAATTCGGGTTTTGTTCCGTTAGAAATTCGATATATGGCATCTCTTGTGGAATTTCCAATATCAAAAACTTCTCCGTAAGGCGTCCAATAACCTTCCTGATACCATTTTACAAAATTTTGCCCGATTTTATTCAAGTCAAAGTCCTGAGTCAAAGCTTCTACCAAACAAAATGTCAGTGAACTATCGTCCGACCAAGTACCCGGCGGCTGGTTGTACGTTCCGTAACCTATCATATCGCTTATCGGATTCTGCCTCATTTCCTGCCGGCTTTTAAATTCAACCGGAACACCCAACGCATCGCTAACGGCAACACCAAAAAGAACTGATTTTATTTTGTCCGTATAGTCAATTGTTTTTTCGATACTCATACTTTCTTGGGTATTGCAAAAAAAATTCATTCTTCTTTTAAAATTGTCCTTCCTCTTTTTCTCGAATTCCTCAGCAAGCTCTTTCCCATCGTTCTCGTATTTTGTTGTGTTGATTTTTATCTCTATGTCTTGCATAACCGTTGATTCCGTAATAATTTTCGATTTCAATTCTTCACTTATATCCAATTTTCCGAAATGGTTGGCGTGTTCGCTGTGTATCGGAATGATAGCTGTAGTTGGATTGACAAGATTGCATACTTCCGCCAAGGCTTCTGCTGAAGCGTGACCGCTGGTATGTATTTTTTCTATTGCAGGAAAACGTCCGATAAATTTCAAATAGTCGTCTTTTACATGTTTGGCATTATCGGGATTAACATATTCCGGCCACATCGAATAAATCAAAACCGTTTCTTGGCTGTCGAGTTGCGGAAGAAGGGCATCCAACCACTTATCGAACTTCTTTGTTGCCCGAACTAACATGCAAAAACCTTGCTCTTTCATCCATGCAACCAGTTTCTTATTTTTTGGGAAGAATGAATAAGTTTTCCCAAAATCGAACAAATCGGTTTTTGTTCCTGCCGTTTCTGTAAATATTTTTAATACATCCTGTTGAAAACTATCACAAACAAACGGTCGCTTTTCAAAGTGGTTATGGGCGCTGTGAAAAGTGGCTAAGCGTTCCAAATCGGTAGAAGAACACATCACAAAAACGTTTTTGTAGCGCTTCATCACTTCTATGACTTTCTTTCTCAATTCTTTTTCATGTTGCACCCGTTCGTCCAAGCGCGACAGCATCGTTCCCTCGGAAATAAGAATATCGACTTTTTCTTTGATGATGTATTTTTCCATGGTCGGCAACAAGCCTTTTCCCAAATAGCCATGGTCGCGAAAATCGCCGGTATGCAAAATTCTTTTGCCTTCTGCCTCAATCAAAAACATAAAAGAATCGCAGGCGGAGTGGCTCACAAAGAAGGGCGTTATTGTAAATCCCTCTATATCGGTAATCTGTTGCGCCGGAACAAAAGTTCGCATCTTTTCCAATTTGGAAAGTTCCCGTTCGGAAAGTTCCTCGCGACCGTGTATGCGGCTCAATTGTTTGTGTTTACAGATTGCCACTTGCTTTGCCGTAGCGCCGATGTATTGTGGAATGGCATCCGGCACATAATGAAAAAGCCCTATATGGTCGCCATGATAATGGGTATAGAAAATGGCATCTATTCCATTGGTCAGCGTTTCAATGGCTGGCGAATTTGCCAGATTATCCTCCACAATGCCTTTGTTGTCGGGCAGATTTTGTCCCAAATCAATGAGAATGCGTTTATTTGCGGTTGCAATTTCTGTGATACAACCGCCGATTTGGTTGATTCCGCGGTGGATGGTGATTTTCATTCATTCATTAATTTATGTGTTCCTTGCTCCAATTTAATAATTCTAATTGGCTCCTTTACTTTCTTATATTCAATATGGAATTTGTCATCTTGGTCTTTGCGAGAATTTTTATCATCGTACGAATACGCAAACATAAATTCTGGGATTGATTCTGTAATTTTCAAATTCTTATCTATCAATCCAAATTCTTGTTTTTGCGCTAAAATTTTTACCATTTCTGTCACAAATGGTGCGGGTTTTCTCCCAATAGATTCTCTATAGCAATCCCAATGTTCTTTTAGTCCAGATGTGCCTTCTAAAGCTCCTATCCCTTTTTTAAGTTCAATGACACAAAGTTTTCCGTCTTTGTTTACTGCTATTATGTCAAATTTAGGCTTCTTGGGCTTTTCCTTGTCTTTTGGAGTATATATACAACAGAATTCACTTAATGTACTTACTTGATATTCTAAATCAATTATGGTATAGTCCGATTCTCCATACCTATTTCCCAAAGATAGGATATGTTGTTCCATTCTTTCTGGTTTGGGATGGTTATCATACCATTTATCCATAACCCTTTTTGCCTCATCAAAATAGCCTGCATAGTCATTATTTTTAAATTTAGCTATCAAATCGTCACGTTTTGTCTTGAGTTCTGCTAATTCTTTTTCATCACTTTTTACCTTTTTTTTAGGTTCTGTGCCTAAATAAAAATAAAACATATCAAAATCAAGGCTATTTTCGCTGTTTACTTTAACAATATTACCACCGTTATAGTAGATATTCAAATAATTCTCACGTATTTGAACATCTAAAGTGTCATCGTAACTAATAGCATCAAGCATTTTTTTCAAATTCCCCTCATTTAATGACTTAAAAAATTTCTCATCATGAATTCCTCTACCAAGATACTTTTTACTTTTCCCCATTTTTTCTATTTTTTAACTGCTTAATAAATTTCTAATTAACACCAAAGGTAATACTTTTTTGCAAGCTATTGATGTTTAACATCATTTTCCCTATCCATCCGCACCTTCAAATCCAAAAACGCATCCATATCGTTTTCGTAACTCTCTTCCTGCTCTCCAATCTGAATGATTTCCATTCCTAAACGAAAAAAGTTTTTGGCGGATTGCAGTTGTCCGTTATCAAGGCTTGCCTGACACAGCAGACCGACCAGATAAAGATTGGCATAACCGGCATCTGAATATTTGGCAAAGGTCAAGGCATCGTTGCCGACAGCCAAGGCATCTTCTATTTGTCCGCTATCCGCAAACTTGACCGCTTGCTCAAACAAGACTTCTACAATTCGGCTGAATAATTTACCCTGTTGTTGAACAATAGATTGTCTGAATGTACTGTAATCCATACTACAAGCGATTGTCACACTTCAAAAACCTTTACAATTTTCCCTTTTTCGGTTGCTTTCCGAATCGTATCCCGCGTGCCTTTGCTGTTTTTCGTGGGGAAGGCAAACACCATATCGGCATTTTCAACAATCGAAGTATTTCGCATCAGTCCGGCGCCCTTCCCATACTTTTTCCAATCGGGCAAAAATTCTAAAAGCGGGATTTTGTACTTTTCGGCAAACTTTTTTGCCAAGGTGTCAGCGCCTTTTGCCCCGCCCGACACCACTTTTTCGATTTTTTCAACACTAATTCGTTTCAGTACTTCCTTTTCCACTTTTCCCAAATCGGTAAAGTCGCGTGAGCCTACAATTGCAATTCGCATATTTCAAAGATTTAATAATTATGCGACAAAAGTAGAGATCAACTATGCCAAATAGTTGCACACTAAAATTATTCAGGTGATTTTACCGTTTTTTGGAAATAAATTTTGCAAATAGGAACTTTATATTTATCTTTGCATCAAATACGGTAGAATGAGAATTTTTGTTTATAAAACATTAGCAGAATATGCCGCAGAACATCCCGATGCTAAAAATGCTTTGGAGGATTGGTTTAATAAAACAGAAGAAGCAGAGTGGAATTGTTTTGCCGATATGAAAAACACTTTTCATTCGGTGGATAATATTGGCAACAAGCGTTATGTTTTCAATATAAAAGGTAATAATTATCGTTTAGTCGCTATCGTATTATTTGTTCCGAAATATGTCTATATTAGATTTATAGGCACACATTCGGAATACAGTAAAATCAAGGATTGTTCTACGCTCTAAAAATTAAGAATATGAAAAAGATTGGCAATGAAAAAGAGTATAATATTATCAAAAACAGGATTGATGAGTTGTTAGAAGTAGTTACCGATGACAATTATAATAGTATTTCCGAATCTATTGAGCTTGAATTTCTTTCCGAACTGATTGAAGAATATGAGAAAGTGCACTATCCGATTTCTATACCCATGTTAGCGGATATACTCAAACTCCGTATGTATGAGATGGATATCAATCAAATACGATTAGCAAAGATGCTTCAAGTAAGTCCTTCCCGGATTAGCGAATATCTTGCCGGAAAAGAGCCTTCATTAAAAGTTGCTAAAAGAATGTGTGAATATTTAGGTATTAGTGCAAACGTGATATTGGGCATTAAAAATAAAGTAGAACACAGAGTATTGGAAACGGCATAATTTTATAATCTTAATCGTGATTCCTTTCATTTGCGGTGCCTGCTGTGAGTTACAAACTAAATTTATAGCGTTTTTCAACAACATCTGAAATATGCTTTGCAAAAGAATTATTTTCGTTCTTGTATTGTTCCCAAAAATCAAGGTAAGAAATTGCTTTAAATTTAATAAATCTATTTGTCATTTCTGAAAATTTATCTATTTCTTTTTTGTGCTGTACAAATATTTGTTTTTCTTTTTCATCCAATTGCTCCCAATTATTTGGTAACCAATAGATATAAACTAAAATAGGTGTTTTATTGTTATGTTCTCGAGAATAATTTAACAAGCCTATTGTGTGCTTAATTAATTGAGCAACATTTAAGTGCATTCTTTCTGATCGAGTTAAATAGTAAAGTATCATAGACATAAAACCATTGGAAAGATAATTTAATTCTTCTCTATCAAAATACTTTTGAAGATTTTCATTTGAATGTTCTAATTTTGCCTCAAAATATTCGGTAAACTTACTTTCAAAACCGATTATTACTTTGTCATTTTCAAGTACAAAATCAAGATTTGGCATGCTTATGCCTGTTGGCATTTTTTCTTCAAATCTTGCCTTACAGAAATTATTCCATTTCTCAAAAATAAATTTTTTAGGATCAAATCTAATTGGATAAAAAGTATTGACACATATAGCAGCAGAAGAATGCAAAGCAGCAAATTTTGGAGGATTGCCTCCTCTCTGGTTTTTCAACTCTCCACCGCTTCCATTACCTAAATCAGTAACAACATCTTTCCATTGTTGTTCATCAGTTCCTAAAAATTTTGACGACAACGAGAGAGTGAATCATTTTCACTAATGTAACCTTTGTTGTCTATTTTCCGTTTTGGAAATTTTTCTGTTTGCTTTTCTATGACTCTTTTTTGCATTTTATTATTATATTGAAATTAAACTATTTAAAACCATTTCCACGCTTGTTCTTCACAAAAACCATGTCGAAAAATCAGTACAAAGGAACGAATATTTTTCAACTCTTTTTTAATTCCTCTGTAATTGTTACTTTAATTTTTTCTTTTACTGTGGTGTTCATCTCGGCAGTTATCAAAGTGTTGCCTGATTTTCTTGTGAGTGATAAGTAGCCACAACTTGTTTTTCCCAACTTTTGGAGTTTTTTTTACTAATTGTTCAATTACTTCTGTTTCAGGTTCAATAGAGGTGGTGTTGATTACCTCAATAACATCTTGGATTCTTTGCTTTTTTGCTGTCATTTTAGTTACAATTTTAAATTATGCGACAAAAGTAGAGACCGACTATGCCAAATAGTTGCATACTAAAATTTATTTATAATTATTTGTTGCCATTCAGGACATTTTACCCGTATTTTGTTTTGAAAAGCAAAATGTTTATCTTTGTAACTGTTAAACAGAAACAATTGGCAATGTATAGAATTTATTTGGATAATTGCTGTTTCAATCGCCCGTATGATGACCAAGTTCAGCAACGAATCATATTTGAAACGCAAGCCAAACTTTATATTCAAGAGCAAGTTTTGAATAAGGATATAGAGTTGGTTTGGTAGTACATTTTAGCGTTTGAAAACAGCCGTAATTTATCCAAGGCTATTCGCAATGCAATAGCCAAATGGGAAAGTTTAAGTGTTTTGTTTGTAGGTAAAACGGATGAAATTGTTGAAACAGCAAAAAATATTATGTCCACAGGCATACAAGCGGCAGATGCTTTGCATGTTGCTTGTGCTATTGCAGGCGATTGTCAGTATTTTATTTCGGTTGATAAAAGATTACTGAAATATAGCGACAGTCGAATAAAACTTTGTAATCCAATAGAATTCTTTAATATAATAACAGAATAATTATGAGCAATGCAACACTTTTAGATAAAGGGATGAAATGTCTTTCCAACGAGTTGGGACTTGTAGATGCCGAAAAATTTATTTTTTTGCTGCTCAGTCAACCGTTTGACTATACTAATTGGCGCAAAAACAATCTGTTTTCGGATATGAGCGTTGAAGAAATAAGTGATGCCGCCAACAAGTATTATACGCAAGCTCACAAATCGTAAGGCTTTATAGAATCAATAGATACCATTATGTGATTTTCTTGTACAATTTTTTCATTTTATTGACCGTTTCCGCAATTTCATTCCTGAAAGAAAGGGGCGAAAGCACTTCAATTTCATCGCCGCACGACAATAATTCCTGCTTGAAATCAGGGGTTGGCGCCATATAATATTGAAAAATCGAAAACTCCGAATTGGATTCTATTTCTTCCTGCGAAGGATGTAACGGCAAGGTTTGCAGATATTTTCTCCGGTTGCCAAAAGCCTTTATTTTAACTGTCCAAGCTTGAATATTCGGGTCAACAAGAATGCCAAAAGCATTTTGAAAATGCTCTTCGGGTTTGAAAGTTTCCGGCAGTTTGAATTTGGTGTCTGTGGTGAAGATGTCCTTTATTCTATCCAAGGAATACCTGCGAATTACATTTATCGAGCGATTTTTGCCTATGACATACCAGCGCTGTTTGAAAATTTTCAAGCAATACGGTTCTATTTCAAAATCACCGACATTGTCCATCCAAAATGCCTGATATTGAAATTTGACGCATACTTCATCGCGCATTGCCTCAATGATTGTTGTCAAAAATCGTTGTCCGGACGGAATATCTTCAAACAATATACGATTTTTCAAGGATTTGCTTTCGTTCAACAAATTATTGACCGTAAAAGTGTTAAGCAACCATGAGCGCAAATTGTTTTGTTGAATATCATCCTTATTTTCAATATAATACTGATTATATCCATTGCACTCAATATTGATGTCGAATAATTCCTCAATTGCCGTCCTGTGATTGTGAAACGTGCGCAACGGCAAATCTTTCCCTTCACTCCAATCGGTGCGCAGCCATTTGCGGTTGATTTCCTCAAATGTAATTTTGCCGGCTCGATAAACTGTATCGGCAAGCCAAATATAACGATTGAATATGTTTTTTGCCATCTTACAAAAGTAGTAAAATAAACTCAAAGACTTTACAAAATCTTGATCACTTCCGCAATTACACGGCAATGGATATTTTAGGTACATAACCAAAACTGCCCCAAAAGCAAAAATACTTCCGGAGCAGCCTCTTATAAAAAACACTTATACTTATTAACCCACATTGCAGCCACCCCTTTATCGAAGTGTTAAAAGATCAAAAATATCCAAGTTAAATATGCTTTATACGTTCTGTGGGATGGTGTATATGTTAAAACATTCGTTTTTTGGTGCTAAAAC
>BNTW01000098.1 GCA_025996895.1 Bacteroidia bacterium | reverse complement strand
TCGTGAAAGCGGTGTTAGGCAACGGGGAGGCGCAGACGCACAAAATTATCGTGAAATAATGTTGTCATTGCGGCGAAGGCCGCAATCCCCCGCCCATCCGTTAAACACTCATTAACGGACATGGGGGATTGCGCGTAACGTCCCTACCTTTTTTATTATTGGCAAACTTTTTGATTATTATTAATTCGGAAATAAAACAATAGACGGATTTCATTTGTTGTAATGTATTGAAAGACAAATGTTAAACGGTAAAATTAAACATCATGGACGATAAGAATTTAAATAATCCGAGTGAAAACGAAGTGTTTTTAACTGACAACATGGCGGAAGAATCGTCGAACGCCGAACAGGCTGACAACACGGCAGAAGAGTTGGCACAACTTAAAGATGCAAATTTGCGTCTGATGGCTGAATACGACAATTATCGCAAACGTACATTAAAAGAAAAAGCCGATTTAATCAAAAACGGTGGCGAAAAAGTGCTGACCGGTCTTTTGCCCATTGTCGACGATTTTCAACGGGCGATGGAAAACATTGATAAAGCGGCTGATTTGGAAGCGGTGAAGGAAGGTGTCAATTTGATTTACCATAAATTCTTGACTTATCTTCAACAAAACGGTGTGATGCCGATTGAAACGTTCGACGTAGATTTTGATGCGGATTTGCACGAAGCGGTGGCCACCGTTCCGGCGCAGGACGAAGAACAAAAAGGCAAAATAATTGATACAATACAACCCGGTTATACGCTGAACGATAAAGTAATTCGCCACGCAAAGGTAGTCGTGGCCAATTAACGGAAATAACGTAATGAAATGACAACAACAAAAAGATGTTACTACGAGATTTTAGAGGTTACTAAAACAGCTTCTGCTGAGGAAATTAAAAAGGCATACCGCAAAAAGGCAATTCAATACCACCCGGATAAGAACCCGGGCGACAAAAAGGCAGAAGAGAAATTTAAGGAAGCGGCTGAGGCTTATGAGGTGCTGAGCAATGAGGGAAAACGAAGTCGGTACGACCGTTTCGGACATGCGGGAGTCGGCGGTGCGAGCGGTGGTTACGGCGGTGGCGGCATGACGATGGAAGATATTTTTTCCCACTTCGGCGACATCTTCGGCGAAAGTTTTGGCGGCAGCTTCACCGGCGGTTTCAGCAGTTACAGGGGTTTCGACGCAGGCAACAGCAGAACGGTCAATCGGGGCACGGATTTGCGGGTGAAAGTGCGCTTGACACTGAAAGAAATCGCTGCCGGCGTAGAAAAGAAAATCAAAGTAAAAAAATATGTCAGTTGTTCGCAGTGCAAAGGCAGCGGTGCGGAAGACGACAAAGCGTTTGCGACCTGCCCCACGTGCAAAGGGCGCGGGCAAGTCATTCATACCGTAAGTACCATTTTGGGGAAAATGCAGACAGCAAGCGTATGCCCGTCTTGCTACGGCGAAGGACGGACAATTACAAAAAAATGTCCGCACTGTCATGGTGAAGGGGTTAGGCTTGACGAGGAAGTCATTAGCATCAACATTCCCGCCGGTGTGGCCGAAGGCATGCAGTTATCGATGAACGGACGGGGAAATGCAGCCCGGCATGGAGGTATTAACGGCGATTTGCTCATTGTGATTGAGGAAGAAATGCACCCCGAATTGATTCGCGACCAGCAGGACATCATTTACAATCTGTTGCTGACATTCCCACAGGCCGCTATGGGTACAACAGTCGAAGTTCCGACATTGGACGGCAAAGCCAAAATAAAAATTGAGCCGGGCACACAACCGGGTAAATTGTTGCGCCTGAAAAACAAGGGATTACCGTCTATCAACCGCTATGGAACAGGCGATTTATTGATTAATATTGCTGTTTATATTCCCGAAAATCTGACGAAAGAACAGCAGGTCGTTTTGTCGGATATGGATAGTTCGTCGAATTTTCAACCGAGTACATCAACCAAAGAACGAATTTTTGCGAAATTCAGGAGTGAGTTTGAATAGCATTTATCCGTTGCAACAGCGTCGGGTGCGAATAGTACCAAAAAACGACCCAAGGATGCGGATTTAAATTGCTCAGTGACTGAACGGAAAGTTTTTTTAACGCACTGATTAACGCATTTCCTAATCCGAATTGCGTTGTATAAGCGTCTGCCTCGTATTCGTTCTTGCGCGAAAACGCATTGAAAACCAAGCCCGTCAGTTCGGAAACCGGCGCGAAAAGAAACGAAAATCCGACCAATCCCAAATGAAACGAAGGAATTTGTCCACCCAACGCTTCCGCCAACGGACGACTATTGAGAAACAGCGACAAAATATAAAACGTAATTCCGGTCGTAACAATCGAGCCAACAAGCGAATAAATCGTATGTTTTTTCTTGTAATGTCCGATTTCATGCGCCAACACCGCAACAATTTCGTCCGTATCCAATTCTTTCATCAGCGTATCAAACAATACAATGCGCTTTTTCTTGCCCATGCCGGTAAAATACGCATTCGCCTTACTGCTGCGTTTTGAGCCGTCCATAACATAAATATTGGTGAGTTCAAAACCGGCTTTTTGCGCAAACGCTTCAATGGCATTCCGCAGTTCTCCCGCCTCCAAAGGCGTCTGCTTGTTGAACAACGGCACAATCCATTCGGAATAGAACAGGCTCATTATCAGCGAAAAAACCGAAACAACAATCCATGCCAACAGCCAAAACCACGTTTCGGTATAATGATAAATGCACAAAATCGCTGTCAAAATCAGTCCGCCCAAAACGACTGTCAGCAAGATATTTTTTACCCAATCCAGGACAAACAATTTGCACGTAGATTTGTTAAAACCAAATTTTTCTTCAATGACAAAAGTGGCATACCAATCGAACGGAAAATCCAGCACCTCACTCACAGCCAAAATAACGCCGAAAAAGGCCAGCGGAAGCAAGATAAAATTCGTGATGTCTGTCCGCAAAGTTGTGTCGAGCCAGCCCAAAACGCCGAAAAACAGCACCAGCAATGTCAGCGCAAACGAAAAACTGCCGGTAATCAATCCGAAACGACTGTTTTCTTTTTGATAGGCTTGTTGGCGGCCGTATTCTTCCGCATTGTAAATGCCTGCCAATGCCGGCGGAATGTCCGGGCTCATTCGTTTCCGGTTTAAAAAACTCAAAATCTGTCCCCAAACAAAACTGAGAACGACGAAAGCAAGAATAATATAAAAATAAACGTTATACATGAATTATGAGTTATAAATTATGAGTTATGAGTTAGTTAGATAATTACACGTGAAAAAGGAACAGCATCAATTGGGCAGAAATCCTTGTCTAAATATTTGAAATAACCACTCATGGCGACCATCGCCGCGTTGTCGGTCGTGAAAGCAAACGGTGGAATGTGGATTTTCCAGTGATATTTTTCGGCATGTTCTTCAATCGCTTTCCGTAAACCGGAATTAGCCGAAACGCCACCGGCGACCGCTACTTCCTTTATATTCAAATCGTTAGCCGCTTTCTGCAGTTTATCCATCAAGATTTCGATAATCGTGTATTGCAGGCTCGCACTCAAATCCGCCTTATTTTCCTCGATAAAATTCGGATTTTCCTTTAATTCGTCGCGCAGTAGATACAAAAAAGATGTTTTCAGTCCGCTGAAACTGTAATCGTAGCCCGCGATTTGTGGCCTACTCAACCGGAAGGCCTTCGGATTTCCTTCTTTCGCCAAACGGTCGATCACCGGCCCTCCCGGATAAGGCAAACCCATCACTTTGGCGCACTTGTCAAACGCTTCGCCCGCTGCATCGTCGATTGTCTGCCCAATCACCTGCATATCGTTGTGTGCGCGCACGAGAATAATTTGCGAATTTCCGCCCGAAACCAACAAACAGAGGAAAGGAAATTGCGGTTGCGTGTTGTCTGTCGGATTTTGCTTGATAAAATGCGCCAATACGTGCGCCTGCAAGTGATTTACCTCAATCAGGGGAATATTCAGCGCGGTCGTGAAACCTTTGGCAAACGAAGTTCCCACCAACAGCGAGCCAAGCAATCCCGGCCCGCGTGTGAAAGCCACCGCCGACAAATCTTCTTTTTGTATTCCGGCCTGCTTAATTGCCTGATGCACAACGGGAATGATATTTTGCTGGTGCGCCCTTGAAGCCAGTTCGGGTACTACTCCGCCGTAGGCTTCATGTACTTTTTGCCCCGCAATCACGTTCGATAAAATCACGTCGTTGCGCAAAACCGCCGCCGAAGTGTCATCGCACGACGATTCAATGCCTAATATTGTTATGTCCATTTAAGGATATTTAGAGTAAAAATTCATGCAAAAATAGCAAATTTTTAATAGCTTTGCACCAATTTCCGATGAAAGCATTAAAAAACACATTGATTGTCGTTTTTTCGGTGGTGGTGGTCTTCTACATTTTGCCCGTCACGCTGTTGCAATTCCCTTATTTTCAGCAGAAAATCGCCTCGGCAGTTACTTCTTATCTGGAAAAGAAAATCGGAACGGACGTGAATATTCGGCGCATCGAATTTCAACCGTTTAACAAGCTGATTTTGAAGGAAGTATATATGCAAGACACATTCGGCGATACCTTATTTTCTGCCAAGCGTGTGGCTGCCGGTTTCGATTTTCTTCCGCTTTTCCGTCAAAAATTTCATTTCAGTTCGGCACAGATCTACACTTTTCAATTTCATTTAAGTAAGGAAAACGACGGCGCGCCATTGAATATTCAGTACATTATCGACGCTTTTCAAAATAAAAAAGACGACACCCCGACTTCTATCGACGTGAATATCCGGAATTTGAATTTGTCGCACGGTATTTTTTCTTATCACGTGAAAGACCAAGAACCTATGCCTAACCAACTTAATCCGAAAGATGTTTATATTCAGGATATTACGGCAAAAATCAGGTTGCGCGAATGGACGAACACCCGGCTGGTGGCCGATGTCAAGCGTTTCGGTTTCAGCGAGAAATCGGGCTTGGAAGTCAAGCAATTAGCGTTCGATTTGAAAACAGACAGCACTTCGGCAAAAATCAATCAGTTGTATTTGGAATTGCCCCGCTCGGAAATTCAACTGAAAAATCTTTCCATCAATCAAAACAAAGAAATTACGTTGCAAATCGAGCCGTCGCACGTTTTTTTGAAGGATATATGTGCCGTTGTTCCGGTTTTCTGCTATTTCCGCGACGAAATCGAAATCGAAGGTTTAGCCGAAGGAAAGTTGGACGATTTGAATTTGACGGATTTTACCGTTCGGGAAGCTAACGATTTGTTGGTGGCAATGAACGTCTGTGTGCGCAATCTCAACAGCTCCAATCCGATGGATATTCATATCGACGGACACATTCAAAATTCGTATATCACTCCGCAAGGCATTCAACGGCTGGCAGATAATTTCAGTCCGCAACCGATAACTTTGCCTGAGCCAATCAAACGGTTGGGTACTGTTTCCATGCAGGGCGAAGCCGCCGGCAATCTGAATAACCTCACCGCTTTTGTGAATTTCAAAACCGCGCGGGGCAATCTGCGTTTAGACGCGCGTTTCGGCAAAGAAAAAACGTATTTTCTCAACGGAGAAATCACCGGCACGCAAATCGACGTCAAAGAAATTATGGCCAGCGAAGATTTTGGCCTGGCTGATTTTAAAATTAATCTCGACGCGCGCGCTCAGGATAAAAAACATTTTCAGGGACACATCAATGCGCTGGTCAATACCTTTGAATACAAGGATTATCGTTACGAAAACGCCGGTATGACCGGCGAATTTACCGAAAACAGTTTTAAGGGATTGCTGAATGCCGAATGTCCCGACGGACAAATTGCGGCCAACGGTTCTTTTTTGTTCAAAGGAAAAGATTCGCAATTTAAATTTACGGCGAAAACCCAAAACCTGCATCCGGATAAGCTGAATTGGACGAAAAAATACGAAGATCCGGATTTGTCTTTTACATTAAATACTGATTTTAAGGGAGATAACATTGATAATTTGGAAGGCGACATCTCTTTTCGCGACTTGTCGTTTGCTACGCGAAAAGGCGTGTATAAAATGAAACAATTGGCGGTTGAGGCGGTGAAAAAAGAGGATAAAAAGTGCCTTACACTTCGTTCAGACGTGCTTGACGGACAGTTACAGGGAAATTATTCTATCGGCAGTCTGATGAGCGACCTGAAACAATCGATATCCGTTTATCTGCCGTCTTTAATTCCCGCAAATACAAAATCTTTAACTAAAAAGGAAAATAATTTTACTTTCGATTTTGCTCTTCATGATACGCAAACGTTTTCTGAAATCCTGAAACTGCCCTTTGTTTTTTACAATCAATCGCAAATAAGCGGAGCGTATAACAATGCACAAAACACGATTTCCTTGCATTCTTATTTTCCGAAACTACTGTTGTTCGGCTCTACGATTGAAGCCGGAAGTATCAACTTGTGCAATGAAAATCAGGAACTTGCGTTGTCGATAAACGGTATCCGGCAACAGAAAAAAGATACTAAATTGACTATCGGTGCGAATTTTAAGGCATCCGATAATGCTGTTCGTTCTACTATCGAGTGGGCAGACAACCGGCAACAAAAATATAAGGGACAATTAAATTTCACCACGCAATTAAAAAATCCGGAAGAAAAACACGGTTTAGGCGCGTTTATTCAGTTCCAGCCGTCCGCAATGGTTTTTAATGATTCCCTTTGGACGCTTTCGCCCGCGTGGATTGAGTATCAAAAAGACAAAATCAGTATTCATGCGTTGGATTTGCGACACCACAACCAGGAAATCAAAATAGATGGCGATTTGTCGCGCAACACCGACGACGAACTGGCCGTTTATTTGAACGAAGTCAATCTCAGTTATATTTTTAACTCACTCAACATCGAAGCTCTGACTTTCGGCGGAATTGCCAGCGGGTTTGTGCGCGCCAAAGACCTGTATCACACGCGTCAGCTATCGACCAACCTGGATATTTCGGATTTTTCGTTCAATAATGTGGTTTTCGGGCAGTTGGATTTGAATGGCCGCTGGGACGACAAACAGCAGGGTGTCGAAATGAAGGGATATATTTATAAAGACGACACAACAAAGGTGAATGTCGATGGTTTTATTTATCCGGCTAAAGAGGAGATTTCCATTTATTTTGATGCTCAAAACGCAGAGGCGGCTTTTCTGCGCAAATATTTGAACAATGTGGTGCAAGACCTTTCGGGAAAATTGACCGGCCGGCTGCATTTGTTCGGTGACTTGAACGACCCAACGGTGGAAGGCGATGCTTGGGTGAAAAATGGCCGTTTCGGTATCGAATTTTTGAATACTTATTATACTTTTACGGATTGGGTGCAGTGCAAACCCGACGAAATTTCCATCAAAAATGTAACCTTTTACGATATACAAGGAAATAAAGCATTGGCCAATGCCTACGTCAAACACCATTTATTTGACGATTTCCACTTTTCGGCCAACATTTCGTACGAAAATTTCTTGATTTTCAACGCAACGGCAAAGACTAATCCGATGTTTTATGGGCCGGTTTTCGGAACAGGAACGGCGAAATTGGAAGGCACGGAAAATTTGGTAAATATCGATGTCTCGCTTCGGAACGAAGAGAAAACGGCTTTGACGCTTAACTTTATGGACGCGCAGGAAATCGTCGATTATGATTTTATCAATTTTGTAAATACGAAAAAAGATACGATCTCCACACAGATAATGGCGGAAGAGACGCCCGCCAAGAACACGCAGACGGAAATCAAGCTCAATCTATTGATCAACGCCACGAACGAGGCGACCGTTGAAATGATTATGGACCCGGTTTCGGGCGATAAAATCAGCGGGATAGGCAACGGCAATCTGCAAGTCCAATACGGTACAAAAAGCCCATTCCGCGTGTTTGGAACTTATACGATTGAAAAAGGAAAATACAATTTCAGCCTGCAACAGTTGTTGTTCCGAACGTTCAACATTGAAGAAGGCAGTTCGATTGCTTTTCATGGAGACCCCTACACGGCCGATTTGAACATTAAAGCGGCTTACACCGTTTCGGCCAATCTGGGCGATTTAGACCAGACCTTGTTGCAGTTCAGTCCGCGCAGCAACGTTCCGGTGAATTGCATTTTGCTTTTGTCCGGCGCGCTCGAGCAACCTAAAATACAGTTCGATTTAGGCTTGCCCGGCTCTACCTCCGAGTTGCAACGGCAAGTGAAAAGCTATATTCGTACCGACGACATGATGAACAGGCAAATGGTTTTTTTGCTTGGGTTAGGCCGCTTTTATCCGTCGCTCGAATATTCGCAAAGCAACACGAGCACCACTAACAATCTTTCGTTTCTGACTTCCACGTTGTCTGCCCGCCTGACGGACATGCTTGGATCGTTGAGCGATAAATTTCAGATAGGTACGAATTTTCACCAAACCTACGAAGGAAACGAAACGAATACGGAAGTCGAATTGATGTTGTCGGGCAATTTATTGAATAATCGCCTGATTATCAACGGAAATTTTGGTTACATCGATAATCCGTATTTGAAAAACGGTACAAACAATTCCCCGCTCGTAGGCGATTTCGACATTGAATACAAACTGACCAAAACCGGTGCCATTCGCCTGAAAGGCTTCAACCACTACAACTACAGGAATTATTACAGCATCACCCCCGAAATGACGCAAGGTTTCGGTATCCTTTTCCGCAAGGATTTCAACAACTTCCGGAGTATTTTCAGAAAGAAACCGCTAATATATCCGTTGAAAACTAAAAATTCGCAATAAATAATCGGAATTATCCCTTTTAATCTTGTCATTTCAAACCTTATTTCCAACCTTAAATTTAAACAAAAACCATCTTAGTAGCAGCAGAATGATAGATACCAGATTTTAAACCTTATATTCATAAGTAAGTGTTCATAATTAGTTTACACAAAATATTTAGTTTTTCTTTCCGTTCTATTATCGTAAATATGATTATCAATGGAAAACGCCCAAGTGGAGTCCCCTCGCCGCAACTCTACGAGTACAAATTCAAGAAGTTGCAAGAACTTGAACGACAGGAAAGTGAAGGGCGCATTGTCCTCTACTATGCTGACGAGAGCCACGTCTGCACCGAGGGATACGTTCCCTACGGCTGGCAAATCTGCCACCATACTCCCCGCATCTGAACATTGCGGAAACACTCTGGAGGATATTGAAGGGAAAATGGATAAGACCACAGGACTATGTGAGTACTGACACACTTTTCTACACCACCAACAGGGCATTGGCAACGGTGGGAAAAGATCTGTTTATTAAATACGCGCATATTGCCGCTTGAAGCTGTTTTGGATTTGCCGGCCGAATCGCTTCTTAAAATGCAGGCGCGTTACAATATGCTTATAACCAAACGTAACAGCAAGTTTATTGAAAAACTGAAAAATGTACGAAAAATTGCTGCAATACTTTGATTATATCAATAAATAGTCTTACCTTTGTCCCCGCTTTTCAAGAGAGAAAGGATTAAATTATAAATAATGTAAAATCTTATAATATTCGGTGCGGAAAAATTTGCACGATATTATAATTTATATTATCTTTGTATCCGCTTTCCTAAAAAAAGAAAGCACTTATGAAAATAAGTAAAAACGAGAGTTCTTTGAAGTAATTTCCATAGATACGTAGTACAAGCATCGGTTGCTTATGATTAAGTAATCGAGGGTAAAAAAAGAAAACCACGTCAATTTAGCAGTAAGGACAATGGGCAAAGGAAAAAACA
>BNTW01000097.1 GCA_025996895.1 Bacteroidia bacterium | reverse complement strand
CGTGCAAATTCAACCGGACGATCGGGAACCGACGATTGTGCATTCTCCAGATACACCTGATCAATTTTGAATGGCGTATTTAGATTGGCATCTTCTTTTTCTTCACACGAAAAGAGGAATATGACTCCAATCAGGGCAAATATCGCCCAACTGTTTTTTATTTTTTTATTTTTCATATTTTTCAAAATTATCAATTAAACAAATCCGTTATCTTGTCTTCTGTAAATTCAAAAGGCACAGGTGTTTCACGCAATTTCGGATTCATCAGCAATTCCGATTCGGGATAAGGCAAACGGAAAGTGGCAGCGGTTGCCGTTCCCACAGCACGAGAACCTTCGTCAAGATCAGGATTTATGCGTAAATCGTTGGGAGTATCAAACAGATATTGAACTACTACGCCCCTGTTCTGATCATTCAGATAATTAATTATTTCTTGCTGATTATAATAGGCACGAGCAACCAAATCGTACCAATAACGTCCTTCGAGGCAAAATTCTACCCGGCGTTCGTGACGCAGATCTTTCCATGTGATAGACGTTTTTGCTCCTAATCCTGCCCGTTGCCGAATAGCGTTGAAATACTGCAACGCCGTAGCATTGCTCGTAGAGGCGTTGTTTCCGAGAACGGCTTCGGCATAGTTCAACAATACTTCGGCATAACGCAGCATATAAGTATCCAAAGCCGAGTTCATACGTCCGATAGCCGAATTGTCTTTGTTTGATCCGGTAATTCCTTTTTTTACACTCAACCAGCGTGGCGCAGACGACATGGTAGCTTCGTCATAAGTCAAACCGCCGTTCGCCGAATTGATTTCGGGATAATAGTCGCCGTTGCCCATCCAGGTTGCTTTGCGGCGAATGACGTCTTCTGCTTCGTATTCCTTAATCATATCGTAAGGACAGCCCGTTCCGCCACCGCCCCAAGCAGCATCATCGCCGGTTATTATCGAACCGAAAGCAAAATACGCTTGATGAGGATTAATTAAGCCGTAGCCCGTTTCGCTTGTCAAACCGGGTACCCAACGCAATCGAAATAAAGTTTCGGGATTTTCCGCATCTTTATTTTTAGCAATGGTAAATAAATCGGCATAATTGGGCAATAAAGAATATTTGCCGCTGTTAATCACTTTTTCCGCCGCTTTTTTAGCTAATTCGAGATAAGCCTCATCGCGTGTTCCGCAGTTCGGATTGGCACCGAAGTTAGAGGCTACATAACCCGAATAGTCGAGATACAAGCGCGATAACATTCCAAAAGCCGAATAACGATTGATTCGTTCGGACGCCACTGCCTGTTCGGGCAAATGTTTAGCTGCAAATTCCAAATCACGAATCGCATATTCATAAACATCTTTTTTAGGATTAGTGGGCTTAACAGGATTGTCCACAAATTCCTGTTCCTGATCCACAATAATCACATCATTCCACAGCGAAGCAAGATACCAGTAGGCTACACCACGCATAAAACGCGCTTCGGCAATATACAAGGTTTTGGCTTCTTCATTTGCCGGACTTGCTTTAACGGTTTCGATGACGCCTGTTGCGCGTACGGCAACCGTATAAAGCGATTCCCAAGCCGAAACCAACGGGCCGGTAAGCCCCGTTACCGCCAAATCGCTGAACGGATAAATATAATCGGAATAAGGAGCATTGAGGTTGTATGCCATTCCATCACCCAACCCGAAATAGAAATTGCTGTTGAAACCAAACCATGCACGATTGTAGAGTGGGGTAACAAGCATCGGTAAGTTTTCGTCGGTGAGCGAAGAACCCACAATGGAATTGCTCGGCGAATTTTCCAAAAAATCGTCGCAGGCAACAAACGGAAGCAGTGCTGCAAGTGCGAGCGAAAAAATTATTTTATTATGTTTTTTCATCTTTCTCTAAATTAAAATGTTACGTTGAGACCAAAAGTATAAATACGCGGCGAAGGATAGCGTCCGTTGTCCACCGAAATAAGTTTTGAGCCTTCATAACCGTTACTTTCACCAATTTCAGGATCAAAACCGTTGTATTTAGTAAATGTATAAAGATTTTGCAAATTTGCATAGATGCGAACATTATCCACCGCTACTTTCCTTAACCACTCTTTCGGCAAGGTATATCCGATAGATACGTTCTGAATGCGCAAATACGAACCATCTTCGATAAAACGGTCGGAAAAGGCAAAATCGTAATCAGAGGTAGCTGTTGATAGCGGCAAGCGCGGTGCATGCGGATCTCCTCCCACTACATGAACATTGCGATAATCGTTGGGACCATTCGGATCAATCAAGTCGATTTTTGCGTAATCCAAAGCCGAAATGAAAAGATTGGATATGTTGCGCCGCGGATTGTTCATATAGCGGCTCACATAATTTACTATATCATTTCCATAAACTCCCGTAAGCTGAATACCCAAATCAAAATTTTTGTAAGTAAACGAATTATTGATACCATAAGTGAATTTCGGTTCGGGATTACCTATTACTGTGCGGTCTTCTTCCGTTATTTTGCCATCGCCGTTTATATCTTTATAGATGTAATCGCCAATCCAAACACCCGAAGTTTCATTAATTGGAAGCAAGCTGCCATCACTCAAAGTGGTTACAGCAGTGCGTACCACATTGCCTTTTTCGTCGATGCGGTAGAAATCGGTAGCTTTTTCAAAACGTCCGATAACTTGATAGCCATAAAATTCGCCAATCGGATGCCCCACTACCGTGCGGTTAATGACGGTTTGTCCTGTCATACCCCAAGAGTTATCATCTACCCGTCCGTACATCGTATATTTCGAATCGGAATTATCCCCCATTTCAATCACTTTGTTTCTGTTCAACGAGAAATTGACGCTTGTTCTCCAATTAAAATCTCTCTTATTGATATTTAAAGAGTTGATCGTAACTTCTATTCCCCGGTTTCTCAAAGATCCAAGGTTAGACCAAGCCAAATTTCTACCTGCCTGAATATAGGTAGGAACGATACGATTCATTAACAAGTCGCTGGTGGTTTTGTTGTACCAGTCAAACACCATGTCAATCCGGTTGTCGAGTATCGACAAGTCAAAGCCGGCATTCAACATATAGGTTGTTTCCCAAGCTACGTTTATATCAAACATATTTAAGGCATAAAGACCTGTTCCCCAAGGTGTTGTCTGAACGGTATATTTCATTAAATACGAAAAATGGTCATTATCAATATTCTGGTTTCCTATACCGCCATAACCCAGACGGAATTTCAAATTGTTGATTGCCGACACATTTTCTAAATATTTTGAAGCGCGCCACGCCAATGCAACGGAGGGGAAAAGACTCCAATAGTTACCGGGGGCGAAATTAGAAGATCCGTCCCGCCGGATGGTTGCCGTAAATAAATAGGTATCGTCGTAGGAATAAAATAAACGTCCGAATGATGAAACCATCGGAAATTTGCCCGACTGTCCGTCGGCAGCCGCAGTTTTAGCATCACCGAGCGTCAAATCGGGATAATCATTTGTTGGAAGTCCTGTTCTCAATCCCCAGACGTTGCTCCAGTACGATTTGCTGAATTCCATACCCACCATTGCTGTGAGGCGATGTATATCGTCAAATGTTTTGTTATAAGTCAGCGTATTCGCCCAATTCCAGTACTTGTTGTACTGTTTTTCGGCACGGCGCGTATTAGTTTCATTAAACTGCGTTTGCGACAAACGATACGTCGGTTGGAAACGGTCGGAATTAGCAAAATTAAAATCGAATCCGAGTTCCGTACGGAATGTCAATCCGTCCAAAACGCCTTTGGGCGTCAGTTCCAGATACCCGTTTCCACGTATGCCAAGCCTTTCAACGCTGTTTTCTATTAAGTTAGCCATGGCCAGCGGATTGGTAGGCATAAATTGCTCATCCGCTGCAGAATAAGTTCCGTCTGTATTTTGTGCAGGCACATCCGGCGTACTGCGAATAGCTACCTGTACCAAATTTTGGTCGTTATTCGTCAGTTGTTGAAAAGTGTTGGACAAGTTAAATGTAACGCCTGCTTTCGCCCAAGACTTTACTTGGGAATCCACATTTCCCGACAAATTGTAACGTTGGAAACCCGAACCGATGGCAATGCCTTCCTGGTTGGCATACCCGGCCCCTATATTGTAAGTAGTCTTATCATTCCCTCCGGAAATCGAAAGATTATGATTATTCATAAATGCCTGATTAAACAGTACATCTTGCCAGTCAGTGCCTTCACTCAACAAGTCGGGGCGTACAAAACTGTTGTTGTAGTTAATCATGCCTTTTTCAGCCAATACATTGCGATGGGCTGCATACTCGTGCAAATCAAGTACATCCAAACGGGTAGGTATTTCTTGCCAACCCATATAGCCGTTGTAATTAATTTTCGATTCGCCTGTCTGTCCGCGCCGCGTAGTAATCATAATGACACCGTTTGCACCTCGCGAACCGTAAATAGCTGCCGCCGAAGCATCTTTCAAAATGTCCATCGACACAATATCCTGCGGATTGATAGAGGCTAACGGATTGGTAACACCCGATGAACCTTGAATGGCAACCCCGTCAATCACATACAGCGGTTCGGTAGTAAGATTCAAAGAGGCTGTCCCTCTGATTTTTACCGAAGCGGCAGCACCCGGCATACCTGAACTTTGTGTTACCTGCACACCGGCTGCACGACCTTGTAAAACTTGGTCGAGCGAAGTAGGCACGGATTTCAGGATAGCGTCGCTTTTGATGGATGACACAGCTCCCGTCAGGTCGCTCCGTTTCATCGTACCATAACCCACCACCACCACTTCGTCCAATGTTTTCAAATCTTCCGAGAGTGTTACATCAATCACTCTGCGGTTTCCTACAGTGATTTCTTGGGTAACATAACCCAAGTAATTAACAACTAAAACTGCTTTTTCGTTCGGAACGGTAAGTGAATAATTACCGTCCAAATCGGTGGCAGTTCCTGCAGTCGTTCCCTTTACGGTAATGCTTGCGCCCGGAAGTGTCTCGCCATCGGCCGACACGACTCCTTTCACCGTAAAACCTTCTGAAACTTGGGCTTGCATACTTACGAAGCCCATGAATAGCAGCGCAATAACCAGCAATGCCGGTCTTTTTCTTGCATACTTTCTTTTTTGAATCATAAAATTTCTTGTATTAAATTCAAGTTATTATTTGTAAAGCAAAGGTAAATTAGGCGTCCGGATTTCATTTATCGGCGAAGAACAAAAACTATATCCTTTCGTAACATGTGGATTTGTTGCGTTACTTATATTTTCACGCATGTTACATTCAAATGAAGCGGACGCTTTATTCAAATGTTTTAGAAATCTTATCAATGTTCAGACTGCGTGCCATGGCATCGAAGATTTCTTTGTATGTACCGTCCAAATGGTAAATTTGCTCGTGCGTCCCGGATTCGACGATATAACCGTTTTTCATTACATAAATGCAATCCGAATCGATGATTTGCGAAATGCTGTGCGAAATGGTAATCACCGTCCGGTCTTTCTTGATGGCGTCCAGACTGTTTTTGATTTGCTCGGTCGAAATGGCGTCGAGGCTGGCAGTCGGCTCGTCGAGGAAAATAATCGGCGGATTTTTCAGGAACATGCGGGCAATCGCAATTTTTTGCTGTTGTCCACCCGACAAGGTAAGTGCCGAAGTTTGGTATTTGTTCGGCAAATTCATGATTTGCTCATGTATATACGATTTTTTGGCAGCGTTCATCACTTCCTCCAGGCTTGCATGCGGGTTTCCGTAGCGGATATTCTCTTCAATTGTACCGTTGAAAATGTGATTTTTTTGTAATACTAAACCGATATTATCTCGTAAAAATGTAGTGTCATACCGTTTCAGCGAAACACCGTCGAGCAGGATTTCGCCGGAGTCGGGTTGATAGAACTTGTCGAGCAGATTGATCACTGTACTTTTTCCCGCACCGGACAAGCCGACCAACGCCGTACTTTTCCCGGGCAGCACTTCCATGTTGATATTGAACAACGTCCGTTCTTTATTCCCCGGATAAGTGAAATTGACGTTTTTCACCTCGAATTTTCCGGCAATTTTTTCCGGCTTGTACGTCCCCGACGGCTCGGTTTCGTGGTCGGCTTTCAAAATATCAAAGAAACTTTCGGAATAGATCAGCGCGTCGTTCATTTGGTCGTAAATGCGGTGTAGCTGCCGTATCGGTGCGGAAACATTGTTGAATAGCATGATATGAAACATAATCGCGCCGATGGTCATTTGTCCGGTCAGCACCAAATAGGCCGTCAGAATGATAATGATGACAATACCGATTTGCTCGGTGAAGTTTTTTAATCCGTCATAAAGAAAACTCAATTTGCGGACTTTCATTTGCGTATCCGTCAGGTCGTTTTGCAACGTGAGTTGTTTTTCTGTTTCCAAATCTTCCCGGATAAAAGATTTAATAACGGTAATGGATTCCAAAATATTCAATATGCCGTGACTTTTCACCTCGCGCAAGTCCTTGATATTCCGGCGTGAGCCGCTCATGCGATTGGCCTGTCTAATGCTTAAATAAAAATAAATCGGGATAATGCACAAACCCACCAATCCGACATAAAAATTGGCGTTGAACATCATAATGAGGGCGACAATCGAATTAGCAAACAAGGGAAGAATGTCGATAAAAAAATTCTGCACCAAACGGGTCAGGCTTTCAATGCCCCGGTCAATTCGCGTCTGAAGTTTGCCCGGCTGGTTTCCGTTCGAAGTGAAAAAGGCCAAACGGTAGGTCAAAACCTTTTCGATTACCGTTTGCGCCAAATCGCGCGCCACATAAATACGAAGTTTTTCTCCGTAATATTTTTGACCGAATACGAGCAGCGAATTGACGATTTCTTTTGTTACCAGGATAATGGAAATCGTCGCCATAATACTCAATCCTTCTTTCAGGAGCTTGTGTTGTTCCAACAAAAAGGCAATTTGATCGACCGTGTAACGTAACACCCACGCATTTACCTGTGCGGTCAATGCTCCGATGAGTGTCAGAAAAAGCGTAAGAAACACCAATCCTTTGTAGGGTTTTACATAAGGATTGATGTTTCTAAATAAATTGAGTAAAGACATATTTTTAGTTGATAAAAGCCAAAATCTCGCCTTTTTGCACCTGTGCGCCCTGTTTTACATACGTTCCGACAATCGTTCCGCCGTAGCCGACCGTAACGGGTTCGAGTCCGTATTGATTTTGAATAAAACACAGATTATCTCCTTTGTTAATGGTCGCGCCTTCAAACGGTGCGGTAGAAGCGTCCATCATATCGTATTGCCAAAGCACCTGGCCTTTGACCGGCGCGTGTATCGGTTTCGCATGCGGATATTCGGTCGTGATTTCTTCAAAGCTGAACATCGGAATTTCCACTACCGGACGTTTCACCACAATCGGTGTGCCGGCTTTTTCTTTTGCTTGTTCCAATTCTTTGTTAAAACGTTCTTTGGCCGCACCCGAACGCATATCGCGGTATTGCCGTTCGTGCATCGCAAATTCAAACAGTTCTTCCTGGTCGGGGCCTTCTTCCCAGCCGTTTTCTTTCATTTCCTTTTCAAAACGGTCTAACTCGTCGGGGAACGAAGCCTGCGGGTCGCCTTCGTAAAATTCCAATCCGTT
This sequence comes from Bacteroidia bacterium, assembly GCA_025996895.1. Lineage (GTDB taxonomy): Bacteria > Bacteroidota > Bacteroidia > Bacteroidales > Azobacteroidaceae > Azobacteroides. Next base: position 2,501 of record BNTW01000097.1, on the reverse strand, counting down.
CGTTTTTGCCAATTCCACGATTTCGGGAGACAATTGGCCCGGAAGCCGTCCCATTTTCCCCAAAATCATGTTCCAGCTGTCTTTGTCTATCATCGAGAAACGCGGCTCGTCTTTCGCTTGCGCAAAAATATTCATTAGCGCGACGTTTTTTACGTATTGGCTGAACGGTGTGACCAACGGCGGATAACCCAACATCGGCCAAATGGCTTCCACTTCATTAAACAACTGAACGACCAGATTATTGAGGGTTACCTCCTTTTTTCCTTTTTGCTTCAATGCCATATTAATCGCGCTGTGCATGCCTTTCAGGTCGGCCATCATGGAGCCCATCATACCTCCCGGCAAACCACAGCCCACCAACAGCGAAGTCATGATTTTGTTGCTTGGGTCGATAAAATAGCCCAGAAAATCGTCCATAAAACTTTGCGTCAGCCTGCGGGCTTCCATATAAGCGTCCATGTTGATTTCGGGAACAATGAAACCGGCGTCTTTCAACATTGCCTGAATGGTGATAATATCGGGGTGTATCATTCCCCACGACAAGGGTTCCATCGCTACGTCGATATAATCCACGCCGTTGTTGGCAGCTTCCAACATCGAAGCAACAGAAAATCCCGGTCCCGAATGGCCGTGATATTCAATCGGAATGTGCGGATGATGTTCTTTTATACCTTTGATAATCTGGCCGTTGCTATACGGACGACCGATACCGGCCATATCTTTCAAACAGATTTCTTCCGCGCCCGCTTCAATCAGTTTACCGGCCATTTTCACGTAATAATCGACCGTGTGAATGGGCGAATAGGTGATACACAATGACGCTTGCGGAATCATGCCGCCTTCTTTCGCGTACTCAATAGACGGGATAATGTTGCGCACGTCGTTCAGGCCGTCGAAAATACGGGTAATATCCACACCCTGCGCGTGTTTCACCTTATACATCAATTTTCGTACATCGGCCGGCACAGGATTCATGCGAAGTCCATTTAAGCCCCGGTCGAGCATGTGCGTTTGAATGCCGGCCTGATTAAAAGGGGCAGTGAATTCGCGGACAGCCGTATTCGGATTTTCGCCGTACAACAAATTGACCTGTTCAAAAGCTCCGCCATTGGTTTCCACCCGCGCGAAGCAACCCATGTCAATGATTACCGGTGCGATTTGTTTCAACTGATCGGCGCGCGGTTGATATTTACCGGACGACTGCCACATGTCCCGATATAACAAACTGAATTTTATTTCACGTTTCATACCTTTATATTTTGTGTTTTTATACAATTATTTACAAAAATCAGTGCAAATATATGACATTTTGTTTATTTTTTCATCTATTAATCGAATTTTTTCTTCGGTCGGAAGCGAAGTCGAAATCCACTGAATGGGGAAGCCCCGCCGTTCCATTCCCCGAAACCACGTCATCTGCCGTTTGGCGAACTGGTGAATAGCGGTTTCCAATTGCGTAATCATCTCATTATAAGTTAGTTTGCCTAAAATATATAGTGTGAGGTATTTGTATTCCAGACCGTAATACATCAAATCCTCCGGCGAAATACCGGCGTTTAATAATCCGCGTACTTCGTTTATCATGCCTTCGTCCAACCGTTGTTTTAGCCGGCGGGAAATTTTGGCACGCCGTTCGTTGCGGTCAATCTCCAATCCGATAATCAGGCTCGCGATGGGTGGAAAATCGCGTTTTTCCGGCTCTTGCGTCAAATAATATTCTTCGATTTCGATGGCGCGAATTGCCCGCTGAGCAGAATCCACTTCGGTTTTGTTGTGTAATTTTTTGTACGAACGCAAAATTTCGGCCAATTCATCACTGTTTTTGTCTTTCAAGCGTTCGCGCAACGAAGGATTTTCAGGAACGTCCAATAGTTTATACCCTTTCAAAACAGCCTCGATATACAAGCCTGTTCCCCCGCACAAAACCGGTAATTTTCCTTTTGTTTTGATTTCTTCAAAAACCCGGTGGAAATCGTGTTGAAACTCAAACAGATTGTATTTTTCACCCGCTTCGCGAATGTCGATTAAATGATACGGAATGGGTTTGTCATTCACCGTATAATCGCTCAAATCCTTGCCTGTCCCGATGGTCATACCACGATAGACTTGGCGTGAATCCGCGCTGATAATTTCGCCGTTCATTTTTTCGGCGAGTGCGGCCGCGAACACCGTTTTACCCGAAGCGGTCGGTCCCAATATGGTGATTAATTCATGCAATTCCAAATGTTTAAAAAACCGACAAATGTAGCTATTTATTTATGAAAATATAAAAAGGGGCGCAAAATTTTGCGCCCCTACCTCGGGAACTTAAAGTTATGCGAACTCCCCGATTGGTTTTTTTCCTGTCCTTGCGTGCTTGACGCGCAATCCCCAAAACACCGTTAATACATAAAGGCCTGCAATGAGCAGCAGGCAAAGCGTTCCGTTTCCTATCGGGATTTTGAGTGCCGTATCGGTGTTGCTGTAAGGCAGGATTGTCCAGTCGCCGGTGGCATCTAATT
>BNTW01000096.1 GCA_025996895.1 Bacteroidia bacterium | reverse complement strand
CAATGAAAATTATAAAAAACTTATTCAGGGTGCATTAGACAGGGGATTGAAGCTCGCCTTTCGTATTTTCTCCGATGGCTACGACATTTACATGCAAGCTACACCCAATTATGTGCGGGAAGCCGGCTGCGAGGGTTACTATATCCCCGATGGCTTGGTAATATGGTATTTCAAAGATCCCGAACGCTGGACGCCTTACCCCGACGATCCTGTATTCAAGGAAAAAATCACCAAATTTGTGGAAGCTTTTGCCGCCGAATACGACGACCCCGACAGAGTCGATTATGTGGATGGCTATAATCTTGGAAAAGGCGGTGGCGAAGGCTGGGGCACTACGTGGAAAAACCCAAGTTTGGCAAACCGCAAATCCGTGTTGGACTGGTACACCGACATGTACGCCGACAACTTCAAAAAAGTGATTCCCGTGATGTCTTTCAATCAGGAATTCGGATACGCTACCGAGAAAGAAATGGTTTTCGACAAGAAAGGTTTCGGTGCGCGGCGCGATGGTTTGGGCAGCGATTATTTCAACAATACGGAAAAAGGGTATGCCAATGAAATGTACGGCAACCTGCCCCTTTTCGGCGAAGGGTATGCCTGGCCCGGATATGACCCGAATCCGCCCTCCGGCTCAGCCACATGGAACATCTATTACAATCGACTCTATAATGATGCCTATAACGCTCATTTCAACACCTTGGACTTGAGGGATACGAGGGCCAACAGTTGGCTGACGGCTGCCCCTAATTTGGTGGACAGTTTCACGGTTAAAGGCGGATACCGCTTTTATCCTTCGGAAATTACGCTTCCAACACAACTGATCCCCGGTAATAATTTCACCATTAAACACGAATGGAACAATACCGGCAACGGCTATCTCCCAAACAATATGCCCAATTGGAATTACAAATATCAAACCGCTTTCGCCTTACTCAATCAGGCAGGAGAAGCCGTGAAAATATGGGTGGACGCAGCGGCCGAACCTTCTCTATGGCTCAAAGGACAGAGCTATCCGTATCAGTTTACCATAAATACCAACGGAGTGCCGGCAGGCGTCTATCAATGGGCGGTTGCTATTATCGACAAGACAAAAGATAATACACCCGGCATCAAATTGGCGATAAAGGATAAACCGGTCGTGAACGGATGGACGGTGTTGGCGCAAGCAAGAGTGGAATAAAAAATGGAATAAACAAAATTAAATAAATAAACAATGAACAAAAAAAATGTTATTTTTCTATCATTGACTGTTGCACTGTTTGCTCAATGCAGTCTATCACAACGCACCAATGCACCGATTGACAGGCAAAGTGCAGAGGAAAACTACAACCGGATACAACAAAAATTCGCATCCGGTTGGAACACATGGGATATGCACAGCACTCTTACGCATGTTTTTCTACCAAGCGCTATAACCGTCGATTTAAACTTGACGGATGCGAAAAATAATCGTATGGACAGGTTTCAAATTGGCGAACGTGCCGAAAATATGCCCATGATGCGCCCCGGCACTCACACTTATGATGGCTGTTACACCGATATTTCGTTAGAATGGAGGGGATTAAAACTTCGGGTGCAAAGCGCCGCCGAAGGCTCCGATAATGTAATCCTGATCACTCCTTTGAGCGGGAATAATCGGGGTGGCAATCTGATTGTAAAACCGAAAAACATCTGGCAACTTTCCAACAAAATAACTGTGGATGGCAGTTCGTTTACGATTACGGCTGAAAACGGCGATGTTGTTTCAGGCACAGTAAAAGGAAAGAACATTAAAACCGTAAATGACGAAATTTACATGTCTGCCGATGAACCGGTACTTGTGTGTTGCGGAACAGACAGGACGATGGAAGAAGCCAAACAATTGATTCAATCTCATGCCGACGAGTTTATTCAAACCAACAAACAAAAATACGGGAAGTTCTATGAATTGTATAATGCCATGCAAACCGTTATGGCATGGAACAGTATCTATGACCCGACCATTCGCAATGTGGTTACGCCGGTAAGCCGGTTGTGGAATGCAGGACTTAACGGCAATTCGCCGATGGGCGGCTTTATGTTGTTTGAATGGGATACCTATTTTGTTTCTGCCATGTTCTCTATCGACAATAAAGAACTGGCTTATGCCAATGCCGTAGAATTGACAAAAGCGGCGCGCTATACCGGTGGCTTTGTTCCCAACGTTTACATAGCATACAACAATATGGCGTTCGACCGTTCCCAACCACCGGTTGGTGCAATTTCAGTGTGGAATGTGTATCAACGCTATAAGGAGAAATGGTTTCTCGAATTGCTTTACGAAGATTTGTTGAAATGGAACCGGTGGTGGGATAATGTCCGGCAAGTTGACGGACTGCTTTGCTGGGGAAGTACGCCCCACGATAGAGCAAGAGAAGGCATCACCGACGCATACAACAATATCAAAGGCGCAACCTTTGAGTCGGGATTAGACAATACGCACATGTACGACAATGTGTTGTATGACAGTGTAAAATTTGTAATGCGATTGAACGATGTTGGTTTATCGAGTTTATACATTGCCGATTGCGATTATATGGCAAAGATTGCCGAAGAGCTTGGACAATCGCGCGATGCCGACGAATTGAAAAAACGTGCCGACAAATACCGTAAAAACATGAGCAAACTTTGGGACGACCAAAAGGGATTTTACTACAATCTTCATACCGATACCAAGCAATTAGACCCACGCACATCACCTACTTGTTTTTATCCACTGTTGGCTAAAGTTCCTACGCAAAAACAAGCACAGCGGATGATTTCGGAACATTTGCTGAATCCGGAAGAATTTTGGGGCGAATGGATAATTCCTACCACGCCTCACAACGATCCGGCATTTAAAGATAATTTCTATTGGAGGGGACGCATCTGGGCACCTCTGAATTTCCTGGTTTATCTGGGACTGCGCAATTACGATTTGCCCGAAGCAAGAATTAGTTTTGTAGAAAAATCGGAAAAACTGCTATTGAAAAGTTGGTTGGAACATGGTCAGGTATTTGAAAATTATAATGCAACGACCGGTGTTGGCGATGATTATTCGATGACTGATAAATTTTACCATTGGGGTGCCTTATTGGGCTTTATATCGCTTATCGAAAATGGATATTATCCGTATGAATAAACAAAATTAAATAAACAATGAAACATACTCTTCTTATTACTCTGCTTGTTTTCACAAACTTTGCCTGTTCTGCAAAGGCTGCTACCAATCCGGATATTGAACTTCTCCGGAAAAACTTCATTGCCGAACTTATAGCGCCTCCGGTAAATGAAACATCTGTGCGGGAATTGATTGCATCTCTCCAACCGGATGGAAGTTGGCAGGATATTGATTATGTGGATACTTCCCGCCTTGCTTTTCAGCACTCGAAACATTTGGACAATCTTATCCAAATGTGTCGTGCATACAAAAAGAAAGAATCGAAATGGAAGGGCAATAAAGAACTCAAAAAAGCGATAAGCCTTTCACTTGATTTCTGGCTCAAGCATGATTTTATTGCTGAAAACTGGCATTCCAACGAAATCAGAACGCCCCAACTTTTAACCGGCGTATTGTTGATTATGGATACCGGCCTGACCAAAGAACAGATAGCAAAGGCATCGGCAATTACTTTTCGCGCCAATATCCATGCAGAGGGTGCTCGTCCCAGTGGCGACCGAATCAACATCATCGGCATTCAGGCAAAAAATGCCTTGTACAATCGCGATGTTGCCCTGTTTGAAATGTTAATAAAAGAGATTGAAGGCGAAATCAAGTTTGCATCCGATACCCAAAGAGGCATGCAACAGGATTACAGTTTCCACCACAGGGAAGACAGAGTGAACAATACCTTGTCTTATGGCGTAGGATACGCCGATGCTTTTGTAGAATGGGCGGCTAAAGTAGCCGGAACACGCTATCAATTCTCTGAAAAATCGCTCCGGCAATTGACGGATTATTATTTGGACGGGATATGTAAACAAAAAGCTTTTGGTAAATTTGCCGCTCCCGCAACAGACAATCGTGATATTTCCAATCCCAAGAGATTAATGGGTGGTGATGCACATCATTGGGCTAAATACGGCGGAGGACTATACGATATTGCCAACTCCAAGAAATCTACGTGTGACGCACATCTCGCCGAAAAATTATTGGTAGCGACATCTTATCGCAAAGCGGAATTACAGGAAAGCATCGACCTCTGTCAAAACGACAAAAAGCCGACTTTGTCGCACAGCACTTTCTTCTGGCAAACGGAACATTACGTACACCAACGTCCCAAGTATTATACAACTGTCAGAATGTTTTCATCCCGCAACAAAAATATGGAGTGGCCCTATAACGGCGAAGGTTTAATGAACCACCACCGGGGCGACGGCACCAACTATCTCACACTAACCGGTGAGGAATACCTCAATCTGGCGCCCGTCAACGACTGGCAAAAGATACCGGGAACCACTGTCTTGCAAAAGCCTGCCTTGCCTCCGGCAGACCAAATACAAAAAGCAGGCGCCATGGATTTTGTAGGAGCCGTCACGGATGGTTTGTACGGAGCCGTTGGTTTTGATTTTGTCAGTCCGCACGATGCATCGTTGAATGCACGTAAGGCATGGTTTTTCTTTGATGACGAATATGTCTGTCTTGGCGCAGCCATCAATGCCTACTCGGTACTCACGGCTGCAACCACCTTGAACCAATGTTTTCTGAACGGCGATGTGGTCGTTAGCACCGGAGGAAACAAACAAACACTTACCAAAGGCGAACATACCTTGAGCGAACCGAATTGGGTATTTCATGATGGCGTAGGCTATATCTTTCCCATTCCCGAACAAGTCCATTTGTCTAATCAGGCACAGACGGGGAGTTGGTCGCTTATCAGCAGGCAATCCCATTTATCGAAAGAGGAAGTGAGTAAGGATGTGTTTAAGTTGTGGGTCAATCACACGCCCAAGCCGAAAGATAATTACTACCAATACATTGATGATTCCTATCAGTATATCGTCATGCCGGCTGCGAGCCAACAGGAAGTGGATGCCGCTTCACAAAACCCCAAAGTCGATATCGTCAATACTCAGAATGTGCAGGCAGTATGGCATCGTCCATTGCAGATGCTTCAAGCAGTTTTCTACAAAACAGGCAAAGTAGAGGTTGGCGGTTTGCAAATAGAGATGGATGAACCGGGCATCATCCTGGTCAAAACCGAAGGTAAACACATTAAAGAAATATCGGTTGCCGACCCTGTAAGAAAATTGGGAAAAATTCATTTAAGCGTGAATCGTAAACTCCCTGAAAAGGCAGATAATTATCGTTCGGTTTGGAATGAAGCTACCGGTTTCAGCGAGGTATCGGTTGACCTGCCGCAAGGACTGTTTGCAGGGAAAAGTGTAACCATCCAACTTTCTTCCAAACAAGAATCAATGGAGGAATTAATCAACGACCGGCTCAATCGCTCCGTGCAACACTATGAGCAGATGGCAAAATCGCTCATAAATAAATCCGATCAATTGCCCCGCACCATTGATGGGGAAGGTAATTTACTTACCACATCGTCATCCGGCTGGGTGAGCGGTTATGTGCCCGGTACGTTATGGTATCTGTATCAATACAGCAACGATCCGCAACTGTTGGATGCTGCAAAGAATTACACGATGCGTATCGAAAAAGAACAATACAATAAAAGTACGCACGACATTGGACTTATGCTGTATTGCTCTTTCGGCAACGGATTCCTGATTACCGGCGACACCGCTTACCGCAACATCCTGCTTAACGGCGCCGAATCGCTGGCAAGCCGTTTCAACCCAAAAACAGGCTGTATCCAATCGTGGGACAGCAACGCTCAATGGCAGTTTCCGGTAATTATAGACAACATGATGGTTTTGGAATTGCTGTTTTGGGCTTCCAAAGTTTCGGGCAATCCCCGATACAAGGATATTTGCATCTCTCATGCCGACAAGACCATCGAAAATCATTTCCGCTCCGACTACAGTTCGTATCATGTAGTATCGTATGATACCGTTACCGGACAGGTGGAAAAGAAAAATACCCATCAGGGATATGCCGACGAATCGGCTTGGGCGCGCGGTCAGGCCTGGGGAGTTTACGGTTATACCGTCATGTATCGCGAAACCCATGATCCGAAATACCTGGAACAAGCCAAGCACATCGCTGATTTTATCTTAAAGCATCCGAATCTGCCTGTTGATAAAATTCCGTATTGGGATTTCAATGCACCCAATATTCCCCATGCTTTACGCGATGCTTCGACAGGTGCTATCATTGCTTCGGCACTCATTGAACTGAGCGGATATGTGGAAAATTCACTGGCAAAAAATTATTTAGAGGTAGCCGAAACGCAACTGCGTACCTTGTCGTCACCGGAATATTTTGCAGAAACAGGAACCAACGGCAATTTCATTCTCAAACATTCCGTCGGTCACTTGCCGGTTAAGTCGGAAATAGATGTGCCGCTTACTTATGCGGATTATTATTATATCGAAGCCTTGTTGCGCTATCGGAATGTAAAAATGAATAACAGTAGAATAAAACAGTAAATAAAACAATTATTTACACATGAAAAAGTTAAGTATTGTATTTTTATTGACAATCGGCTGTTTGTCGGCATTTTCGCAACCGGCGGGTCGTAAGACCTTACCGGTTATGAAGGCTTGGAACTTGTGGCCGGATTCGTCCGCCACCTGGCAAAACGACTCATTGTATTTGCCGGAAAACGTTGATTTGGCAGCCTTGGCATTGAAAGCACCTGAGCCTGCGGGCGGATGGAAAACATTAGACAAACTCCCGAAGGATGGCGTCAAGGTGGATTTACCGGCATTGGTGGAGGAATATTTCACGCCGGACGGGAAAATCACCACTTTCCTTCCCGGCGTATATTGGTTCTGGAAAGACATCAATATCCCTGCCGACTGGAAAGGAAAAACCGTTCAATTAAAGATAGAAAGCGCCCGACTGCGTATTGAAGTCTTCGTCAATGCCACGCTTGTCGGATATGATATCGTGGGTGACGTTCCATACAGTTGCCATTTAACAAACGCGCTGCTTTATGGCAAACGCAACCGCATTGCCATCCGCGTGACAAATCCGGGTGGTAATCAACGAGGCTGGGAAGATTACGGGGCTGTGAGTTGGGGTAATTATCTGCTTCCTGCTTCCCGCAATTTCGGGGGCATCAACGGGAAAGTGGAACTTGTCGCCACTGATAATACCTACATCGACGATGTTTTTGTCAGAAATCTCCGCACACCGGATTACAGGAGCATCGAAGTCCGAACTACCATCAACAATCACCGGACAACGGCTCTTAACGCCCGGATAAACTACGAAATTTTGCCCGTTTCAGGTGGTGCTGCAATTTATACCGGCACAGAGGAACTGCCGATTCCGGCAGGAAATGAACCGATTTTGGTTAAGAAGCAGATAACTTGTCCGGACGCGGCGCTGTGGAATATAGAAACGCCGGCGTTGTACGTCTGCAAGGTGACGCTTGCCGGTCAAACAGCCGGACAGACTCTGATTGACGCGACCGACCAACGGTTCGGATTCAGGGTATTTGAAGTCAGCATAGCGGAAGGCGAAACGCAAGCGCACTATTTTATCAACGGGAAGCGTATGATTTTCAAAGGAGGTATTGACTTTGGCTACTACGCCTTTACGGGTGGTTATCCCACGGAAGAAATGGCACTCAAAAGCGTCTTGGCGGCTAAGTCTATCGGGCAAAACGCTTTCACTTTCCACCGACGTATCGGATATCCGGTTGTTCTGGACAAAGCCGACGAAAGAGGTTTGTTCCTGCACGAAGAACCCGGCGGCTTACATACCGGCGGTCAAGGCTACGATGTATCGGCAACCGCCTTTTCGGCAGCACTGATGCAGGAGAAAGCCCGGCGGATGGTTCTTCGCGACCGCAACCACCCCAGCCTTATTATATATTGCCTCAGCAACGAGGACAATACCTGGACTCCGTTGCGGCAGCAGGTGATGGAAGAAATCAACCGGCTGGACGACACCCGGCTTGTGTACAACTCGTCCGGCGGATATATTGGCGGAAATAGTAGCAATTATGGACTGTTCATACAACATATCCGACCGTATGAAAACCATAGACGAATGGATTTTACCGATAACCATACCGTGGGCGCCGCCGCTTTTTTCGATGAAGCCGACTTTAATATGCACGAACCGACTGACGGCAACACTAATATTCTGTATTGGGGAGAAGTCAAGTGCTATACGGGACCTGACAACTGGTATGAAACAGGAAAGATGTTCCATGAAATCAAAAAAGCGAAAGGGGCGGCTTATAAAGGATATAATTACAGCCATTACCTTGCTCCCGGACAAAAAACAGAAGCGTTTTTCACGAGACATCGCATGGCGGACAGTGGCAGCGGCGTGATTCGCACGCCCGGCGATATTTCCAAAGCCGCCGGTAGCGGAAAAATGTATAACGACGCTCGGAATGCACAGAATATCATGTCATACAACCAGGCGGACGGCTATGCCATCAATGCATGGAGTGGCGGCAACGGACTGGAAGGAGGCAGCGGCTGGTATTCGGGTCTCGTTGATGACGCCCGGAACGTAAGAGGCGACACGTCCATTTACGCCTACTACACCAGACCCTTGCAAATCGTGATACAACGACGAACCGTTATAGCCGACGGAGAAACAGGCGGCAAAACATTTTCCGTAGGAAAACCGGCGTTCCGTATCAAACTCATCAATCAGGGCATCCTTCCGGCAGGAAATTATACGCTTGTGCTGAAACTCAAAGACGGCGCAGGCGTCTATGACGACAGTTACCGGAAAGAGGTCCCCGTACAGGTGACCGGAGGCAATGTATATGCGCAGGACATCTATGCCAATTATTTCATTGAACTGAAAGAAAGCCTTCGAGGCGGTTTCGTGACGCTGGAAGGCGAGTTATTCAATGGGCGGAATGAAAAAGTCACAGACGGAGCGGAACAGATTCTGCTGACAAACCGTCCAAGTTTCAAGGACAATTTCAACGGATTGACGGGTGAGGTATATGAATGGACGGCAGCCCGGCAGGCACTCGAAAACGCTCGTGCCGCCGTAACGGACTTTGACCCGACAAAAGCAAGCCACTACATCGCGGCGGCAGGCAACCCGGACGACGGAACCTTGGACGCGATGTTATCCAAAGTGAAAGACAACGGCACCACCTTATTGGTGAAGTTGGATTCCATCTGGGCAAAAAAACTAAAAGAGAAAGGCGTATTATCGGCGGCGGTCACCGAATGGGGTGCTCACCAGAACGGGTTTTGGAATGGCAACGGTTTCGGTTATATCGACTATTTTGTAGGTAACACCGGTTTAAATGACCGGCAAACAGTTGGCACAACAGGATGGGAAGTTCCCGGCAATCCCAATGGTTTTTATCCGTTTGAAAGCGATTATCCGACTCACGTTTTCGGCACGTATGTGGCGCGACCGGATATTTTGCGGGTACTCATCGGAACAATCGACTACGGCAAGGGCACAATCATCCTTGCCCCAACCTATCCGGTTGACGACAAACACCCGTTGAACGACCTGCTGTTTTATAATATGCTCAGCATGAAGATAAAACAGGCAGGGAGTAATCATCTCAAAAATACGGGTCGTTAATAACCTCGTGAGAGAAGACCCCTTAAAATAAACAATGAAAATAAATAAACAATGAACAAGACAATTTTTATTTCGTTACTGGCATTTATATGGGTTGCCTGTGGAAAAGAAGAAGTCAAGAGGGAAATTCTGCCCGTTATGGACGAATGGAAACTCTGGCAGGATAAGTCAGCTACTTGGCTAAACGATTCGCTCTACCTGCCGGAAGATGTCGTTATTTCCGAATTGGCTAAAACCGCACCCAAACCTACGGGCGGTTGGGAAACCTTAAACGGCACTCCGAACGGTGCTGTAACAGTTAATTTGCCCGCCATAGCAGAGGAATACCTCACACCCGACGGCAAAGTAGATACCTGGCTGCCGGGGGTGTTCTGGTTTTGGAAGGATGTATCTATTCCCGAATCATGGGCGGATAAAACCATCCATTTAAACTTGGAGAGTTACCGTTTGCGTGCCGAAATATTCGTCAATGAACAGCTTACCGGATATGATATTGTCGGAAATGTTCCCTATCATTGCGATATAACTCCTGCCGTCCAATACGGAAAAACCAACCGCATCGCTATCCGCATTACCAATCCGGGCGGAAACGGAAGATGGTGGGGCGATACACCCATGGTTCAGTGGGGAAATTATCAATTACCACCCTCGCGCGACTTTGGCGGTATCAACGGCAAAGTGGAATTGGTCGCCACCGATAAAACCGCCATCGAAGACATCTACATTGAAAATCTGAATACTGCCGATTACCGGACTATCAAGGTAAAAACAAGCATCCACAATGAGCGTAATAGCGATGTATCGGCGCAAATCAAATACGAAATAGTGCCG
>BNTW01000095.1 GCA_025996895.1 Bacteroidia bacterium | reverse complement strand
ACCCCGTTCGCAAAGTGGCCAAATGTTACTTGCCCCAGGGGGCATAAGCACACAAACTTGAGTTAATGCCTGTCTGAATGTTCGGATAAGCCAAACTCGAAGGGGAAAATCGCAACTCAAGGCGATATTTGGAGGTTTTTTTATCGCGCTCTTTGATAGAATTTATAGGGGAAAAATGAAGCCCGCAAAGTGGGAGGAAATGCAGTTTGTATAACAGATCACAAAAAACCTTCATTTTGGGGAAGTTCCTGCCACCAAATGGCTGCAATTATTTTGAGAGTCAAAGATACACAGACCGGTCAGGCGATAGATAACACTACTGTTGAAGAATTTGTCGCAATTCAGCAAACAGTAATGAAACCGGTATATCCTAAATTTAAAATAGGTGCAAATATAGGATATGGCTGGCGAGGAGCTAAATTGTCAAGTGATTTGCCAGGAGAAAAACGTGATTTTTATAAAAAAATGATGTCGGGAATGGTATGGGACGGCTCGTTTCATTATTATTTTAATGATATCTATGGTGTTGGTTTGTTGTATTCTTCTTACTATGCGAATAATAGTATTTATGCCCAATTGGAAGCGACCGGCGAAACAGGAATGTTGTATTCTAAAGATATAATTACTTTTATCGGACCGGCGTTTGTGATGCGTACTGCAACAAATGATTAAAAGTGGATTTTTAATATGAGTGCCGGTGCCGGATATTTGAATTATTATACAAAAGAATCCCTCAATAATCAATATTGGAAATTGAATGGAGCAACAGTAGGATTTCAATGGGGAATAAGCGGAGAGTATAAATTTAGCAAAAACTGGGGCATTGGCGTCGATTTTTCAATGATAACAGGCATTCTTAAAGAAGCACGTATAGACGAAAATGGAAGTAAATCGACATATATTTATGAAGATGGTTCGGAAGAAGGTTTAGGACAACTTAGATTAAGTACGGGATTGCGTTACTATTTTTAGTAAGAAAATGGCAAGATATGCACAATTGTCTTAATGCCATTTTATATCAATCCTTTCAGGAACTTGGGCAAATAAAACGTATTGTTTTTATCCACATACACCACCACGCTATTCAGTAAAATTTCTTTTCCGTTGAACTTGACGATGTTGGTGTTGGGCTGGATTTCGAGTACGTTATTGTTGTTTTTTACTTCCAGCGTCGGAACATCGTTTTTGGTCGTAACCGTGTAGGATTGTCCGGCAAAAACTTCCGTATGTTTGGCAAAATATTCGTCTGTCAGGGCTTCCAAATCAGACTGCAAACCGAGCGAACGGCGCAAATAATGATTTAAATCGATATTGGTGTGATTGCCGGTGAGCCGGTTATCGGTAGGATCTAACACTGCCAAAAAAACTTCTTCGCCGGTATGTCCGCCGGTGGTGAAGCCGAAGCAAGTGTGATTATCCAGAATTTTAGCCACCACTTTGGTCAGTTTCGAACCTTTCATGCGCTCATCATTGGAAAGTGAACTCCGGTTGTAATCACTGCATTGCAAAAGCTGTTTATATTCGTCGTCGGTCAGCGAAATACCCGTCAAGTCATAAACCACTTTTTTCAGTTGCGAAGCGTCTGTGTTATGCAGACGGTTAATCAAGCCATCAACACTTGTTTTGAATTGCGAAACTTGGCCGAATAATTCGTTTTTCGTCATACCGCCATAATTGGGACATTTGCTTGAGCCGATACTCAATCCGCTGTTTCCATGGTCGGGAACAACCACAACCAACGTTTCACCATTGGCTTCGGCAAAATCGAAAGCCACACCGCAAGCTTTGTCGAAAGCGAGCATATCGGTGATAATCGCTGTCACATCGTTGGCGTGAGCTGCCCAGTCGATTTTACTGCCTTCCACCATCAAGACAAAACCATTCGGATTAGTCGACAGTTTTTCAATGGCTTTAGCAGTCATCTCCGCCAACGAAGGCTCGGCAACTGTGTCGCGGTCGATGTCGTACGACATATCCTTGTCACGGAATAATGCCCACATTTTATTTCCGGCAAAATTCCGGAAGTTTTTCACGTCGTTGAAGAAAACGCCATAGCCCTGGTTAAGCAGATAATTTTTCGATTCATCATTCAGCAGAGAAACGCCGCCGCCAATCACGACATCAATATTGTTGTGTGCCATTTGGGGAGCAATCCATTCATATTTTCCGCGATTGTAGCTGTGCGACATGCAATCAGCCGGCGTAGCATGAGGAAATTCACAAGTAAAAACCAATCCGGTCGCTTTGCTTTGCGTAATCCGGGCAGCTTCCATCACCGTCATCAAGGGTTGAAAAGCCCTGCCGGGATCGTTCGGAACTATATCGTTTTCCGGATCGGCAGGCGGATAAGTAGCCACATAACCCGCACGACTTGGATAACCGGTCATATAACAGGAAGTCGTAGGAGCGGAATCGCCGATAGGCGCGTTGGACGAATAGGTTAGTATCGTTCCACATATATAGGGGTCGAGATTTAAATGTATTTTTTCGGGATTGTTATAGCGTTGATACCAGCGGGCAGCCGACACCGCACTCAATGAAGTTCCGTCAGGGATCAGTATAATCACATTTTTGATGGATTTTTCCTGTGCAAAAACGACGCTTCCGGCCAACAGAAGCAATAACAAAAAACTACCTGTTCTTTTCATGATAAATTGATGTTTGATATTTCCGGCAAAGATATAAAAAAAAATCTAAGGAAATCCGGTAAAACTACCAAACTTCCTTAGATACTTTATTAAATTTAATCAAAAAGAAATATCAATCCACCGGAATGTCTTTATTCACGTTTTTGCTGCCAACCAAAGCATAGAACAGCAGATAGGCAAGTCCGATAAGTGGTACCCAATAAGAAATCATATAACCGGCTTTGTCGGCAATGAAGTTTTGAAGCAAGGGAAGAATGCCGCCACCTACTACCATCATCATGAAAATTCCGGAAGCAGCCGCTACATATTTGCCCAAACCTTCTACGGCCAGATTGAAAATTCCGCCCCACATCACCGAAGTACAAAGTCCAACCAACACCAGCAACAACGCACCCAACGGCACTTGTGCCATGTCAAACCCCGATCCTGTAAATACCGGCATGGAAACTTTGGTCGTAATCGGCGAGAAAATAGCAATCAATACCAACAAGATACCTACAATCGAAGCAACCGACAACATCGTTTTGCTGGAAACTTTACCACCGATAGAGCCTCCGACAAAACGTCCTATCAACATTAAAAACCAATAAGTAGCAGCAACAACACCCGCCGTAGCCGCAGCGGTAGTGGCATTTAATCCGGCAACCGGATCAGCCAGAAACAAATTCAGCGTTCCCGGAATACCTACTTCAATCCCTACATATACGAAAATTCCGATAGCACCTAAAACAAAATGGCTAAATGCCCACGGACTATATTTGTCTTTCGCGGCAGAAGTCTTTTTGGATAAATGCGGCTCAGGGATTTTTACCAAAGACAAAATGATAAATGCCACTGCAAAAATTCCCATAGCAATAAAGAGTACCGGATTAACATCGGTAATCGCTGTTTCACGGGTTACTTGTCCGACAAGAATACCTACTAACAACGGCGTAATCGTTGCAGCCAGCGAATTGACAGATCCTCCGATTTGGAGTAATTGGTTGCCTTTTTTGCCGCCGCCGCCCAATGTATTCAACATCGGATTAACCACTGTATTCAACATACATACCGAAAAACCGCAGACAAAAGCACCTAACAAATAGATAATAAAGCTGGCATTTACACCTGAAAAGTATTGAATGAATACCCCGATGAAACCTACGGCAATCGCTATCAAAGCCGTTTTTTTATACCCCAATTTTTGGAGCAACAGACCAGCGGGAATACCCATGAACAAATAGGCCAAAAAGTTAGCAAAATTTCCCAACATGCCCAGAAAGTTCGCGTTGGCAGAGCCTTCGAGAAATTGGGCTTTAACAATCACACCCATAGGTGCAGCCAGATTAGTAACAAAGGAGATCATCGCAAACAGGAAGATCATCATCACGATAGCAACGGTGTTGCTCTGTTGTTTCTGTACAGTCATGAATAATTAAATTATATGTTTAACAATTATAAATTTTAATCCGGTTGCAAATATAACAAAAGACTTTCGTAATTCAAGTTATTTTTTTCAATATCTTTGAAATATTGATAAATCCCGACTCGCAATTCGTAGCAGGCAGCTTCGTCGCAAACGATAATTCCTTTCGGGTGCATTTGCAACGCCGAAATCGTCCATAGATGATTGACAGGCCCCTCGACGGCTTGTGCCAGCGCGCGAGCCTTCGCATGTCCATTCACCATAATCAAAATCTCCTTGGCGTCCATAATCGTTCCAACTCCCACTGTCAGAGCCGTTTTAGGCACTTTGTTCAAGTCGTTGTTAAAAAAGCGGGAATTCGCAATAATCGTGTCGGTCGTGAGCGTTTTTACCCGTGTGCGCGAAGTCAGCGACGACCCCGGCTCATTAAAAGCAATGTGTCCGTCAGGGCCAATTCCACCTAAAAACAGGTCAATTCCACCCAAAGATTTGATTTTCGCTTCATAACGTTTGCATTCGGCATCCAAATCCGGCGCATTTCCATTCAGGATATTGACATTTTCAGGTTGAATGTCGATATGGCTGAAAAAATTATTCCACATAAAAGAATGATAACTTTCCGGGTGATTTTCCGGCAAACCAACATATTCGTCCATGTTAAACGTAACTACATTTTTGAACGAAATCACGCCTTTTTCGTATAATTCTATCAGGCATTTATACATATATATTGGCGACGAGCCGGTAGGCAATCCCAAAACGAACGGTTGAGCCGGCGTAGGACGCGCTTTTAGAATTTTAGAGGCTACATAATAGGCAGCCCAGTGCGAAAGAGAAGGATAATCTTCTTGAATAATTAATCTCATGGTAAATCATTTTTAAAGTCACCACAAAACTAAATATTTTTTTTGATAGAGCTAACTTTTTCGCTAATTAGTTTTACATTTGCAATTCGTAAAAACTTTAATATTCTAAAAGAAATGGAAAAGACAATGAATTTATCCTATGTGATAGGGGTAGATATGGGTGGCACAAATACAGCTTTTGGGGTTGTAGATGCGCGAGGTAATATTTTGTATCGTGGTGAGATTTCTACTGGCGATTATGTCACGGGCGAAGAATATGTTGAGGCTCTGGGAACGGCCATTAATACTGTCGTTGAGCAAAACGGTCTGACCGGCCAAATAAAAGGTATCGGTATGGGTGTTCCTGACGGTAATATGAATGACGGCACGATTGTGAGAGCTGCCAATATTCCTTGGGCAAAACACATCGTTTTTCCTTTGACTCAACAGCTTACGGGAAAAACCGGCCTGCCGTGCAAATTGACAAATGATGCAAATGCCGCCGCTTTGGGCGAAATGATTTACGGCTCGGCCAAAGGCATGAAAGATTTTATCGTTATTACGCTGGGCACAGGTGTAGGCAGCGGCATTGTCTGCAACGGACAGTTGGTTGCCGGCCATGACGGTTTCGCCGGCGAATTAGGACACGTGATAACCATTCGCCACAACGGACGCACTTGCGGTTGCGGCCGGTCGGGTTGTTTGGAAACCTACACTTCGGCTACCGGTGTAGCTCGAACGGCACGCGAATTTTTGGAGTTATACCCGGGAAAAAAATCACTTTTGCGCGACATCAATTACCGTCCGATTACTTCGAAAGACGTTTTTGATGCAGCCGAAAAAGGCGACCCATTGGCAATCGACATTTTCAATTTTACGGGAAGAATTTTAGGCGAATCCATCAGCGATTTTATTGCGTTCTCCAGTCCGCAGGCGATTATTCTTTTCGGCGGGTTGGCGCACGCGGGTAAATACTTACTTGAGCCGTTGAATGAAGCGATCGACAAAAATATTCTTCATTTATATAAAGGAAAGACAAAAATTATCGTTTCGCAACTGAACGACGCCGAAGCAGCTATTTTGGGCGCAAGCGCGCTGGCTTGGGAATAGTTTGGGCTTATTTTACCTCAAAGTTCAATTTGAAAGTTAAAGGGCCAACTGAAACTTGTTCATCAGTACCCCATCTGATTTCTTTCTTGTCTTTTTCCGACCATACCATTTCTGAAATTGGGAAGTTGTTTCTGAACGTAAATTCCGTACTGTATTTTCCTTTGGGCAACGGAGAATTTTCATTTTTGATACAGCACCGGGCAATTCCCCAATCTTTGACCTCACCGCTCTATGGAATATTACAAGAAACAAAGCCAAGTAATAAAATAACTGTTAAAAAAATATTTGTTTTCATACTGATAAATTATAAATTATTTGTTAATTACTATTTTATGTGTTTCGTTTACCGGCGCGTAGTTAGTGCCGGATAATATAGATACAAGATATATTCCATTGGGTAAATCACTGACATTGACAGGATTTAATTCACGTAAAGGAGCTGTTAATTCTTTGCATAGGATACCCGACAATGAATAGAATTGAAGTTTGATAGGTAGTGTTTAGTAATGCTCCCGTACAAAAAGCATTTCCATTTACAAGCATTAATCCAACTGCATCCGACTCATTGCCCCAGGTTGTAGTATAACAATTTACATCCTTATGACATGATAGAGTATTGGCCGATACTGCCGATTGAAAAATAGAATATTCGGAAATCCGAATGGTTACAGTATCTCCGGCAACCAAATCGGTCTGAAATTTGTAATCTTTCGTGTTTTGAGCTGCTGTTACATGTCCGTAAACCATGGTAAGATCACGGTTAAAGATAAACAGCTCCGCCCCTTCCGGCAGCAATAATCTCAGAACTCCAGACTTGACCCACATTAGATTGTCGCGATTTTGAACTTCATCACCAAATTAGTACCCGGATATATACATACGCCCATCAAACCGATTACGAAAAAAATGAATATATGTCAAATATTTCGCCAAAATCCGGCTCGTTTGCGGCAATAATGCGTTCATTCAAATCCGCCGTAACGCGCAACATTCGCCTTGCGGGTTACGAATTTTCATGGCAACGCAATCTATGGGAACACATTATCCGCGACACCAACGACCATGCGCGTATTGCAGAATACATCACCAACAACCCGGCGAATTGGAATATTGACAGGTTTTACAAAAAATAAACGTGAGGCGTCGCACGTTTCAATTGGTTTGGTGCGGTTTCGATGTAGGGGCAGGGCGCTCCCTGCCCCTACGCTCCTACCAATTTTTCTATATATTATGCCCCTGAATTTTCAAAACATGCAATTTCTTGACTTTTTCCGCTCATTTTTTCAATGGGAAATGCTACCTTTGTCCTCGCAAATTAAAAACAATTATTCATGAATAACATCGCTTCCCTAATTGAAGACGTAAAAAAAGCACTAGCCCCGACAGAATTGACTTACGGTGAAATTCTGTTTAATAACAATGATTGCACAATTTTGTCTCAATCGGCTGTTTCCATTGACTTGATACTAATAGAAGACGGTAAGGAAATTGAAGTTTCACTTATTTTTGACAAGGATGATGATAAGCTACATATCGTACCCGAAGTTAACGGAGAGCGGATGGGTTGGAATCGTTATACGTATGCCTGTCTGTTGCAATATGATGCGGAGTTAAAACAATTGCAACCCAAAGAAATTACGGAACACAAGAAATATTCACGCCAAGGAATGATTAAACGGGTATTGACCGAACGGCGAATGAAAGCCGATAAAGCGGATTACCGGATTAAATGGGCGGATAATATCTATGGCGACCATATCTTGACCAACGAAAAAGGTATTCGCTACAAGATTTTCCTTCGCGATTTTGAAAATGAAACCGGATACAGCGACAGTTCCGACTCCCGACTCAATAAACTCGGAACTACAAAACACATTATGTATGCGTTTCGTAAGTTAAAGGAAAACAAGGTCTTGTATGACCGCTTATCCAAAACATATCCTTTTATCGAAATTTATTGCGACCCTTTGAACGATTACAAAATTTCGTGGCATTACGAAGGCGAATTGCCGCTGGATGAAAAACTGTTGATTTCCAAATTCTTTAAAAAATCGACCTTCATTGAAGATTCGGAAGTGGAAACATTCTTGCCCTTTATTGAAGAAGCCAGGAATTATGAAACGATTTGTATTCGCCCTGAAGTGAAAGAAAAAGTGGAACTTCGCTACGAAGAATTGATGTTGAACGAATTAAGACAGAAACAGGAAGTTGATTTTTCGTCTATTTCGGCGCAACTTTTCCCCTACCAACAAGAAGGCGTAAAGTTCGCACTTTTCCGTAAAGCAGCAATTATCGCCGATGAAATGGGACTTGGAAAAACGATTCAAGCCATTGTAACTGCCGCGCTGAAAAAGCAGATTTTCGGTTTTCGCAAAACCCTGGTGGTTTGTCCCGCAACCTTGAAATCGCAATGGAAAAAAGAAATTGAAAAATTTACGGACGAAAAAGCCTTGATACTGTCCGGAACACCGGAAGAGCGAGCCAAACAATATCAGGACGATAATTATTTCTTTTTCATCGTCAATTACGAAACGATTTTACGCGACAGTCAGGCTATTAACAAAGCTGATTTCGATTTCCTGATTTTGGACGAGGCGCAAAAAATAAAGAATTACGAAACGAAAACGGCTTCTTCGATCAACCGTTTGAAATACAAGCATGTATTGGTAATAACCGGTACGCCGATAGAAAACCGTTTGATAGATATTTTCTCCATTATCAGTACAATAGACCCGTATTTCTTGGGTCCATTGTGGGAATTTTCCTATCAACACTGCCTTTTTGACCCCGAAAAGCCGAATAAAATCAACGGCTATTATGATTTAAATCCGTTGAATGAAAAACTTTCTCACATTCTTATTCGCCGGGAAAAAAGCGCCGTTTTGAGTCAATTGCCTGCTGTTCAACAAATAGATGTTCCGGTAAAACTGTCGCCCATGCAAAGCGAATATCATGCCGGTTACATGCAAGGTATCGCTCAAATTATCCGCAAAAAATTCCTGACGCCTTACGATCTGCAGAAACTGACTTTACTGCTCAATAGCGCTCGAATGGTCTGCGATTCAACTTATCTCATTGATGATGAAACCAATGAATCGCCCAAGTTAGAAGAATTGCGCGATATTTTGTTCGAGAAATTGGATATTCAAAATACCAACCGCAAGATTATTATTTTCTCCGAATGGGTAAAAGTACATAAATTAATCGGACAATTGTTGCGAGAGAACAATGTCGGCTTTGTGGAACTGAACGGAAAAGTTCCGGTAAAGTTGCGCGGCGAACTCATCCGCAAATTTGAAGATACGCCCGAATGTAAGATTTTCCTTTCCACAGAAGCCGGAGGAGCCGGTCTGAATTTGCAAGTAGCTGATATTTTGATTAATTTTGAATTGCCGTGGAATCCCGCCAAGAAAAATCAACGCATCGGACGTATAGACCGCTTGGGGCAAAAGAGCCACAAACTGACTATTTACAATTTTATTACCAGACTCTCAATAGAACAAAATATTGCTGCAGGATTATTGGTAAAGCAAAACCTGTTCGACGGCGTTCTTTCGGATAAAAACACAACCAATTATGTTGATTTTTCAACCAAAGGACGTTCGCAGTTTATCCAACAAATAGAAGCCTTAATCAAGGAACAGGAACTCAAAGCAGAGCAAAAAGAAGATGATTTGTCAGAAAATCAACTGATTGAAACCCCAACAGAAATTGTTGCAGATTCTTCCGAAACTGTACAATTGGAGTTGTTTGAAGAACAAGAAGAACAGCAACAAAAAGAGCAGGAAAGAATTGCAACCGAAAAGAAATCCGCCGAAATAGAACAAGTGATGAATAACGGGATGCAATTTTTAGCCGGACTGTTCAAAATGTCCACAGGCAAAGATATTGGGTTGGAAAATCAGAAAATAGAGATTGACAGGGAAACGGGCGAAGTGGTGATGCGGTTTAAATTTGCGTGAAATTTTCATCTATCTTCTCAAAAATCACGTTCGCCCAATCGTGTATTTGGGTGTATTGTTTAGTTAGTTGTCCTTCGCTTGCATTACTGTTTCTTTTGAGTTCCAATCGCCAAATACATCACGAGCAATAAAGTCAGGGTTAATGTATTCGCAACCTTCAACCCATTCGTGCTTCAGAATTTTTCCGGTAACGGAAGTTTTCCCCGAACCATTCGGACCTGCTACTATCAAAAGTTTGGGCTTTTCCATCGGCTACAAATCAGGAAACATTGCACGAGCATTATCATATTCTCGTTTAAGATTTTCTTTAATGATATTTTTTCTTTCCAAACTTTTTTGGCGCACGTCTGCCTCAACCTCTTTCATAATCGTAAGAAGTTGCTGGTCTGTCGGCTCTGTATCGCTAATAAAGCGGTATGAATTCATATCTGTACTCATATCTATGTTATTTTTTCGTTGCAAAGTTACACTTTATTTTCAATATTCAGGGTTTCATTCTATCAATAGTTCGTTCAAAATTTATCTAACCTAAGCAGCTATCGCCCCGAAAGTCAATAGTTCTTGCAAATACATCTGATTTTTTCGTGAGTTTGGCGGATTACCGAACACGCTAAAAAATCGCTTCAATAATAAAGCGTTGTGAAACAACA
>BNTW01000094.1 GCA_025996895.1 Bacteroidia bacterium | reverse complement strand
TCACGAACGTTGCACGGTTGACGGTAAAAATCCGTTTGTGTGTAGGCAATGGAATGGGGCCACTCACGTAATCGGCCGTACCTTTCACCGTTTTTACAATCTTTTCGGCAGATTTATCCACCAAATTGTAGTCGTAAGACTTCAATTTAATTCTGATTTTTTGGCTCGAACTCATTTTAATTTAATTTAAATAAATTATTATTTATTGCATTTATTGATATATTTTAGAAAAGAGCCATTTTCTCCCTAAAGCCATATCAATTCCATTTACATACAAAATGGGGTGCAAAGTTACGAATAATTTATTGAAAAAACAATACTATTGTATAGGAAAATTTATTGCATGATAGATTCTATTTGTGTTTTCAATATAACTTTGATGTTATTCCAATAATTACTAATTTTCTGTATATTGTTAGCCAAATCATTTTTATCACAATTTGCATTATCTAATTGTAATAATATTTGATCTAATAATTCTCTTAATTTTTCGATGTTGATTGTAGCACCCAATATATAATTGTGGGTATATAATAACTCAAGTTCGCTTAATAACGATTTGTATTGAAGCACATAGAGATATAGAATTTCTTTGGGTATCTCCCCTTGTTCTCTATTTCTAATTGTATCAATCAATTTGTCTGTATGTTGATTTAACAATTCAAATATAAGCAAAAATTGTTTCATTCCTGTTAATGAATAAAATGCACCGATTCTGTATTCCTTCATATCTTTGACACAACTAAGAGAAGTGGAAATATGTATTGCACATTTGGACAATTCAATATCTTCTTTGTATTTATCTATTTCTCTTCGGAAGTCTCCCTCTAATTTATCCGTGTTTTGCTTAAACATATAGGATACAATTAATGGCCACACCAAACCCAAAAAACCTAATACTGCCACCCAAATAGCCACCCAATTATTTAAGAGCGTTACTTGACTGTTATATTCTTGACGCATATCTGCAAGAATATTAGTAAGATTACTATTGTGGTTTTCATTTAAATCCGTCATTAGGCGGATATATAGGGAATCCTTTTTTTGCGGAGGTAAAGATTCTAACTGCACCTGAGCTTTCAAATTCATCGAGAAACGATCAGAATCAGTTTTTATTCCTTCTTGTTTTACTTTTTCAACATATTTTAGGGTGTCATCGGTTAGTTTACTTGCGTGAGACTCTGTCGTCTTAATTATAACCCAAGTCAATCCAACTATCAAAACAAACCCTATAATATATTTCCAACATGGATTCTTCATGATTGATGTAATTAATTTATTCATTCTTAAATAGTTCTACATATAAATTAAACATGTCACTCAAATGAAAATATTTATTGATCGTGGTTTCTGCACCGAGAACATTTGCCGCAGTAATAATAGATTCCGGTTCCAGTAAGCGACCAAAAATACAATTATCTTGAGCAATATCACTCTTTTGTATGGCTTCCAAAACTAATTCATCATGGGTAAAACAAATCAATTGCAAGTTTTCTTGAGGAAAGATTGTTTTGTATGATTCCAATAAGGCATTTATAAAATCTGTGATTTGAGATTTATTATGATAATCACTAGCATAAAATACATCATCAAGAACTATCGGCAAATTAATACGATGCTTCTCCATCAATGCAAATGCAGTTGATATCTTCAACATCATACAAAAGAGCTTATATCGAAAAGTATTATAATAATTTTTCGGATAACGCTCAACGCCATCAACCTTAATTTTTATTGTAATTTTAGTATTCTCTGTGGATTCTGTAGATTCCTCTGGAGTTATCAATAACTTTTCAGTATCATCCATAAATAATTTTAGGGCTGATTGAATTGTGGGTCTGATTGAGTTAAACCGCGACAGAACTTCTTGGTTTAAAGCCTTTTCCAAATAATCTAAATATCGAACTAATGGTGTATTTAAACGGACATCAATTGTAGGTAATTTTTCGTTGTCCTTACAAAATTCATGGTATTTTTCACAATGTGCCTCCATTAAAGGTTGCTGCTTATCCAAAAAAACATCTTCGATAGATTTAAGAGATTTCTTTAATTCTTTTTGATATAACTGGATAATGTTATTGATGATACTATCTTCATCATCCGGAGATAATATTGATTTAGTCTTTGGATATGCCATGTACTGATCTTTGAGCCATTGAACTAAATTTGTGTGTAAATGACTATCCGTTTGTGCTTCAATTTGACTGATAATGTTGCACATTCTCTCTTTTAACTCTTTTATTTTTTCATCAGAAGATTTGTTATGCCAATTTGTATCTTGCGTGATGAGTCTCAGATACTCTAATTCTATCGTCATTACGTCTATTAATTTATGATCAATTTTCAGCACCCCTTCAGTTTGTATTTGACTGATTAGCTCACGAGTTTCCCCTTTTAATTGTTCTTCTCTTGCCAATAATTCTCGTTTTTGTGCCTCTATATTATTCCATTCTCCTTTTTTCTTACCAAGGCACTGTTTTAAATTATACAAAGGTTTTAATCCTAAATTTTCAAGAAAAAAATCATTCCAATCGTCCACTCCGCGTTTGCCTATATGTATAATATCCTGTTCGGAACAAAAACAGGGGCTTATATCCAAGTGTTTTAATTCGTTGTCAAACTGAACAAAATTTTGAAAAGAATGACCATTATGAGTAGTGACTTTTATGTCCGGTACTCCCGCAAAGAAATCAGTTGTCTCACGCAATTTAGCCTCACTAATGGAATTTGTCAAGACAAATTCTAAAGATCCAAACAAAGAACTTTTTCCGGTACTATTTCCTCCTATCAATATCAAACTTTTCGCATTGTTGTACAGTTTCAATCCAAATGGTTTTCCATTTGCCTTAGGAGGTATCTTTCTGAAATCGCTGACCGTTAATTCCTTGATTCGATAATCACGCACAGTGTCTGTCACTTCTGTAGTTGGCTGTCCTGTTCCTTCTGGAGTAGGTTGTACTTCGTTTTGCTGATCATGGTTTGCCTGCGGATTTTCTTCTTGGTCTATAGATTGTACAATGCCTAAGGCTTGTTCTTTAAATCCATTTATGTCTTGTATCTGTACGGCGGAACTCTCAAGTTTGGTTAGTCCTTTAGAAAAATAATTCTGAAGAAATTGAAAGAATGTATCTGCTGGTGCATCAAGAGAACAAAATCCCTGAATTGACACATCAGACGAAAAAAAATATCTTACAAGGAAAGAAAAAAACAATAGCTCTTTTTTTTCAGCATCAGTATGTGTTGTATCTGCTTGAATTTCCTGATCTACACTATCTAAAACAGATAAAACTTGATTCTTCATAAGAAAGTAAGATTATATGATATCAACTATTTTAAGAATGTTAAGGTCAAAACCTTCGCCTTGCTCATTCTCAAAATGGGAAGCATCTTTCATTGTTTCCAACCAATTCAGGCTTGCTTCAGCAAGCCTTGCACTCAATTTATCTTGTAAATCATCAATTGCATATTCAAGTTTTTCTTTCTTTTGATCAGAAAATTTCAAGGTTAACAACAAAATGACTTTATCAAAACAACTTACTTTATCATTTAATTCCTTAATCTTTGGAGTTTCATTAGAGCGATTTATACTGTCAGATACACTTCCGTATAACTTATTATAAAGAATTTTCACTTCATTCGTAAACTTCTCCGACTGTAGCAACATTTCTTCCTTTATATCTTCAATATCGTTATCAGGAACGGCATCAAAAACATCTATAATGTGTTTTTTTAGGTTATCCAATTTTCGGGCATCTTGATTTGAAATAAATAGTTTTAATTCTTTTCTTATCTTTTCAAGTTCTTGTTGTAAGTTTTCGAGATATTTGCCTTCTTTTTCTTCATCTTGTACAAGACTCCAATTACAAATTTCCCGAACAGTCGAAGCTGACAAGGAAGAATACAAAGTAGCAACCAACTGCACGCGCTGCCTTAAAAGGTCATTTATTTCCTTGTTAACAACTATCGCTTCATCACTATCAAAATCATTCGATAGTTTATAATACGACAAACTTGATTTAATCAATAACCCACTATCTATACAATGTTGCAAAACAGACTGTTTCTTTTCTCTATCGCAAAAAAATGTTTTATAACCCCAACCTTTACCATCCAATTGCGTTGAAAATTCTATTCCTCTTAAGAGACGTAACTTTTCTTCAGGTAATATTTCTCCGCTCAAAGTAAAATTAAAACAAGTGTTGATGATACGCTCCGGAATTTCATTCCGTTTAGTTTCCTCTTTCAACATTTTTAATATGAGCAACAGAAGGCGATTCAATTGATCTTTGTATTGATCTTCATTTTCTCCGGCTCTAAATAAACGCAAATAAGTTCCGTCAACATTTACATATTTAGGAACAATACTGCCTCTATCTACGCGTCTATCCACAGCCTTATGTATCCTCACACGCAAGCGGTCACTTCTATTCCCAAAATAAAGATAAAAGTCATCCATCATGGACGTGTAAGTCACACCAAATTTCAACCTATCTACATTTTGATGAACGCATGGTCTTCTGCTCGGAATTTCAATATATTTGTGCTGATTACTAAATTCAGCAGATACCAATCCTGAAATACTGGTACAATCAAAAAAATCCGATTGATTATGTTTCTCGTATGCTCTTTGATAATCTTCCGGTATCAATTTAAATTGCTTGATTGGATCTATATATACGGTGGGTAATTGCACAACTGCATCTGATTGTAACAGATTAAGCAACTCTAATCGTATCTCTTTTGCCAAATCATGACCAATAAGATAATTTAAATCAACAATATCAATTACATTACTTTCAAAATCAAACAAGTTTTTAAGTTCTTTGGATATGTCCAATAATTTCGCAAAAGATAATAGATAATTAGCCCAAACAACCAAACTTTTCTTTGTCTGTTCCTGATATTGCTTAGTCTGCAAATACCATTGCATGAAATGTGTATCCTCAGGCATATTTTCATAAGCCAAAGCGTCCGTTACTTTTTGATAAGAAGGTTCAAATTCTTTTTCGCCAACTTTAGCTGCCCTAAATACTTTTTTCCACAAAGGAGCCAACGCAGTCCCTTCAAACAAAGGAGAATTTTCTATTAACAATCGCTGAGGTATAGCACAAGGAGCATACGATGCCAAACTGAGTTTCTCATTTCCCGAAGTGAAAAATACTCTGATTTTTTGAAAATCAGGACTAACTACATGTTTATCCATGAATGACAATTCGTCCAAAAGCAAAGTCCAACTGTCAATGGACTCAGTAACTCCAAAATTGCTGTCAGAATAGAATGAATCTGTATAATGATCTGTTACATAAGGTTCTTGCACACTATTTGGCAGTAAACGTTTCCTTAGTTTTTCTAATTCTCCTCCTATAAATTTACTTTTATTACCATCACTTGAGTTTTCTTTAAGTTTTAGATAAATAATCGGAAACTCCACATCACAGGGTTTGCCTAATTCTCTAAATTTTGAAAGAACAAAATCAATATAGAGGGGTATTAATTCTTTTTCTATCAATAATTTATCAAAATCCACATCGTTAAACAAGTCAAATTTAAGTATATCTTTTATTCGTCTTGCATCTTCCGACACAACAGCAGGCAATGAATGTACATTTTGTTTAGAAAGTGGGCTGTCAAAGTGTTTTAATCCAGTAAGAATGATGCCATATATCATCTCAAACGTAGAGCCAAAATAAATAGCCTCATCCAACAATATAATATTGTCAATTAATTTCCCATTGTAATAACATTGGTTATCGTTTTCTTTCAAAAGAGTAGGCAAGACAAAAGGCAGAGCACAATCTGAAATTACATTCAAATCATCTACATCAATTTCTATGCCGTTCTTTTTTGCTTCTGCAACGAGGTATTCTATCAGTCTCGGACATTTTCGGACAATGGCAACAAGCAGAGAATTTTTAGACACAATCAACCTCTGGAACCAATTGAATAGTAGTTCATCGAAGTATTTTTCGGGATGAGTAAATTTGAGTGTACTCATATCATTTTCTTTTGTTCTCTGTTCGTTTTTCATTTTTTATATTTATTATTATCTGAATAAATCCAAATAACGTACAAATATAGCTATTTGTTTTACATTTTTGTAAGAAAAGTAAAATTTTTATAGTTTTTTTTCGGCGCAGAATTTATCCACGCCGAAAAAATATAAAATAAGATTGTGTCCGCTTACTTTATCAAATCTACACGCCCTTTTACCTCCGTCAACACCGCTTTCGCTACCGAAGGAGAAACTTCTTCATAATGCGAGAACGACATCGTACTGGTTGCACGACCGGAAGTAATTGTACGTAAGGCTGTTACATATCCAAACATTTCCGAAAGCGGTGCATGTGCTTTCACAATGCGCGCGCCTGTACGGCTGGTATCCATGCCTTCCACTTGTCCGCGACGTTTGTTCAAATCGCCGATCACATCGCCCATACTTTCTTCCGGAGTGATGACCTCGATTTTCATAATCGGTTCTTTCAACACCGGACCGGCTTTTTCGGCTGCACTCTTGAATGCCTGTATCGCACAAATTTCAAACGAAAGCTGGTCGGAATCGACAGGGTGATAAGAGCCGTCCAATACCGTAACTTTCAGTTTATCCAATGCGTAACTTGCCAATACACCGTTTTTCATGGCGCGTTGGAACCCTTTCTGAATGGAAGGAATATATTCTTTCGGAATGTTACCACCTTTTACAGCATCAATGAATTGCAATTCGCCTTCAAAATCTGCATCTGCGGGCTCCACGCGAACAATCATATCGGCAAATTTACCGCGACCACCCGTTTGTTTCTTATAAACTTCACGCAATTCAACCGCTTTGGTGATTGCTTCTTTATAAGATACTTGCGGACGACCTTGGTTGCATTCCACCTTAAATTCACGTTTCAAACGGTCGATGATAATTTCCAAGTGCAATTCGCCCATACCGGAGATAACCGTTTGACCGGTTTCTTCGTCGGTTTTTACGGTGAATGTCGGATCTTCTTCGGCCAATTTACCCAATCCGATGCCCAATTTATCCAAATCTTTTTGGGTTTTCGGCTCTACGGCAATACCAATCACCGGTGCCGGGAAATCCATCGACTCCAATACAATCGGATGGTTTTCGTCGCAAATCGTGTCGCCGGTACGAATATCTTTAAACCCGACGCCTGCGCCTATGTCGCCGCAACCGATAAATTCTTTCGGATTTTGCTTGTTGGAGTGCATTTGAAACAAACGCGAAATACGTTCTTTCTTGCCCGAACGGCTGTTATAGACGTACGAGCCGGCTTCCAATTCGCCCGAATACACACGGAAGAAACACAAGCGTCCTACGTAGGGGTCGGTTGCAATCTTGAACGCCAACGCACAAAACGGCTCGTCGGCACTTGGCTTGCGGGTTAATATTTTTTCGGGATCGTCGGGATCTGTTCCTTCAGTCGCTGTTGTATCCACCGGACTGGGCAGATAAGCACAAGCAGCATCCAATAATGGTTGTACACCTTTATTTTTAAAGGAAGAGCCTAACAACATCGGATTAATCTGCATCGACAATGTTCCTTTACGAACAGCCGCCTTGATTTCATCTTCCGTAATTGTACTTGGATCGTCAAAATATTTTTCCATCAACTTGTCATCGACTTCCGCCAATGTTTCAAGCATTTTGTCGCGCCATTCTTCGGCTTCGCTGACTAATTCTGCCGGAATTTCTTCCATTGAATAATCCGCACCCATCGTTTCATCATGCCAATACAGCGATTTCATACGAACTAAGTCGATAATTCCGCTGAATTTCTCTTCCGCCCCGATAGGAATTTGAATCGGACAGGGATTTGCACCCAATACATCTTTTACCTGACGGACTACTTCATAAAAGTTTGCTCCCGAACGGTCCATTTTATTGACATAACCGATACGAGGCACATGATATTTATCTGCTTGACGCCAAACGGTTTCCGATTGCGGTTCTACACCGCCAACCGCACAGAAAGTAGCAATCGCGCCGTCCAAAATACGGAGGGAACGTTCTACTTCGACCGTGAAATCCACGTGTCCCGGAGTGTCAATCAAATTAATTTTGTACGTTTCATCATCATATTTCCAGTTGGCTGTGGTGGCAGCGGAAGTGATCGTGATGCCACGTTCCTGTTCCTGCTCCATCCAGTCCATAGTAGCCGCTCCGTCATGAACTTCCCCTATTTTATGGGTTAACCCCGTATAATACAAGATACGTTCCGACGTCGTCGTTTTACCGGCATCGATGTGCGCCATGATACCGAGGTTTCGCGTATATTTCAGTTGTTGATCTGAACCTTTTGCCATTTATCTTTTTACCTTTCCTGTTAAATATTAAAATCTAAAATGAGCGAATGCCCTGTTAGCTTCCGCCATTCTGTGCATATCTTCTTTTCTTTTATACGCTCCGCCCTGGTTATTAAACGCGTCAACGATTTCAGCCGACAATTTGTCTGCCATCGATTTGCCGCCCCGCTTGCGGGAGTAGGAAATCATATTTTTCATTGAAATGGATTCCTTTCGATCCGGACGGATTTCGGTAGGAACTTGGAAGGTTGCACCGCCAATACGGCGGGATTTTACTTCAACAAGCGGAGTGATATTGTCTAACGCTTGTTTCCAGATTTCGAGCGAAGATTTTTCTTCATTAGATAATTTACCTTTTACCTTATCCAAAGCAGTATAAAAGATACTGAAAGCAATACTTTTCTTGCCGTCATACATCAGATGATTAACGAATTTCGTTACCTTCTGGTCACCAAACACAGGATCCGGGAGGATCTGTCTTTTCTTTGGTTTAGCTTTTCTCATTTTTCTTCTTAAAAAATTGTTTTTAACTGGTTGTTCTCTCTTGGTATCTTCAACAAATTCCACCGAATTTATTTACTCAACCTTTTACCCCTAAACCCCCTAAAGGGGACTTTACATTCTGCGGAATTCTGCATTCTGCTCCCCCTTTAGGGGGATGGGGGTTATTTCTTTTTTCCGCCTTTTACAGGAGCTGCCGGAGCTTTACCTGCTTTCGGACGTTTTGCACCGTATTTGGAACGACGTTGCGTGCGGCCATTTACGCCTGCAGTATCCAAAGTTCCGCGTACAATGTGATAACGAACACCCGGAAGGTCTTTAACACGACCGCCTCTCACCAATACGATGGAGTGTTCTTGCAAGTTATGACCTTCTCCCGGAATATAGGCATTCACTTCTTTAGAGCTTGTCAAACGAACACGAGCCACTTTACGCATAGCGGAATTCGGTTTCTTCGGTGTCGTAGTATAAACTCTCACACACACGCCGCGCCGTTGCGGGCAGGCATCCAATGCGGGAGATTTTCCTTTTTCAACCAAAGTTGCCCTTCCTTTTCTTACTAATTGCTGAATTGTAGGCATTTTTTAACTTTTACTTTGTTTCTTATTTTATTACTATTTTACATCCAAACGAAACGGGTGGCAAAAGTACGAATTAAATATTGAAAAAACAATAAGTTATCTCTTTATTTTTTCGATTTTTTGCGCCAAAACGCCGCAAAGGTACGATTTTCTACGGAATCGCCAAATATTTTTAAGAAATATTGGCATAATTTGGAAAAATCCTTCCATTTAAATCCTGATTTGATGCTCAACTGTAGTGGGCATTTACACAAAATTTTGGATAGTCCCGTTATTTTTTAGGGCTTTCAGCCTTTCCGTCTATTATATTTAGGACACTTCGTTTCTACTGACCATGATAACCTTTGCCCGGCTCGCCCGGATACCACCAACCAACACCGTTGTCTGTGTATTTCGTTTCATCATTTTCCGTATAATAGCTATACCGGCTATCATGCTCAAACAAGGTTAATTGCCTAAACCATTCCGGAATTTCGGATAGAATTTTATTGTAGCTACAAGAAAATTCCGTTAAACTTGTACAACCGCTCACATTCAAACTCGTTAACTGATTGTCAAAGCAAAACAATTCCGTTAAACTTGTGCAACCGCTCACATCTAAACTTGTTAGCTGATTGACTTGGCAATATAAATACCATAAAATTGTGCAACTACTCATATCTATAGTGCCTTTGAGTTGATTATATAATAAGGATATGGTAAGCTTACCTGGCGAATAGTATATACCATACCATTCATTAATTGGTTTATCCGAAAGCCAATTGTCTTTATTCCTCCAATTATCGCCGTCAGTATCGTGATAGAGTTTGACAAGCATTTCGCGGATTTGGGCCTCTTCCTTTCTCCACTGAAACAGTTTGAGTTTGGCGGTTTCCTGTCCGCATTTAAACAGCAGGGTGGTTTCCCTGTCATCATAAGAGTCGTTTTCCGAAACGGTTATTGTAACCGCAACATTCCCTTTGCCTGTTTTCGGCGACACTTCCAACCAGTCGCCGTCGCCGGAAATACTCCACTCGCCATTGCCGGACACTTGCACTGTCCGGTTGCCGCCGTCCGGCGCAAACTCTATTTCTGTGGTATCCAAATTAATAAAAAGCTGCACTTCATCTTCTTTGTTACATGCAACAAAAAGAAATCCAACTATGCTTACTAAAAGCAGAAAAATAAACCGTTTCATCTCTCCAATTTTTATTTCTAAACGCTTATGCTAATCTAAAAATGCTCTTCTGAAAACAACGTTTTGCTTTCCGGAATCGCGACTGCGACAAAGATAAGAAAAACGCACTGATATTCAGAGTATAATATCACAAATTTCATTTTTTTTCGTAGTTTGTATGTAATTCGGGAAAAATCATATATCTTTGCAGGCTGAATTTT
>BNTW01000093.1 GCA_025996895.1 Bacteroidia bacterium | reverse complement strand
GGAAGAACAACCCGCACTTTACAACGATAAATATTACGATATAAAAGGCGTGTGGTCGGGCTGCATTTTCAAAGACGACAGTTATAATAATGGTAAACCGACAATATTTTATACAAGTGTTGATTTTGCAAAGGCAAGTATGGCAATGGCAACGCCCGATGACTATGATTTACACGCTTGGACAAAAAACGGACAGGTTGTTCCGCAACGTCCTGCGGGGCTTGACGATGATTTCCGCGACCCCTGCGTTTTCAAGGCAAACGGCAATATCTATATGATTGTTGGCACGAACAAGGGCGGCAAAGGAGCGGCTACTTTGCACCGCCACAATGCGGCAAATAACACTTGGTCGAATGACGGCGCCATGTTTTTCCAGTCGCCAAACACAAGTTACGGCACATTTTGGGAAATGCCCTACATTGTTGAAATGGAAGCGAACAAATGGCTGTTTGTGGTTACGCCGCTTGGAATGGCAGGCGGTGTGGAATGTCTGTATTGGGTGGGTACAATAAATACCAACGGTACATTCAGCCCCACTTCGCAATTTCCAAAAGAATTGGATTTAGGTGGTTTTTCGCACCACGGATTTGGCTTGCTTTCGCCTGCCATTACCAAACACAATGGGAAAATCGTTGCCATAGGTATTGTGCCTGATATGACTTCGGGAAATTATATGTATGAGCGCGGTTGGGCTGGAACTTATAATCTGCCGCGCGAATGGTCGCTCGATGCGCAAAATAACCTTGTTCAAAAGCCCGCTACCGATATGACTTTTCCACGCAGCACGGCAAACGTTTTTAATCAAACAAATATCAGTTTAAGCGGCACACAATCATTAAATCCCGTTTCGGGCAAAGTGGTTGAAGTGGAAGGAATTTTTACCGTTTCGTCCAATTCCGCTCAAAAGTTCGGCTTCAATCTGCGGAAAAACGGCAGCGCGGCAATCAAAATATTCTACGAAAAATCGACCAACAAAATAATCGTTGATGCAACGAGCGTTCCGCGACACATACAGGACGGCGGTGTTTTTGATGGCATTTACAGTCAGGTTTTGCCCAAAACTTTTTCGGCTGGCGAAACGCTGAAAATCCACGCTTTCCTCGACCATTCCATATTGGATTTGTTCATTAACGACGCTTGGGCGGCTTCAGTACGCATTTTTGCAACAGATAACAACGCCAACGATGTGGAAGTTTTTACCGAAGGCGGCGCCACGCAAGTGCAATCAGTCAAGGCGTGGAACTGGGAAAAATCTGAAACCGGCACAGGCATTTTTAACGTAAGAGAAAGCGATAAAGAAGTGGTTTATTACAACAATGCTTTGCATTTCAAAAACATTTCGGAAAATGCGAAGGTAAATATTTATGATTTGTTTGGAAAAATGGTTTTTTGTAGGGGCGTTGCGCGTAACGCCCCCACGATGGTTGATTTGCCAAAAAATCAGATATTTATTGTACGAATAAATGACAACGGCGAGATTGTTTCAAGAAAAATAATAACGAATTAAAAGAAAAAATTGCTCATACAGAGCATTTTATAAATAGCATTAATTAATAATTTTTTTAAATTTCAGTACAATGAAACGAGTATTACTCTCAATGGCATTATGCCTCGGCGCAGCATTTTTTGTTGCCAATGTAAACGCACAAAACAAAGTTGCGTTTGTGAATGTTGCTACAAGCATTAACGACATTTTCGACGAAGATGAAAAAGCGGCAGCAAACTGGTTTGTAACAACTTACGGCGGCGAATACTTGCCTGTGTCGGCAATCACGCCCGCCAAGTTGAATGAGTACAAAGTCCTCTGGGTTTATGTGGACGACGATTATTATGCAGGTTTGCCCGATGAACTGCTCGAAGCAGACGTGCTTTCTGCCGTTACCAACTGGTACAAGGCGGGCGGTAATCTGCTGCTTTCCACTTTGGGAAATTTGTACTTGACGCAAACGGGACGTATTAACCTGTCGCCCGACATTTTGGGAACAGGAACAGGTGCAGACAATCCCGACATTTGGTATGTGTCGCCCACTTACGGTACTTGGGAAGTTGCACCGCAAACTTTCAACAAATCAACTGATCCGATTTATGCAGGCTTGACTTCCGAACCCAAAGAACGCAGCAACGGACAAACTTATGTGATTTATCCGCTTATCGGCGCAGGTTGGAAAGAAGACCACAATGTGTTTTGGACAATGGAAATCCCGACTAATGTCATTCCAAACGACAATCCCAGCAAACTTACCACTTTCCAAACCACCTATGCAATGGAAGCGTTGGGAACTTGGGCGCACGTTGAAGATTATTTCGGTTGTGCCATTGCACGCTGGCTGCCGCAGGGCGCATTTCAGGGAAAAGCCATTACAATCGGCGTTGCCGCTTACGAGTGGAAACAAAACAGCGGTACAAATCCGTATCAGGCGAATGTTGAACGCTTGACGAAAAATGCGTTGGATGAATTGAAAGGCTCAACAAGCGGAATTTCCAGTCTTAATACAAGCAATGTGAAAATCAATCTTTCAGACAATGTAATTCTCATTTCGGGCGAAAACCTTATTTCGGCAAGAATTTTCAATGTAAATGGCTCATTGGCTGGAAATTACAATGCTGCACAAATTTCGGCAGGCATTAATGTTTCCCACCTCGCAAGCGGCGTTTATCTGGTAAATTTACAAACCGAAAACGGACAGGTTGTAAATGCTAAAATTGTGAAATAGAAAACAGACACAAGTGCCAAGAGTCAGGATACAGGACTCTTGGCTTCTGTGTCTAAAATTAATCAAGAAAATCTTTTATACAATGAAAAATAAAATTTTCTTAACAGGTATTATGCTTTTTACAGCAGTTGCAATGTCGTTGGCGCAAAACAGAAATGTGAGCGGAAAAGTTGTTTTTGCAACCGACAACACCGCTGCTACAGGCATAAGCGTACTCGTAAAAGGCACAAATACAGGTACAATTACAGATATTAACGGCGCATATTCGCTGCCGGTAAGTTCGGATAATGCCGTTCTTGTTTTTTCGATGATTGGAATGGTAACGCAAGAAATCAGCGTT
Organism: Bacteroidia bacterium; assembly: GCA_025996895.1. Taxonomy (GTDB): domain Bacteria; phylum Bacteroidota; class Bacteroidia; order Bacteroidales; family Azobacteroidaceae; genus Azobacteroides. The sequence goes on along the minus strand of BNTW01000093.1, from coordinate 7,729 downwards.
GGAAACCAAAGTGTGATTAACGTTTCAATAGAGGAAGACACAAAACTGCTTGATGAAGTAGTCGTAACCGGCTACACCACCGAGCGCAAAAAGGACATTACCGGCGCAGTGTCGGTTATCAAAATGAAAGACGTGGAAAGCATCCCCGGTGGCAACGTGCTGACCGCCTTGCAGGGGCGCGTGCCGGGCGTACAGATTTCCACAGACGGGCAGCCCGGCGGCACAAGCACCGGAACGCTCGTACGCGGCATTACCTCTGTGGGCGATGGCTCCAACACCACACCCCTCTATGTGATTGACGGCGTACAGACGCGCGACAATATGGCTACGCTGCTTAACCCGAACGATGTTGAGTCTATTCAGGTACTAAAAGATGCGGCGGCAGCGGCAATTTACGGATTGCAGGCGGCAAACGGCGTAATTATTATTACCACCAAAAAAGCGGCAAAAGGCAAAACTCGCGTCAATTTTGATGCAAAAACTTCCGTGCAGACCTACCACAGCCCGATTACTATGCTCGATGCGCAGCAGTGGGGCGAAATTTACTGGAAAGCCTACCAAAATGATGGCGTTGCACCCGCACACGACCAATACGGCAGCGGCGACGTGCCTGTTATCCCTGAATTTATCGACGCCGAACAAACCATTCGCGCAGGCAACACCGACTGGGCAAAAGAGGTGTACTGTCCCGCCGTGTTGCAGGACTACAATTTAAGTGTTGCCAATTCTTCCGAAAACGCTTCTACACTGTTTTCATTCAACTATTTCAATCAGGACGGCTTGATTAAAAATACCAATTTCGAGCGTTTCAACGTCCGCCTCAATTCCGATTACCGCCTTTGGAACAACCGTTTCCGTGTGGGCGAAAACGTCAATATCAGCAAATGGAAAGAAGTGCTGAAACCGGGCGGCATAGAAGAACTCGTTATTGCGCAGCACCCGCTCATTCCTGTTTATGATATTAACGGCGGTTACGCAGGACCTACCAGCGGACTTGGCGACAAACCCAATCCCGTGCGACTGCTCAACCAGCAAAAAGATAATTATTTGAATCAGTGGCGCATTTTCGGAAATATGTACGCCGAATTAGAGCCGGTAAAAAATCTCGTTATCCGCAGCAGTTTTGGACTGAACTATTACACCGGTTTTGAATCGAACTTTGAGCCGAAATGGAAGGAAGGTACAAGCCGCATTGTGAATAAAAATACGCTGTACGTTAGTTCGGGTACAAATTTGGAATGGACTTGGGCAAATACTGCCGCTTACGCGCTTAACATTGGCAAACACGCAGCCAACTTTTTGACAGGAATGGAAGCCAAAGAAGCCACAGGCAGAAACCTGTGGGGACGGCGCGAAACATTCCAGAGCGAAGATTTGAATTTCCGCTACCTTGATGCAGGCACAGGCGAACAAACCAACGGCGGTGGCGGAAATATCTACCGCGTGCGTTCCTATTTTGGGAAAGTCAATTACGCTTATGCCGACAAATACTTGTTCTCCGCTACTGTGCGCAACGATGCTTCATCGCATTTTCTCGGACGCTCGGCAACTTTCCCCGGCATTACAGCAGGTTGGCGCATAACAGGCGAAGATTTTATGCAAAAGCAAAATATCTTTGATGACCTGAAACTTCGCGCCTCGTGGGGAAAAAACGGCACGGACGGCTCCAATGCCTACGCACGTTATTCGCAATACGCTTCCGACCTTGTGAGCGGCGGCTACGATATTTACGGAATCAACAAAGGCGATGTGGAATACGGAATACTCAAAACGTGGACGGGAAACCCCGATATTCGCTGGGAAATAACCACGCAAACCAATCTTGGCGTCGATTTCACGATGCTGAAAAACCGCCTTTCCGTTAATTTTGATTATTTCTGGAAAAATACGGACGATATGATTATTTCACGCCCCTATATCGGCACTATCGGGCAGGGCGGTTATATGTCGTTCAACGGTGCTTCGCTCGGTATCAAAGGTTTTGAAAGCATTATCACTTGGCGCGACAAGGTCGGCAAGGATTTCAGTTACGAACTTACCTTTACCGGCTCGCACAACCGCACCATTATTACCGATGTTCCCGACGATTTGAAATACACGCTTTGGGGCGGCAACGGAACGGACAAATCCATTGTGGGGCAGCCTTTCGGCTCGTGGCTCGGCTACAAAACAGACGGGCTTTTCCGCACACAGGACGAAGTGGATAATTATGTTGACCAGCCGGGCAAAGGCATTGGGCGTATCCGCTATCAAAATTTATATGATGATGGCGTTATCAATTCCGATGACCGCGACTGGCTCGGCAGCGACCAGCCTTCGTTTATCGGCGGACTGAACATTGCGCACGCTTACAAAAATTTCGACTGCACGTTCTATTTCAATGGATTAGTGCGTAAAGCATGGAACAACTCGAAGTTTTACACCGAATTTTTCCAACTTTGGACAGGAAATCACAGCACCCATTTGTACGATGCCTTCCACCCCGAAACCAATCCCAACGGCACAATCCCGATGCTCACTTCGACAAATGCAAATGACGAAGGGCGCAGTTCGGACTATTTTATAGAAGACGGTTCGTATCTGAAACTGAAAAATTTCCAGTTCGGCTACACCCTGCCGGCGAGTTTGTTGCAAAAGGTAAAAATCAGCAATGTGCGTGTCTATTTTCAGGCGCAGGACTTGTTTACGCTCACGCGCTATACGGGTCCCGACCCCGAAGCGTTGGGCTATCCGTACCCCATTCCACGGACTTTTACTTTGGGTTTGAATGTTTCACTCTAAAAAATGGATAATATGAAAAATATAAATAAATATTTCAGATACCTGAAAACCCCTATGGGGGTTTGGGGGCTTTTTGCCCTGCTTTGCCTTTCGGCTTGCACCGACGACTTTTTGAAAGTCTATCCGCAGGGACAATTTACCGATGCCGACCAGTCCAACGACTGGGTGGACGGGCTTTGCATTGCCGCTTATTCCGCCTTGGCTTGCCCCGAAGACGTAGAACATGCCTTTTATGCTCCGGTAACAAACTGGGTTTACGGCGATGTACGCGCCGAAACTGCCTACAAGGGCGGCGGCGGTGTGGGCGACATTTGGGAATATCACGCTTTTGAAACTTTCACAGGCGTATATCCTAACAATCCGCTGTTAGACCGCAAGTGGTGGCATTTGTGCATTAGCGTTCAGCGTTGCAACAACGCCCTGCGTATGCTCAATGAATTGACAGAAGAAGAATATCCTGCCAAAAACTCGCGCATTGGCGAAATGCGTTTCCTGCGGGCGCACTTCCGGTTCGAGATGAGCCGCCTGTTCAACCGCATTCCCCTGTTTGACGAAAATTTGCCGCTGGAAGATTATGCAAAAGTCTCCAATACCGAATTTTCGCGCGATGAAATTTTGAAACAACTCGGCGCCGAATTTGAAGCCGCCGCCGCGCTGCTTCCGCCTGTGCAGGCAGACAAAGGTCGCGTAACAAAATACGCCGCTTTTGCTTATGTGGCAAAGACAAACCTTTACCGTGCCTACAAACAAGACGACGAAACGCACGCCCTTACCGGCTCGCCGGATGCAGATTTGCTCAAAAAGGTGGTAGATTATTGCGACAGCGTGGCTTTGGGCGGTTTCGACTTGCTAATGGATTTTCAAAATCTGGATGAAATTGAATACGAACACGGCAGGGAATCGGTGTTTGAAACCGAATATTCCGTTGATGACGGAACAACCAACGGACGTATTAACTGGAACAATCTGCTGAACGTGCCGCGCGGACCGGCTTACAGCGGCGATGGATTTTTCCAACCCTCGCAAACGCTTGCCAATTCGTATAAAACCGATAAAATAACAGGCTTGCCTCAATTCGACACTTACAACACAGGCACAAATATTTTGCAAGTCAATAGCGTTTACAACAAAACCTACACCGTTGACCCGCGCCTCGACTTTACGCTCGGACGACCGGCGGTACGCTGGAAAGATTACGAGCAGGAGCCTTATGCAGGCAACTGGGTGCGCGACAATGCCACCTACGGCTCGTTTGCCAACAAGAAAAACATTATTTCGCCCAACTCGCCCTATATGGTGCAAGGCTGGCCTTGGGGTGGCTCGCCGCTCAACTGGCGCAATATCCGCTATGCCGATGTTTTATTATGGAAAGCCGAAGCATTGATAGAACTCGGCAGGCAAACAGAAGCATTGCCCATTATCAACAAAATCAGGGAACGCGCTAAAAACAGCAAATATGTATTGCGCTGGAACAATGCGAGCAATGCCGACTATGCCGCCGACTATAATATCGGTCTGTATGAAGACGGCGTAAATTGCACTTGGGACAGGGACTATGCACGTCAGGCATTGCGTTTTGAGCGGAAACTCGAATTGGCAATGGAAGGCGAGCGTTTCTTCGATTTGGTGCGCTGGGGCATTGCCTCCGAGATGCTGAACAACGAGTATTTCCCGAAAGAAAAAACCTTGCGGCTGTATTACACCAATTCGCAATTTACGGCAGGGCGCGACGAGTATTTCCCCATTCCGCAAAATCAAATTGACTTTGCGCAGGGCGTTTATACACAAAATCCGGGGTATGACGAAGAATAATAAATTATTAAATACAATTACAAAATGAAAAAATTAGAATTTATATTTCTATTAGGCGTTTTTTGCTTGTGTACCTCCACAATGAGTGCGGCAAAATATGCTTTCGTAACAACATACAATGATTTAGCCGACATTACAACGAATGCCGACGATGACGAAAAAGCCGCAGCACTATGGTTTGCGGCTCAATATCCTACCAATGGCGATATTTTGTCTGTAACTAATGTTGCGACCACCGACTTGTCGCAATATAATGTAATTTGGATTATGATAGACAGGGTAGGAACTCTCGTGTTGCCTGCATCATTGACAGATGCAAGTGTTGTAACGGCATTAACAGACTATTACAAGAACGGTGGTAACTTGTTTCTCTCGACACATGCCACGCAATATTTAGTCAATTTGGGTAGAATTGCCGCAAACAGAGTGCCGGGAATTAAGGGAGACGGCAATGGAGGCGACAATGCTGACATCTGGGGGGTTAATGCCAATATTGGATTGGCTTATAATCATTTTGAACATCCGCTTTTTGCAGAACTGCCAACGATTACCTTTGATGAGCTTGCTCCACCACACCCCGGCATTGCACTCATCGGTGCCGGTCATAAAGAAGACCATAATTGTATGTGGGATTTAAACAGTTATGGTTATACATCAACCAACGGTAATATTGTACGTGATTTTGAAGTTGAAAATACGGCTGTCGTACTGGGAACATGGCAACATGTAACCGATTTCTGTTGTGCCGGAATTGTGGAATTTAAATCAGTCGGCGATTATAAAGGACGCTGTATTGCTATCGGACTTGCAGCGTATGAATGGAATCAAAATTCGGGAACAAACGCCTATCAAGCACAAATAGAACAACTGACAGAAAATGTGTTCGATTATTTATCTCCGTTGGTTATTCCTGCCGATAAAACAAAATCTGCGTCCGCGTATGTATCAGGGGATATAATCTTTCAATCGAATGAAGACGAAGCAACCGCGGAACAATTTACCGGACAATTAACGATTCCTGTCGGAACAACATTAACCGTTACTGGTGTTGTCAAATTAGAAAAAACATTTAAAATAAATACATGGTATCCAATTGGTTTTCCATTTACAATGGCAAGCTATTGGGGCGATTTTGCTGAAAATCCCGAATTGTATATCTATGATGAAGGTATGAGTTGGGGCGATTTCTGGGTAAAATCATATAATAGTGATGGCGATAATTTCATTTATAGTGATGTAATAAATCCAAATGCAGGATATATTCTGCAATTTCCATCTGCTTTTAATGGAATAAAAGTAACTTTTATTTCAGCAGAAGGTCAGGAGTTGAAAAACATTGATGAAACCGGATTAGATGCTGCATTATCGCTTTCAGAAGAAGGTTATTATTTGGTTGCCAACCCTTCCGTAAACAATTTGACATTAACTACGCTCAACAAATATTATATCTACAACCGGACAACAAATAATTTCGCTTTGCTTACTACGGGTAGTGCCGTCATCAAACCCTTTGAAGCGTTTGTGGTTGCCCATAATATTATAGGAATGTTGAGAACTTCTTTAGGAATGGACGTAGCAACAGCGTTGGAAAACATCCGGCTAAACGACCATGTAATAAAAACGGAATATTATACCTTACAGGGAATCAGAGTGCAACAACCGACCATTCCCGGAATATATATTGTAAAAAAGGTATATGCTTCGCAAGAAACAGAAATAACAAAAACATTTTATAAAAAATAACAAAGATGAAAACAAAACAATTTTTAACAATCATTCTTTGTTTGTTGTCAATGGGGCAGGTCTTTGCAACCAATGAAAGAATGAATTTGACAGAACGAACAAAATCATGGTTACAACGCTCTCCGACAGCACAAGCATCAGGGCAAGGAGGTGGTAGAGCCGGAGACGGACCAACCACAGACCCAACGGTTGGAACACCCATCGGGAGTGCCTTGCCGATTATTATCTTGCTCATGGGAGTTTATGGTTTAGCCACTGTAAAAAGGAATAAAATTAAATTTTTAGGCGAAGAACAATGAGAAATTTAATCCTATTTTGTATAATAAGTATTTCCCTAATGTCTTGCAATACCATGCAGGACATTAGTATTCAAACCAATGAAAATGGAAATACTTCATTGCAGTTTAAAACATCTCAAAGATACCTGCTGCTTCCGATTGAAGACACAGGCGATGAACTGCAAACAGAACTGTTTGTTGACGACAAATTGGTTAATAGTTACGTCATTCGTTTGGCAAAAAATAAGATTGATTATTGGGTGCCTCTTGACCTTTCGCAGTGGCAGGGAAAAGCAATCAAGATAGAGATTCCGGGATTAAATGAATCTGCTGTTTGTCTGAAAGAAATTAAACTGTCGAATAATTTTGATTTCGATTTCGACGAAAAATACCGCCCTGCCTATCATTTCACTCCGCCTTATGGTTGGATGAACGACCCTAATGGCATGGTGTATTATGGTGGCGAATATCACTTGTTTTATCAGTACAATCCTTATGGTACGCGCTGGCAAAATATGAGTTGGGGACACGCCGTCAGCACCGATTTGACACATTGGCAGCATTTGCCTGTCGCGCTCTATCCCGACAGTTTGGGAACGATTTTTTCGGGTAGCGCGGTAGTTGATGAAACCAACAGCGCGGGTTTTCAGACAGGTGGCGAAAAAACGTTATTGGCTTTTTATACCCAAGCCGAGCGTGGCGGTCAATGGCAAAGCCTTGCATACAGCAACGACAAAGGGCGTACTTGGACAAAATACGCGGGAAATCCTGTGTTGAAAAAAGCGAACACACCCGACTTCCGCGATCCGAAAGTGTTTTGGTACGCGCCTGCAAACAAGTGGATAATGGTTTTGGCAGTGGGTAACCATGCCGAGATTTACTCGTCAGCCAACGCAAAAGAATGGACTTTGAAAGCGGTTTCGGTGCAAACTACGGTTCGCACGATGGTGTTTGGGAATGTCCCGATTTGCTGCAATTTGGCGAAAAATGGGTACTGTTAATCAGCAACGACCGCGTTGCCAATGTGCGCCATTCCGCCACGCAGTATTTTGTCGGCTCGTTCGATGGACACACCTTTACCTGTGATTTTTCGCCCACCGAGCAGCATTGGCTCG
>BNTW01000092.1 GCA_025996895.1 Bacteroidia bacterium | reverse complement strand
ACGCCTTCGGGATTGTTGCGTATTAAAAATAAATTTTGTATATTACGCGCGTGAGAAAAAAGGCGCGTTACAAGGCACATAACGCGTGAATTTTTGTTAAACCGCCAGGTGAGTAATGTGTGTGTGTGTATCATATTATTTTGCATTTTTTAAAATAATTTTGTATGTTTTACAACATAAAATGCTTTTTAAACATAAAAAAATAACAGCAAAAAATGTGCCAAAGAATTTTTTGCAGATTAAAAAATAAGTATTACCTTTGCGCTGGGTAAGTCCTACACGGTCAGCTCCCTTCGAATCCTCCAGGGTTTGATCGCAGCAAAGGTAGTTGGTTGTAGCGGCGCGATGTAGTTCGCTTACCCTTTTTTCTTTTTTTCCGATTCGAGGGTCGTCTTGGTTATCCAAATTTTGCGACATAACATCTATCGCTCTTATTACATTCTTTCGGGAACATTTATTCCCAGCAGCGCGAAGCCGGTTTTTATCACGCGCCCCACATTTTCGGACAAAATCAGACGGAAATCACGGATTTGCTCATTTTCCTCTTTCAATATCGAATAATCGTGATAGAATTGGTTGTATTCTTTCACCAAATCATACAGATAATTGGCAATGACGGCCGGACTGAACGTGTCGGCAGCTTCTTGCACAATCGCCGGAAATTCGGAGAGGATTTGAATGAGGTTTTGTTCTTTTTCATTAACCCCTAAATCCCCTGAAGGGGACTTTGCTGATTGCGGCTTATCTTGCTGTGCCACTCCCCCTTTAGGGGGTTGGGGGGTTGATTTTGCCCGCCGCAGAACCGATTGAATGCGCGCGTAGGTATATTGAATAAACGGCCCGGTATTGCCGTTGAAATCAATGGATTCTTTCGGATTAAACACCATATTTTTGCGCGGATCAACTTTTAAAATAAAATATTTCAACGCACCCAGACCAACCGTACGGGCGATTTCGTCAGCTTCTTCTTCCGTACAATCGTCGAGTTTGCCCAATTCTTTGGACGTTTCCTTGGCGGTACGGATCATTTCGGCAATCAAATCGTCGGCATCGACAACCGTGCCTTCGCGCGATTTCATTTTTCCCTCGGGCAGTTCGACCATGCCATACGAGAAATGTACTAATCCTTTACCAAAGGCAAAACCCAATTTATCAAGCAACAACGAAAGAACTTGAAAATGATAATTTTGCTCATTTCCAACCACATACACCATTTTATCAATCGGATAATCGTCGAAGCGCAATTTAGCCGTACCGATGTCCTGCGTCATATACACTGAAGTGCCGTCGGCACGTAACAGCAATTTTTCGTCCAAGCCGTCGGCGGTGAGATCTGCCCACACCGACCCGTCTTCTTTTTGATAAAAAATGCCGTTTTTCAAACCTTCCAGCACTTTTTCCTTTCCTTCGAGATAAGTTTGTGATTCGTAATAAATTTTGTCGAAATCCACGCCCAAAGCCTTGTAGGTTTCGTCAAAGCCTGCATACACCCAAGCATTCATGGTTTCCCACAGGCCGACGGTTTCCAGGTCGCCCGCTTCCCATTTGCGAAGCATTTCGCGGGCTTCCGCCATCAATGACGAGCGTTCTTCGGCTTCTTTCCGCGTCAAACCGGCGGCTTCCAACTCCGCTAATTCCTTTTTATATTCCTGGTCGAATTTCACATAATAATCGCCGATCAAGTGGTCGCCTTTTTTTCTCGATGTTTCGGGCGTTTCGCCGTTTCCCCATTGTTTCCACGCCAACATCGACTTGCAAATATGAATCCCCCGGTCATTTACAATATTCGTTTTAAAAACGCGGTTTCCCGACGCTTTCAGAATTTCGGAAATGCTGTAACCCAGCAAGTTATTGCGGATATGCCCCAGATGCAACGGCTTATTGGTGTTGGGCGACGAATATTCAATCATGACCAACGGTGCGTTTTCGTCCGGCGTTTTCGTTCCGAAATGTTCCGCCCGGTTTATATCATTTAAAACGTTAATCCAATAGGCCGGCGCAATCGTCAAGTTCAAAAAGCCTTTGATGACATTAAATTCCGCTATAGACGGCTGATTTTGAACGAGATACTCGCCGATTTCCTGTGCAGTCTGTTCGGGATTTTTCTTCGACAGTTTCAATAAAGGAAAAACGACCAACGTCAAATGTCCCTTAAATTCTTTCTTCGTTTTTTGAATTTGAACTTGCGTTTCCGGAATTTTCACGGCATACAAACGCTCCAAATCTTGCTGTATTAATTGTTGAATATTCATTATTATTATTTTGTTTAGCCGACAAAGGTAATTATCTTTGTGCAAAAATTGAAAAATATGACCTATAATTTCGACGAAATACACGACCGGCGGGGGACGGGTGCACTGAAAACCGATGCATTGCAGGAACGTTACGGTCGTCCGGATTTGATTCCGCTTTGGGTGGCGGACATGGATTTCCGATGCGGCGATTTTATTATCGACGCACTGAAAAAGCGTTGCGACGAGGGAATTTTTGGCTACACGATGGCTTCGGAAGCGTATTATCAGGCCATTATCCGCTGGATAGACGAACAACATCAGTGGAAAATTCAAAAGGATTGGCTCAGCTATATTCCGGGTATCGTGAAAGGCATTGCTTTTTGCGTCATGAATTTCACAAATCCGAACGATAAAATTATTATCCAACCACCTGTGTATCATCCGTTTCGTTTGGTTACGAATATGCACCACCGGCAAGTGGTCAATAATCCGTTGATCGAAAAAAACGGCAACTACCGCATGGATTTGGACGGCCTGCGCCGGATAATCGACAAAGATTGCAAACTGCTCATTTTGGCAAATCCGCACAATCCGGTCGGAATTACGTGGGACGAGGAAACCTTGCGGGAATTGGCGGAAATTTGTTACGAAAACCGGATTTTGGTCGTTTCGGACGAAATTCATTCGGACATGGCGTTGTTCGGACACCGGCACATTCCGTTTGCGACGGTTTCGGAAAAGGCAGCGCAAAACAGCATTACGTTTATGGCACCGAGCAAAACGTTTAATATTGCGGGAATTGTCAGTTCGTATTCGATTATTCCGAACGAGCAAATCCGCAATTCTTTTTATTCCTTTTTGAAAGCCAGCGAGTTGGAAGACGGAACAATTTTTGCCTATACCGCTACACAAGCGGCTTACGAAAAAGGTGCGGATTGGAAAACGCAAATGCTTCACTATGTGGAAAATAACATTTTATTTGTGCATAATTATTTAAAAGAAAACATTCCGCAGATAAAAGCAATTATTCCCGAAGCCTCTTTTTTGGTTTGGCTGGATTGCCGGGAATTGGGCTTATCGCAAAAGGAATTAAACGATTTATTTGTTCAAAAAGCCGGCTTGGCGTTGAACAACGGCGAATTGTTCGGCAAAGAAGGCACCGGATTTATGCGCCTGAATGTCGGCTGTCCGCAAAGCGTTTTAGCAAAAGCGTTGAAACAATTAAAAAAATCATTATCTTTGTACGAAACTTATTAAAACATATCAATCATGAAAATTTCTGAAGACAAAATTGTATCCCTGACATACGATTTGACGGTTGACGACGAAAACGGTCAAAAAGAATTGATGGAAAAAGCGACCAAAGAGCACCCGCTGACGTTTATGTTCGGCATGGGAATGATGCTCGAAGCGTTTGAAAAGAATATTGCAGGACTGAAAGTCGGCGACAAATTTTCGTTTTCTTTGAATCCGGAAGAAGCCTATGGCGAATTTATCGAGGCCAACGTAGTGGAACTGCCGAAAAAGATTTTTGAAATTGACGGCAAATTCGACAACGAACGCGTGGTTGTAGAACAAACCATTCCGATGATGGATGCGAGCGGCCACCGGCTGATGGGTACGGTATTGGAAATCAAACCGGAAGTCGTGGTGATGGATTTCAATCACCCGTTGGCAGGTGAAACCCTGCATTTCGACGGTGAAGTGGTTGACGTGCACGAAGCTACGCCGGAAGAAATTGCGGCATTGACGCACGAAGGCGGTTGCGATTGCGAAAGTTGCGACACGGCGAACGACGAAAACGGTTGCGACTGCGGTTGTCAGGGCTGAAAATGAATACGTTCGGTAAGGTATTTCGGCTCACTTCTTTCGGTGAATCGCACGGAGAAGCTATCGGGGGGGTAATCGACGGTTGCCCCGCCGGTATTTTATTGGATTTCGACTTCATTCAGAACGAGTTAGACCGGCGCAAGCCCGGACAATCCGACCTGACGACTTCGCGTAAAGAAGCCGATCGCGTGGAGTTTTTATCGGGCATTTTTGAAGGAAAAACCACCGGAACGCCCATCGGATTTATTGTTCGCAACAGCAATCAACATTCTTCCGATTACGACAACCTGAAAGAGGCTTTTCGTCCCTCACACGCCGATTTTACCTATCAGCAAAAATACGGATTTCGTGACTATCGCGGTGGCGGACGTTCTTCAGCACGTGAAACCATTTCGCGCGTGGTGGCCGGTGCGGTGGCGAAATTGATTTTGCAAGAAAAAGGGATAACGATTACTGCTTACACATCGCAAGTCGGGGCAATTCGTTTAGATAAAGATTATACTCAACTGGATTTCAGCAATATAGAAAAAACGCCTGTCCGCTGTCCGGATTTGAAAACCGCCGGTCAAATGATTGAACGTATCCGGCAGGTCAAAGCCGAAGGCGACACCATCGGCGGCGTGATTACTTGCGTTTGCCGGGGTGTCCCGACAGGTTTGGGCAGTCCGGTTTTTGGAAAATTGAGTGCGGCACTTTCCGAAGGGATGATGAGTATAAATGCCGCCAAAGGATTTGACTACGGTATGGGCTTCGACAACATTCACCAAAAAGGCTCGGAAGTCAATGATATTTTTTACCGCCGCGCGGATGGAACGATTAGTACGCGTACCAATCATTCGGGCGGCATACAGGGCGGAATTTCTAACGGTGAAGACATTTATTTCCGTGTAGCGTTCAAGCCGGTCGCCACGTTATTGAGAGAACAACCGACAGTCGATATTCGCGGCAACGAAACACTGTTGCAGGTGAAAGGCCGGCATGACCCCTGCGTGCTTCCACGCGCCGTTCCCGTCGTCGAAGCTATGGCGGCGATTACGCTATTGGATTCTTCTTTACAATCCTAATTCTTATTTACAATTAATTAATTGCCCCAATCGTCTGTCCGGAACGGAGAAGCGGGCAAACCCTCTTGATTATATAGATTTGCATTTTCGGGATTATCTGCCCACGCATAGCGCACAGCCACCGGATCAGGGACTTCGTCACTCCAAACAATCACTTGATTGTCTTTAATTTCGGCGTTTGCCCAAACAAACTGCTTATCTTTTCCGGCAATCGCAAAAGCACCTAATTTACCGCCTTTTGCCGTCAATCCGCTTCCGGTTTGGGAGAAAGTCAAAACGATTTTATTGCCGTCAATCTGCATGGATTGATAAACCGGCCCGGAATAAACAACCGAATTTTCGCCGTATGCCCATTTTTCAGCATTCAACGCCAAGCGTTTTCCAACCTCTTTTTTATTTAAAGGATGTATGTCGTTCCACTCGCCGATGTCAATCGTAACGGCCATACCTGTATTCGGAAGTGCCAAAGTTTTCAGCTGGCTTTCGCGCAAAGTCGCCCAATCGCTTTCAGCCGGCTGCGGATACGAACGCATGAAATTCGCCAACTGAACAAACAGAAACGGGAAATCACCCTGTTTCCATCGCGCACGCCAATCGCGAATAAGCGTAGCAAACAAATTCCGGTATTCAATCGCGCGTCCCGAAGCATTGGACTCGCCCTGATACCAAATAACGCCCTTAATCGGATAGGTGAATAATGGCGCGAGCATGGCATTATACAATCCGACCGGCTTCCAGCGGATAAATGTTTCGCCTTCCAAAAAATCTTTCCGCGCCCCTAACTTATATTTCCAATCACCGCGCAAATCAATTGTCCGGTCACCCACCACAAGTTGATACGGCTTATCTTCCACAAAACCACCCTGCCCAGCATTGCTGACAACACGTATCGCTACCGTATTTTCGCCTTCGTGCAAAACGCCCGCCGGAACGGAATAGCGTCGGGGCGGATATTGATAGGAAGTTGTCCCGACAAATTTTCCATTAATAAAAACGGAATCAGCATCGACAATACAGCCTAAAATCAATTTAACCGGCCGGTTGATAAACGAAGCCGGCACTTCGACTTTTTTCCGAAACCACATTACACCGTTTACCGGCTGATCCTTTTCGTCCTTCGCCCAATAACCCGGCAAATCCATCAGTGCCCAAGCGGAATCGTCCAACTCTTCGGCCGACCACCGTTTGCCGGAATGAAAACCGGCGTCTTTGGCATCCAAATCAGCATACCACTCCCCTATCCTACGGTTGTCTGCCGTTTGTATCTGCTGTATCAGATTATCATCCTTAAACCGCTGTGCTTCCTGATAATACGCAGGAAATTGCCGGATAGAATCTTCGCTAATCCAAGCCTCAGCCGGCGAGCCGCCCAGTGAAATATTAATCAATCCGATAGGAATTTGGTAGCGTTCATACAGTTCTTTCGCAAAAAAATAAGCCGCTGCCGAAAATTTCAAAACCGTCTGCGGATTAGCACTAACCCACTGACCGTAAGCAAAATCGGTTTGCGGTGTTTTGAAATTGTAGGTTTGCGGAACATCGAAATAACGAATAAGTGGATAATCAGCCGAAGCAATTTCGGTTTCATAAACCGGCGAAACCCGTTCCATCGGCAGTTCCATATTCGATTGTCCGGAACAAATCCAAACATCTCCAATCCATATATCCTTAACAGTCAAATGATTATCTGCATTTATAAGCAATTCATAAGGCCCGCCTGCTTCAAATTCGCCCAAAACAATCTGCCAACTTCCTTGTTTATCAGCAACGGTTTGATAAGCCTTATCTTTGAATGAAAGCGAGATTTTTTCGTTGGGAGATGCCCAACCCCAAATTTTCAACGGTTGATTTCGTTGCATCACCATCCCGTCGCTCACCAATTTAGGTAAACGGACATCGGCAAAATTAGAAAAAAACGGACAAGCTAACAGTCCGATTATCAGTAGGTTTTTAAATATATTCTTATTCATACGTTATATTTTTGCGCTAAAATAATTGTTTTTTCTATGATTTCCTAAATTTTTCCTATATTTGTTGTCAAAACTAACAATATAGATGGAAAAGAAAAGTTTCGTATCGATTGCCGATTGCTCGAAGGAAGACATCTTGCATTTAATTCGGAAGGCAGAGTTCTTTGAACAGCATCCGAATCAGAAATTGTTGGAGGGAAAGGTTTGTGCCACCCTTTTTTTTGAACCTTCCACGCGCACGCGATTGAGTTTTGAAACGGCTGTCAATCGCCTGAACGGAAAAGTTATCGGCTTCAGCGACGCCGCTACAACGAGTTCGTCGAAAGGGGAAACGCTGAAGGACACGATTAAAATGGTGAGCAACTACGCCGATGTAATCATTATGCGGCACTATTTGGAAGGGGCTGCCCGCTATGCGTCCGAAGTTACGAATATGCCGGTTATCAACGCCGGCGACGGTGCCAATCAGCACCCTTCGCAGACACTGCTCGATATGTATTCCATCTATAAAACGCAGGGACGGTTAAACAATTTGACGATTACGATGGTCGGCGACCTGAAATACGGACGCACCGTACATTCGCTGCTTACCGGCATGTCACATTTTAATCCCACCTTTTGCTTTGTCGCTCCCGAGGAACTACGATTGCCCGACATCTACAAGCAGTTTATGGACAAAAACGGTATCCGCTATCGAGAGCACACCGATTTTTCGCCCGAAGTAATTAATCAGTCGGATATTTTGTATATGACACGTGTGCAACGCGAACGTTTTACGGATTTGATGGAATACGAAAAAGTGAAAAATGTGTATGTGCTGAACAACAAGATGTTGGACGACAGCAAGGAAAATTTACGCATTTTGCACCCGCTTCCCCGGGTGAATGAAATTGCTTACGATGTAGATGATAATCCGAAAGCATATTATTTTGAGCAAGCCAAAAACGGCGTATATGCCCGGCAGGCCATTATTTGCCACGTTTTAAATATCAATTAAGATATGGAAAAGAAAAAAGAATTGCACGTAGCAGCGTTGGAAAACGGAACGGTCATCGATCACATTCCTTCCGACCAGGTTTTCAAGGTTGTGTCGCTATTGGAAATACAAAATTTGCAAACGCAAGTTACTATCGGATACGGTCTTGACAGCAAGAAAATGGGGAAAAAAGGCATTTTGAAAATTGCGGACAAGTTTTTTGAAGAAGACGAAATCAACCGCATTTCGCTGATTGCGCCGTCGGTCAAGCTCAATATTATTCGCGATTACGAAGTAGTGGAAAAAAAACTCGTCCATCTTCCCGACGAACTGCTGGGCTTGGTCAAATGCAACAACCCCAAGTGTATTTCCAACTGTGAGCCGATAAAATCAAATTTCAAAATAATTGATAAAGAAGCGGTTACGTTGAAATGCCATTATTGCGAAATGCAAACAAAAAAAGAAGATATCGTGTTGTTATGAAACAAAATTGGAAACCGGGAACGTTGGTTTATCCTGTGCCGGCCGTGTTAGTAACGGTGGGCAATGACGAAAGCGAGTACAATGTTTTGACTATCGCCTGGACAGGCACGATTTGTTCCGACCCGGCTATGTGCTACATTTCCGTACGTCCCGAACGGCATTCTTATCCTATCTTGAAGAAAAACAGGGAGTTTGTTATCAACCTCACCACCGAAAAAATGGCTTATGCAACGGACTGGTGCGGTGTTCGTTCCGGAAAAAATTTCAACAAATTCAAAGAAATGAATTTGACTTTGGGAAAATCCCACGTGGTCAAAGCACCTTATATCAAGGAATCGCCCTTGTGTATCGAATGCCGGGTGAAAGAAATTATCCCGTTGGGCACGCACGATATGTTTATTGCCGAAGTCGTGAATATTTTGGCCGATGAACAATATATTAATGAAAAAACCGGCGCGTTCGACCTCGAAAAAGCGAAGCCTTTGACTTATTCTCACGGAAAATATTACGGTTTAGGCGAATTTATCGGTAAATACGGTTGGAGTGTTCAACGAAAGACAAAATGAAAAAAAATCTTTTTTTTCTGATATTGCTGGCGGTAACGCTCAACGGTTTTGCTCAACGACCCAATCGCTACAAACCGCGCGTCTTTAATTGGGGCGTCAAAGTGGGCTTGGAAGCCATGTCAATGAATCACTATGAAGTTTTTTCGGAAGAAACCGAATTATCCAAAGTTTCTTACAAAAACCGTTCGGGCTTTTATGTCAATACTTTTACCCGTATCAATTTGAAACGTTTTTTCGTGCAGCCCGGAATTGAATGGAGTTTGTCCAAACAGGGACTTTTCTTTACTACGCTATCGGAACAAAAAGTAGAGATTTCCCACCAATCTCAAAATGTCGTTCTTAATGGACTGTTAGGATACAATATTGTACAAAACGGCCCTTTCATTCTAAATCTCATTGCCGGTCCTGCTTTTTATTTCAATTACAAAAACGAATACCGGCTTTCGCCCGAATTAAGTTTGCCGGACAACATCATGTATTCTTATCTTTACGGGATGGTCGGATTTTCCATCAACATTGCCCGCATGCACTTCGATGTTCGATACAAAATAAACTTTTTCAACACCGACATCGATTTTGAGGACATGCCCAACCGGCCGGAAATCCTGGACGGCATCATTATTCGCAAAACCGAAAATTTAGTCGGCTTTTCCTGCGGCTTTATGTTTTGAAATTCATAGCACGGGAAAAGGCAATTTTATAAACATTTTAAAAATAAATTCGTATGAAAAGAACTTTCTTATTTTTTGCAGCCATGATGTGGCTGAGTATGATGGGTGCAAATGCGCAGACGAGTGGCGACTTTGGAGAGAACAATGCGCTGCATTGGGAACTTGTGGATAGTACGCTGACTATTAGTGGAACGGGGGCAATTCCGGATTTTGGAAATGATAGCAATCGACCTTGGAGCGATAATTCCGTTATAAAAACAATAGTAATTGAAGAAGGTATTACTTCAATAGAATATTCTGTTTTTGCCGGCAGTTCAAATCTTACAACCGTTACTGTTCCAACTACACTTGTAAAGATAGGTTCCGGTGCTTTTATGGATTGTTATAATCTTGTAGTTGACTTTTTAAATAACAACTTGATTGAAATAGGCGGCTCTGCATTTCGCGGTTGCGCAAAATTGACAACTGTGACTGTTCCTGACAATGCTGTTTTTGTGGGTACATGGAACAGAACCCCTTTCGATAATTGTACAAATTTGATGGATATTAATGTAAGTCCTGCACATATTGCTTATAAATCCGTGGATGGTGTTTTGTATAATAAAGATATGACTTCAATGGTAGCATATCCGGGAGGAAGAACCACGCCTTTTCATGTTCCTGATGGAATCATAACAATAGAAGAATTTTGCTTTGAAGGGAGTTTAATACCATCCGTAATTTTGCCAAATAGTTTAAAAGAAATATGGAGTGGGGGATTTCATGGCTGCCCCAATCTATCACATATTACTTTTCCTGAGGGAACTCAGTCGTTAGGTGGAGATTGTTTTTATGCAGCACAACTCAATCAAATTACTGTTCCGCAAAGTCTTGTAACAATTGGAGGAGGAACCTTTGCTTTGTGCGATATAAAATCGTTTTTGAATTGGAGTGCGATACCTCAGGAAATTACAGGCTGGACTTTTCATAGCAGAGACTTGAGTCATTCAACCCTTATAGTTCCCAAAGGCACAAAACAACTATACGAAGTCGCCCCCGGTTGGGAAGATTTTGGCGCAGTAGTGGAAATGCCCCGTTGGGAAAATACCCCCAGTTCCTATCCCAACACACTCACTATTACCGCCGTG
>BNTW01000091.1 GCA_025996895.1 Bacteroidia bacterium | reverse complement strand
GCCGGGTAGCCCCCGTTTTCGTAATTACAGTTCCGCCTTGCGAAGCTAAAATCCGTATTCGTCCGTCTTTTTGAATTGTATTCGGAACGAGAAATTGATTGCCCCATTGAGGCACAGGAGCCATTTGTTGAAACAAATTATCTCCATTGTTATTGGTAGGATTATAAGGAATAAAACAATAGACATTCGTTACAAAAAAAGCGATAGCATCGGTACTGGTAATATGCGTTCCGGTCAAATCAACTAAACCGGCTCCATAATAACAATAAACTTCTCCGCGGTTTAGTACCGTATCCACTACGGCTTTGCCATTCTTATCAAGCAAGGGGACGCCTCCTTTCATGGCTGTGATTTTTGTACCATCTTTTACAGATATAATGGTATAGCTATCCGGAGTCTGATTATTACCGGCAGGGGCAGCTAATATATGCGGCCGGTATGAAACCTGATAATAATCTGTCCCTAAATTGGGTGCCGGCAGTAGATTGGTTGCATCGGTTCCATTAGTACGCAGACTCAATGCATAAGCTAAAATTGGCTGGTCGGAAGTAATATGTACCGATTTTTTTGAGATTGTATCCACCGGATTGGGAATAGTGCCCTGAAAAGCAATATAATTGTAAGAGGCTGTTTTTCGAGCAGTGTTTAGATCCATAGTATAAATACCGGAAGCAGGGATAACAATGCTGCTGTCAAGCAATGTATTCTCGGTGAACGAAATGGACACATTCGTTCCTGTTTCTCCGACAAATCGTAATTGTAAAGCCAGCCCAGTATCCGTAGGTGGCTGAGCAGCCAGCCCATTTTGTTTGGCAAACGATACCCAGAAATCTTTACCTGCCGTAGAAGTTCCTTGCGTAACTTGTGCTACTCCGTTTGTTATTCCTGATAATAAAAAGAGGATTAAAAAGAAAAATTTAATTGTTCGCATACTTATATGAGTTATGAATTATGAGTTATGAGTTGAGAATAACCCCACCCCAGCCCTCCCCTTCAGGGGAGGGAGTGGCAGTGCACAATTTTGCAAGGGCTTTGCTCCCCCTTTAGGGGGTTGGGGGGAAACAGGGGATTGCGGGTCAAGCCCGCAATGACAAAACAATGCCGGAGGCCGGGATTATTGCGTATTAAAAATAAATTTTGTATATTACGCGCGCGCGAAAAAAGACGCGTTACAGGCCGTGTGGCGTGTGAATTTTTATTAAACCGCCAGGCGTAAATGTGTGTGTGTAACACATTATTTTCCATTTTAGAAAATAATTTTATATGTTTTACAACATAAATCACACTATTTTTAAGAATTGTTCGCATCACAAATTGTTACGGAAAAGCATATAGCAAAGAGTGTGCCAAATTAAAACCGCACATCTTTTGGCTTTTGCAAAATTATTGTTTAGCTTTGCATTTAAATAATTTAGTTATTCATTCAAATCTACTGCATCATGGGAAAAAGATTTTTTTTGTCCTTGTTATTAATGTGTATGGTGGTGGCTTTTACTTCGTGTAAAAGCGGACTAACTCCTCTGAACGCTAATTATGTGAAATCTGAGCCGCAACCACTGGAATTAGTAGCCGGTAAAGTGCCTGCAACCATTCACGCGACTTTTCCTGCCAATTGGTTTAATAAAAATGCGACCATCGTTGCTACACCCGTTTTGCGCTACGGCGACGGCGAAGCGTGGGGCAATTCCTATACGTTTCAGGGCGAAAAAGTGGCCGGAAACGGACAGGTGATCGTACAAAAAAACGGCGCGAATGTAACGCTGAAATCTTCGTTCGACTATACGCCCGAAATGCAAAACTCCGAATTATATTTGACGTTCAATGCCAAAATCGGCAATAAAACCGTTGCACTTCCCGAAGTGAAAGCGGGCGACGGCGTGTTGGCAACCGCCGATTTATTGAATGCAGCGGCCGAACAGCCGGCGATTGCTACGGACAATTTTCAACGGATAATTAAGGAAGCGCACGATGCGAATATTTTGTTTTTAATTCAACAAGCCGAATTGCGTTCGGGCGAATTGAACAAAGGCGAAGTAACCGGCTGGAAAAATCGCGTAGAAAAAGCCAACCAATCGCCCAACCAAAAGGTGGATATTGAAATTGCGTCGTATGCTTCGCCCGACGGCGGATATGAGTTGAACGAAAAGTTAGCGGAAAAACGCGAAACGAATACGGAAAAATATTTAGCGCAAGAATTGCAGAAAGCAAAGGTGAATGTCCCGGTCAATGCCCGCTACACGGCGCAGGATTGGGAAGGTTTTAAAGAATTGGTACAAAAATCCAACATTCAGGACAAGGATTTGATTTTGCGCGTACTTTCGATGTACAACGATTCGGAACAGCGCGAACGCGAAATCAAAAATATTTCGAGCGTGTATTCCATTCTGACCGACGAAATTCTTCCGCAACTGCGCCGTTCGCGCCTGACGGCCAATATTGAAATTATCGGCAAATCGGACGAACAAATTTCTTCTTTGGCGGTTTCCAATCCGAAAGCGTTGAACGTAGAAGAATTGTTGTATGCCGCTCATTTGGCTTCTACGCTGCAGGCAAAAGAAGCGATTTACAAGAAAGTAACCGAATTATATCCGTCCGATGCACGCGGATTTAACAATTTGGGTGTTATCGAATACACGAAAGGCAATCTTTCGGCAGCCGAAACGCTTTTTAACAAAGCCAACCAGTTGGCGGGTAGTCTTCCCGAAGCGAATTTAAATCTGGGCTATACTGCGCTGACAAAAGGAGATAAAAACAAAGCCGAGCAATATTTTGGCAACGCCGCCGGTGTGCCGGAATTGAACAACGCGATGGGTTATTTGTCGGTAGTGAACGGCAATTATGCACAAGCGGAAAAATCGTTTGGCGAAACAGCCGGCAACAACGCCGCTATCGCGCAGATCATGGCGAAAGATTACAACAAAGCGCAAAAAACGCTAAATTCCGTCGCGCAACCCGATGCAACGACCTATTATTTGAAAGCGGTGGTAGGCGCGCGAATTAATAATTTGAACGAAGTAACACAGAATTTGCGGCAAGCCATCACGTTAAATCCCGGTTATGCAACTCGCGCCGTGAAGGATTTGGAATTTTCCAAATACATCACTAACAGCCAGTTTTTGGGTGCGATTTTACGCTGACCGGATAACGCCGATCAATATCAATAGGGTTCCGATGATGGCGAAAAGAGTGATTTGCTCGTGCATAATCACTGCCGAAGCAATCAACGCTATAATCGGATTAATATAGACATAATTGGTACTCAAAATAGCCCCTAATCCTTTGACTATCAAGTTCCAACAGAAAAAACACAGCAGGGAAGCGACTACTCCGAGAAACAGTAGATTTCCCCACACTTGCGGTTGAAGTAAAATCGCCGTATCGGTTTGCAAAGGGTGGAAATAAAATACCGGCAACACTGTCAATAGTCCGTAAAAAAAGGTTTTACGAGTAATCAGTACGTTAGAATAGCGGTGATTTACCTTCATCAGCACGATACTATAAATCGCCCAGCACAAAGCCGCCGCCATGCTCAACAAATCGCCGAGCGGATTTAATTTTAAAATGAAATGTCCGTTGAAAACGACCAAACCGACGCCCAGCAAAGCGATTAGTATGCCTTGTATCAATCGTTTCGTGATTTTTTCGCTTTTCAAAAACCAATGACAAAGCAAAGTCGTATATAACGGTGCGGTGCAAACCAGCAATGCCACGTTAGACGTGAACGTGTATTCCAACGCGTAATTTTCCGTCAGGAAATAAGCTGAGCCGCCACTAATTCCCAGCAAAATGAAATACATCTCGTCTTTCCAATTTTCGGCGAATAATTGGGTTTTTCCGAAAAACCAGATTCCCGCGTAAGCCAACAAAAACCGGTAGAAAAAGATACTTTCGGGGGTCAAACCGGCCAACAAAACTATTTTGGTCGAAGTGAAAGTCGTGCCCCACACTATCACAATCAGGAGTGCAAAAAAATGATATCCACCTTTTTTAACCGGCATACAAATGAATTTTAAGCACAAAGATAAACCGATTTCAGGGATTTTTAACTACCTTTGTGGAAAATAAAAAATAATGCTAACGACCATTTTGCTCATTGGGTTAATAATCCTTGTGATTTTAAATATCGTCCTGTTGATTACGAAAAAAACGCCTAATCATTCGGATGAGTTGAAGCCGGATTTGATTAAATTGGACGCGGGGCTTTCCAGAGTGGATACGCTCATTCGTGAAGAATTTGGGCGCAACCGCGAGGAAAATCAGAAATCGTTTAAAGACAACCGCGAAGAACTGTCGAACAAGCAGGAAACAATCCGCAAAAACACCGAAGATAATTTGAAGGAAATCCGCGAAACGATGGAACGGAAATTACAAACGCTTCAGGAAGAGAATGTTAGGAAATTGGACGAAATGCGCAAAGTGGTCGATGAAAAATTGCAGGAAACCGTCGAAAAACGATTTAACGAATCGTTCAAAATGATTAGCGAACGCTTGGAGCAGGTACATAAAGGCTTGGGTGAAATGCAATCGCTCGCTTCGGGCGTGGGCGACTTGAAAAAAGTTTTGACCAACGTGAAAACGCGGGGAAACCTCGGTGAAATACAGTTGGGTGCGATTTTGGAACAAATCCTCTCGCCCGAACAATACGATCAAAATGCGGTGATTAAGGAAAACAGCCAAGAACGAGTAGAATATGTGATTAAATTACCGGGCAAAAATTCCAACAACCGGCCGTTGCTGCTTCCCATCGATTCCAAGTTTCCGAACGAAGATTATCAACGCCTGATTGAAGCTTACGACCGTATTACCGAATTGAGCACGCGCGATGTCGAAACGATTTCCAAACAATTTGAAAATTCGGTGAAGAAAAATGCGAAAGACATTCGCGAAAAATACATTTATCCGCCCGTTACGACCGATTTTGCCATTATGTTTGTCCCGACCGAAGGCTTGTATGCGGAAATCCTGCGTCGTACCGGACTTTTTGAAACGCTGCAACGCGATTTTAAGATTACCGTCGTTGGCCCCACCAATCTCGTTGCTTTTTTGAGCAGTCTGCAAATGGGTTTCAAGACGTTGGCTATCGAAAAACGGTCGAGCGAAGTATGGGAAATACTTGGTGCGGTCAAAACGGAATTCGGCAATTTCGGTGCGGTTTTGGAAAAAACCAAAAAGAAATTGCAGGAAGCCACGCATGTTATCGACACGGCCGGCATCCGCTCGCGCGTCATCGAGCGGAAACTTCGCACCGTTCAGGAATTACCGCAAGAACAGACCCTCGCACTGCTCGGCGAATCGATTGAAATAGAAGAAGATAATGAAATAGATTTTACTGCTTCTCCTTCTTCTTAATCGTATGTTTCACACCGAAAGCAAACAGATTTAACTCAAACGTTGTTTCCGTTTCGGTCGTTTCCAAGTTGTTGTATAAAATATCACTAATCAATTCACCGCTTTTTTGCAATATTGTTTTTTGTTTCCGCTGGTCGGGCTGTTCCCTGACAGTCATCATTATGCGTGAAAGTTCGCGAATTTTAGCAAACGTTTCAACAATCGCCAAAGTTGTTTCGGTGGCCGATGGCGATTTCAAAATGGTTGCAAGCATATACAATCCTTTTTCGGTAAAGGCTTTGGGAAGCACTCTCGATTTGGAAGATATGTTTGCGGTCGAAATTTTCGACCGCAAATCTGAAACTTCTTCTGCGTCTAAACTTGAAGTCAAAAATTTTGACCGCAAATTGTCCAGGTCTTCATTATCCATAGAAATAATGTACCCTTCAGGAAACTTCTCGGGATTGTTTTTTACTGCTTCATTGACACGCTTCGTTTCTACGCCGTATAATTCGGCCACATCTCTGTCTAAAATCACTTGTTGGTCTCGAATGGTCAGAATCTTGTTCTGGATTAATTGCAAGTTCATACTGCTAAAGTTTATTTTAATAATACTCAGGTGCAAATGAACGAACAATTCATCGAATTTGCAAAAAAAACACAAGAAATTTATTCTACCGCACCGGATACAGCGCGTCCCACCACTCCGGCTGTCCTTTCAGCCATTTCGCAAACCAAGCGTAGATGGTTTTGTTCCACTCAATCCGTTTTTGATAATCCAAAATGATGTGGTTTTCGCCCTGCACCTGAATAAATTCGACTTCTTTTCCCAAGATTTTCAACGCATTATACATCTGGATACTTTCGCCAATCGGTACGTTCGTGTCAGCCGTTCCATGCAACAATAATAGCGGTGTGTTGATTTTGTCCGCACTGAATAGCGGACTTTGGTTGATATATAAATCGGGATTGTTCCACGGATAGCTGAACGCGCTCGCCGTCCCGCTGTATGCATAGCCCCAATAGCCTTCGCCCCAATAACTTGCAATCGAACTGATGCCCGCATGCGAAACCGCTGCTGCAAAAATCGGTGTCTGCGTCTGCAAATACTGCGTCATAAAACCGCCGTAAGACGCACCGATACAGCCCACTTTCGTGCTATCTACAAAGGCGTGTTCGCGGTAGAATTTTCGTGTTCCCTCAATAATCTCGCCGGCCGTCATTTTGCCCCACGCATTGACATGGCGCGCTGAAAATTTCTGACCATAACCGGTTGTACCCGAAGGATTTACAACATACACTACATAACCCAAAGCCGCATACACCTGTTGCGGATAAGTCGTTTCAAAAATACGCGAAGTAGGCGAAGTTCCGCCATAATAATAAACAATCATCGGATATTTTTTGTTTGGGTCGAAATGATACGGCAAGTAATAACGTCCATCGATAGTTGTGCTGTCAGACGTCGTAAATGTCCAGGATGTAACCGGCGACAAAGCCATTTCATCTAATTGTTCCTTAAATGGGTCGGCCAGCAACGTTGCCTTTTTCGTTTTTAAATCGTAGGCATACAAGCGGAACGAGTTAGTGTTGTTTTCGCCCCGGAAAAGCGCGAGCGGTTGCGTATCGGCCAAACTGAATGACGAAATAATTTCTTCCGGCAAATCCAGCCTCGTGTATTGTTTCGTTTTCAAGTCGTACCGGTAAATAGACACACAATCTTTGTCTTCTGCCCGAAGATAAATGGAATGATCGTAATCCGGCCATTGAAAACCCAAAATATTCGGATTGAAATTTTTGCTGATCGCTTCGACTTCCTTATTCTTCAAATGATAGATAAACACCTGATTATCATACGTATTCGAGATTTGTCCTTCGTCCAGATTTAAACCGATACCGCCAAACGCTTCTCCACTTCCGCTAATCAACAAATCGTTTCCATCGGGCGAATAATCTGCACCGGAAATAAACGGATCATTGAGCAAAGTATCTAATTGCAAGGTTTTCAAATCCATTTCCAGCAACATTGTTTTGGAAAACGGCCGGTGTGTAATGTCCTCCTCCGAAGCCAGCAAAAGGGCTTTTTGGCTGTCGAAGCGAATGTCCGACAAGCGGATCTCCGTTCTTCCGAAAATGATTTGCTGCATGGTTTGGTCTTGAATAGAATACAAATAAATCGCTTGACGTCCCCTGTACGCGCCGCTTCGGTCACTCGGCGAAAGCACCCGCTTCAAATTGCCTTTGTCTTCGGGCAGTTTTTCGGTTACGGACAACAAGAGAAATCGCGCGTCGGGCGAAAGCACAAAATAATCGAAATTCAGATTTTCGGCAATCCGCGTCTCATTCAAACTTGCTACATCGAACAAAAACAGGTTTTTGCCGTCCTGTCCCGCTTTGGAATAAATGAATTGATCTTTGCCTTTCACCCATTGCGGAAAAATCTCAGCCGGCAAACTGCACACTTTTTTATTTGTTTTCAGCTCGCGCAATTCCACTTCGGTCGTACTTTTCCCACCGGGGAAAACATTCATGGTCGTGAAGATAAAATATTGTCCGGACGGCGACAAACTGCCCGAGCGCAGGCGGTTTCCTTCCAGAATATCGTTGATCGTAGCCCGTCTTTTCGTATCAATCGAAACGCCTATTTCGGCCAACGAATCTTTTTTTTCCGGTTTGACTGACAACTTCAATTGGGTTTCGTTGAAATTCTTCACTTCCGTCAAGCGTTTGATAATCACTTCGTATTGACGAGGCTCGAGCGTCAAATCAATCGTCAACGGTTGCGCTTTCGACAAGCTGTCTTCCTTCGTTTCTTTGCTTTTTTTCTTTTGATTATTGACATACACTTCCAAGCGGTCGGTCGAAACAATTTTTAATTCAGCGCGGCAATACCGGTCGGCATCGATCGAAAACGCCAAGAGTTGTACGGCTTTGTCGCGCGCAGGAATTTTGGAATCGTAAGGGGCGTATTCCAACTTAAAAATACTATCTGCGCCGGCTTCCAACATATTCCGGCTGTTACGCACCGTTTGAAAATCGATTTGCGTTTTCAGCAGATTTTTCGTTTCAAACGTTTCCCGATTGACATCGATACTGTCAAACAGTACCGGATTATAGACCGGAACAAGCGGCGTAACTTTTAACTGCAACACCGGTATCTCCTTTTGGGCAAATAAGTTAAGACTAAAAAGAAGCAACAAATAAACGAAAACAGACTTTGTATAAAACGACATAACGATAAGAATTAATAATTTGAAAAACAAAGGTAATATTTTTTTGCAAAGCAAAAGATTTTTTGGCATGTTATTTGCTATATCCTTTCTTCGTAATAATTTGTGATGCGAACAATTTCTAAAAAAAGTGTGATTTATGTTGTAAAACATGTAGAAATATTCGTTTTATTTACTAAAAATTTGTTATACACACACATTACTCACCTGGCGGTTTAACAAAAATTCACACGCTACACGGCGTATAACGCGTCTTTTTTCTCACGCGCGTAATATACAAAAATTATTTTTAATACGCAATATTTCCGGCCTTCGGCATTGTTTTGTCATTGCGGGCTTGACCCGCAATCCCCTGTTTCCCCTCAGCCCCCTAAAGGGGGAGCAAAGCCCTTGCCAAATTGTGCGCTGCCACTCCCTCCCCTTCAGGGGAGGGTTGGGGTGGGGTCATTCTCAACTCATAACTCATAATTCATAACTCATAAAAGTATGCGAACAATTAAATTTTTCTTTTTAATCCTCTTTTCCTTATCAGGAATAACAAATCTTTTTTCGGAAATAATAAGTACTCGAGGTACGGATTTTTGGCTGTCATTCGGACGAGTATATGATGAAATTACTATTGGTGAGGGCACCACTGTCTCTGAACAAATAAAGATTGTAACACAGGAAGCTGCAGTTGTCGATTTAGTATTTACAGCCAATTCTACGTTTAATACCTCTATAAATATACCGGCAAATAGTGTTTATACTTTGTCTTTAACAACTGCTCAAATGACGGCACTTTATTCAAGTGCGACAGGTACTACAAATAAGTCGCTACGTATAACGTCAGATAAGCCTGTTTCTGTTTATGCTCTAAATCAACGGGGACGCACGACAGACGCTTCAAATATTTTACCGGTAAGTAATTATGGAACAGAATACTACCAAATATCTTATGCTCCGGAAGGGCTAAACGGAAGGGATGGATATACGATAGTGGCAATAACCAACGGAACAAATATTTATGTAAATGGAAATCCCACTCCGCAAGCTACTCTAAATGCAGGTCAGGTATATTCTTATTATTGGGAACCACAACAAACTAATGGAACAGGGACACATATAACATCAGACAATCCTGTTGCCTATTTTGTAACCAATAGTTCTTATTATGTTCCTCGCAGTTTAGGTAGTGCCGATATTATTTATCAGCAATTATCTCCGGTCGATCAGTGGGGAACTAAATTCATTGTTCCGCAAACAATACAACAAGCAGGGCGTGTAATTGTCTTTGCCTCTCAAGATGGAACAAACCTTACGGTTTCGCCATCGGCTACTCCAATTACTATGGATGGTACTTTTTCTACCGGAGGACGGTCTTCATTGACAGGATTAAATGCAGGTCAATGGGTGGAATTGGCAATGGGAATTAACGGTAGTTATATTGAATCGGATAAGCCTGTGGCCGTTTGTGCTCACATGATAGGGTCTAGTTCTGTTTCGATTTCTGCCGGTTTGGGCCTTAACAGTGGGGACCCTTCGATGGCATGGATACCCTCTATTGAACAATCTTTACCCGATGTACTAATATCTCCCTTTTTTCCATTAGGTATTACTTATTTGGTGCGACATTTTGCTTTAATTGTAACTCCTACTTTGACGAAAAGCCAAACGACTATAGCCATAGGAAGCGGAAATCCACAAGCATTAGGAATTAGTTGGACAGAAAATGTTGCTTCCGGTTATTCGTTTGGATCTTATGAAATGAAACAAAATACATCTTATTTCTTTTCTAATCCAAACGGTGTCGCCATCAATGGATATGGAATTGGAGAACGTGAATCGTATTACTATCTTGCTGGTGCAGCTTCGCGCGACCTTTCTGCTTATTACACTATCAACGACTATTTTTACACAGAAATTAATAACGGCCAGCTGTGTAATCCTTATCATTTTCAAGCATTTGTCAATTACCCTACTATTGACCAAACGATTGCGGGTGCTGATTCTATTAAGTGGGTGATAGACGGCGACACCATACCCGAACTGACTAACCGAATGGATTGGGTTTGGGAAACCGATGTTCCTGCACCGCACCAGCCTACGCTTGGTATGCATAATTTCACTATGGTTGTATGGGACGCAGCCGGAATTAAACACGATTATTCGACTTCGTTTGAAGTTGTACTGACCATGTCGATTGTCTGGACGCCTGAACTCAACGACGACAGCAGTGTTACAGACGACGACCGGCAGGATTGGCACAACAACAAGAATTGGACAACCTCCAACGGCACGCATGTTGTTCCCACCCGCTGCGCCGATGTCTATATACCCGGCGATTGCGATTGGTATCCCAATCTGGCAGCACAAGCAGCCGAATGTAACAACATCTATTTCTTGCAAGGCGGAGAGCTGGGTCGTCCCGATTCGCTGGTCTTTTACAATCAAGCGCGTGTGC
>BNTW01000090.1 GCA_025996895.1 Bacteroidia bacterium | reverse complement strand
AATTTAGCACCCGAATTTCTTCTTCGGATAAATTCATTTGAATAAGCATACTGCATTACTGTGAGAGGTTTTGCAAATATGCTTATTCTTTTTCTATTGCACAAATCTATACCGAGCGAAGTATAAAAACATATTTAACAAGTAAATCAAAAGTTGATGTAAATATTATATACATTGATGGATCTTTAGAAAATATTTACAAACGACCTGCTGAAGGAGAGTTAGAAATTTGTTTTTCTGTAAGAACAAAAGGTGTGTTTCTTGTAAAAGTGACACTGGAAGATCAATTATCTGAAGTTATAAAACTCATTGCGCAATAAAAACTTATGTGTATTGAAAAATTATTAATTCTGTCAGTGAGTGGAAGTGTTATTTTGACAGAAACTGCAATTTATTATGTTTGTAATTATTGCAAATACAATAATTATGATTTTGATAATTGAAAAAGAAGCATTACCTTTGCTGAAAATTTCGATATGCGAAATCCGTTTTTAATAAGGGGTTATGTGTCGCCTGAATATTTTTGCGACCGTGAAGCAGAAACCGAAGAAATAGTTCGCAAACTCACGAACGAAAATTCGTTGTTGCTTATGTCACCACGCAGAATGGGTAAAACGGGCTTAATAGACCACTGTTTTTATCAGAAAGAACTGAAAAAAAACTACTATCTGTTTTATATTGATATTTATGCTACAACTAACTTGCAGGAATTTGTTTATAAGTTTGGCAAAGAAGTTTTTGATAAGATCAAGCCCAAAGGAAAGAAATTTTTGGAAAGTTTTATTTCTATTATTACCTCGTTGCGGCCTGCCTTTAAGTTGGACGAGCACAGCGGAACACCCATTTTTGATATTGGAATCGGCGACATAAAATCGCCCGAATTTTCAATTGAAGAAATTTTTAAATTTCTTCAAAGTACTGATAAACACTGTATTATTGCTATTGACGAATTTCAGCAGATCGGCAGATATCCGCAAAGCAACATTGAAGCAATTTTGCGAACACATATTCAAAAAGCGACAAACTGCACCTTTTTGTTTGCAGGCAGTCAGCAACATTTATTGCGAAATATTTTTTTTACGGCATCGCGGCCCTTTTATCAAAGCGTGTCGGTTTTGTCATTAAATCCAATTGAAAAGGATATATATATTTCATTTATAATCAAGCATTTGTCTAAATATAAAAAATACATATCAAAAGAACTTGCCGGACGAATTTATGATAAATTTGAAGGACATACCTTTTATATTCAATCGGTTTTTAACGAACTTTTTGCATTGCTTAACGAAAATGAAGAATGTAGGGAGGCTACGTTGTTTGATGCTGTAAATCAAAAAGTTAAATCGTATGAAAGTGTTTTTTTTGATACACTGAATTTGCTGTCCAACAAGCAAAAGGAGATATTATATGCCATTGCAAAGGCAGGTAAAGCAAGCAATATAACTTCTACCGATTTTGTGAGAAAATATGCACTTAAATCTGCCTCATCTGTTCAGTCTGCAGTAAAACAACTTATTGAATTAGAAATAGTTACAGCAGAAAACAATGTATATCAAGTTTATGACCGCTTTTTCGGCTTGTGGCTCACAACACAATATGGAAACGGTTTTACAATCTAAAATAAATAAAATAATGTACAAACATTTTCTAAAGCGACTAATAGACATTGCAATATCTTTCATTGTATTGTTGGTGATTTCACCTTTTTTGTTGATAACAGCTGTCTGTGTTCATTTTGATTCACCAGGGCCAGTTTTTTTTCTTCAAAAGCGTTTGGGTAAAAAAGGAAAGATTTTCACGATTTACAAGTTTCGGACAATGACCGATAAAGAGAGGCATAATGATTATGAAATATTTAAGGATGATCCGGAAGTAACATTTACCGGAAAATTTTTGAGGCGGTTTAAAATAGACGAATTGCCTCAATTGCTTAATATTTTGAAAGGCGATATGTCAATTGTAGGCCCTCGTCCCGCGATGCCGGATCAACTGGAAGAATTAGATGAGAATGGCATCAAACGATTGGAAGTTACGCCGGGGTTAACCGGTTTGGCTCAGATTAATGGAAATATTTATTTGGACTGGCCGGATAGATGGAAGTATGATAGATATTATGTTGAACATTTATCTTTTTGGCTGGATATGAAAATTGTGATGAAAACCGTTTTGATTTTTTTTCGATCGGAAGATACGTTTATTAATAAGCCTCAATAAAATTTAGTTGTGATGAAGATAGGATTAATCGGGTCTGTAAAATCCAGCGAAGTCGTGTTATTGTATTTGATGAAACATCAGTTTAATATTGTTGGAGTCTTGGGTTTTAATCCTGAAAATAAAGAAAATGTATCGGGTTGGACGGATCTAAGTAAGACTGCCCAAAAAGAAGGCATTCCCTATTCGGATTATCAAAAAATAAATGATGAGCATCATATAGAATGGATGAAGAGCAAACAACCGGATGTGATTTTTGCTGTGGGTTTTTCTCAACTCTTGTCTAAAGAATGGCTGGATATGCCGCGATTAGGATGTGTCGGTTTTCATCCTACTTGTTTACCTAAAGGACGGGGCAGGGCTCCATTGTCTTGGCTTGTTTTAGAGGAAAACACAGCTGCTGCTTCCTTTTTTTTGATGGGAGAAGGTGCGGACGATGGCCCTCTTTTCGTTCAAGAAACTTTTAATATAGACAAAGACGACGATGCCTCTTCCGTTGGAAATAAAATAGGTGCTGCTATGGTTGTTGCTTTAGATACGTGGTTGCCTAAATTGAAAGCAGGAGAATGGAATCCTATTCCTCAAGATGAACTTCAAGCCTCTTGGTATGGCAAACGAACGCCTTCCGATGGAGTTATTAATTGGAATATGTCGGCTTATTCGATTGATCGATTGATAAAGGCAACTTCCAGACCTCATCCGGGTGCCTATACTTTTTTGAAAGACCAAAAATTAATTATATGGAAATCACGTATAGAAAAAAATATTCCTATCAAAGGTGTTGTAGGGAGAGTTTTGCTATGCAAAGAGCAAGATTATCTTATTCAATGTGGAGAGGATTTATTATGGATTAGCGATATTGAAGGAGTTGCTTCTTTAAGGGTAGGCGATAAATTGGGATATAATATTGAATATGAGATATATAAAATAAAAAATAATTTATAAGAAATGGATAAGGTTTTGATTATAGCACCACATGCTGATGATGAAATACTGGGTTGCGGAGCAACGATCGCAAAACATGTTTCAAAAGGAGATGAAGTTTTTATCATCATTGCGACAAATGCCCATGTTGGAGCACCTGAACTTGTTACAAAAGAAGGTATTATAAATGTTAGAAACGAGGCATTGAACGCTCATAAATTTCTGGGAGTTACAGATACTATTTTTTTGGACTTTCCGGCTCCTGCATTAAATTCGTTTCCGGAATATAAAATATCTTTAGCTTTTTCCAAAATTATGAAAAACATTAGGCCGACTATTTTATATCTACCTCATCATGGAGACATGCATCAAGATCATAAAGCGATCTATCGAGCTGCTTTGGTTTCTGCAAGACCGCAAGGTGAGAATAAAATTTTGTCTATATTGTCCTATGAAACATTATCGGAAACAGAATGGGCACCAATGCAAGAAAAAGCGTTTATTCCTAATTGTTTTATCGATGTTTCATCTACATTCGATGCAAAATTGAAAGCTATGTCTTATTACAAATCTCAATTAAAACAATTTCCACATTCAAGATCAATAGAAGCCATAGAAGCATTAGCAAAATACAGAGGTTCAACCATAGGGGTAGAAAGAGCGGAAGCTTTTATGATAGAACGGCAGATACTAATTTAATTTATGCAGATTCAACGAATTATCAACTCATTTTTTACCTCAAACACCTATATTGTATCAGATGCCGCTTCTAATGTTTGCTGGCTGATTGATGTGGGTGATATTCAACCCATTTTGGATCATATACCTGCCGGAGCGACTATTAAAGGTGTATTTCTAACTCATACACATTATGACCACTTATATGGGATTAATAAATTGATACATCTTTATCCGGATTGTATGGTTTATACTTCCGAACATGGAAAAGAAGGATTATTTTCTGCCAAATTAAATTTTTCTAAATACCACAATGATCCGATTGTGTTTTCAGGATCGAATATCCGGATATTGCATGAAGGAGATAAAGTGGAATTAGTTTCCGGTGCTGTCTTAACTGTTATCGAAACACCCGGACACGATTGGAGTTGTCTATCCTATTGTATGGGAAATGCCATGTTTACTGGCGATTCATTTATTCCGGGATTAAAAGTAATTACCACTTTTCCTCATAGTAATAGGGATGATGCTGAACTTTCAAAACTTAGAATTTTGAATATTGCCGATGGTCGTGATTTCTATCCGGGACACGGGGATTTTTTTCAAAATTTCCATTCTGAGCTTGAAAATAAATAATAGATATTGAAATGAATAAACGCATTTGGCTCTCCCTTGCCCACATGGGCGGTCGGGAGCAAGAATTTATACAAGAAGGACTATATATTGTTTCTCCCCCAAAGGAAGGAATAATTAAAAAAAATGTTGTATCTTTGTACTCATAAATTATCATGATAATTTGCAGTGCCGATGCAAATTATCATGATAATTTGCAGTAGATTAAATAAAATGTATAATCGCAGGCAAATATTGGAAGGATCGGAAAACGAAAGTGTTTTTCTTTGGGGAGCAAGACAAACAGGGAAAAGTACTCTGATTAAATCGTTATTTCCCAATGCTTTAACATTCGACTTGCTCTTGAACAGCGACTACGAAAAATTATCGGGAAATCTATCGCATATCAACGAAATGATTGCTGCCAATCCTTCTATTCACACAGTCATCATTGATGAAATTCAACTGATGCCTGCTTTGCTTAACGAAATTCACTGGCTGATAGTTAATAAGGGCATTCGTTTCATCATGAGTGGGTCGAGTACGCGGAAAATTCTGCGTGCCGGCGTTAATTTGCTGGGAGGAAGGGCTTTGCGTTACGAACTCTATCCGCTTGTCAGTGCCGAAATTCCCAATTTCGACCTCTTACGGGCATTAAACAACGGTCTGCTGCCTCGACATTACGATACTGCCAATCCAAAAAAATTGCTTTCAGCCTACATTGGGGCCTATTTGCGCGACGAAATTGCTGCCGAAGCCCAAGTTCGTAATATTCCGGCTTTTAGCCGTTTTCTCGAAATTGCAGCACTGACGAATGGCGAAATGGTCAATTACACTAACATCGCAAGCGATACGGGTATAAGCGTAAATACGACTAAAGAGTATTTCAAAATACTTGAAGATACGCTTTTAGGACGTTATCTGTCTTCGTTTCAGAAAAAACCGAAACGTCGTGTCATCACTGCACCCAAATTCTACTTGTTTGACATAGGGGTTGCTAATTCGCTTTTAAACAGAGGTAGAATAGAGCAGGGTACAGAGCTTTTCGGCAAGGCATTTGAGCATTTTATTTATCAGGAAATTTATGCACACAGCCGCTATTCCGATTTAAATTATCAGGTATGTTATTGGCGCACAGCGTCGCAGTTAGAAATCGATTTTGTGCTCGGCGACCACGAAGTGGCCATAGAAGTGAAATCAACCACACAAGCAAATCCGCGTCATTTGAAAGGCTTAAAAGCATTTGCCGAAGAATATGAGGTGAAACATAAAATACTGATAACTAACGAACAATATCCTCGTTTGGTTGATGGAATAATGATTTATCCATGGAAAATATTTTTGGAAAAATTTTGGGCAGGAGAAATAATAAGTTAAAATAATGGAAAATAAACGCATTTGGCTTTCTTTGGCGCACATGGGCGGCAGGGAGCAAGAATTTATACAGGAAGCATTCGATACCAACTGGGTAGTACCGTTAGGACCGAACGTGGATGCTTTTGAAAAAGAGTTGGAAAATTTCCTTGAAAGTAAGCAGAAGCATGTGGTCGCTTTAAGTGCGGGAACAGCTGCTATTCATTTGGGACTGGTGCAGTTGGGTGTTGGGCCGAACGATGAAGTGATTTGCCAGAGTTTTACTTTTGCTGCTTCCGCCAACCCGATTACTTATCTTGGTGCCACTCCTGTTTTTGTTGATAGCGAGGCGAACACTTGGAATATGTCGCCCGAATTTCTGGAGGAAGCAATTAAAGACAGAATAAAAGCTACAGGTAAAAAGCCCAAAGCGATTATTCCGGTGCATTTGTACGGTATGCCGGCTAAAATGGACGAGATTTTGGCGGTGGCAAAAAAATACGAAATACCTGTGATTGAAGACGCTGCCGAAGCACTTGGCTCAATGTATAAAGGGCAGAAATGCGGTACATTCGGCGAATTTGCCTGCCTGTCGTTCAACGGAAATAAAATTATTACTACGTCGGGTGGGGGGGCACTGGTTTGTTCTACGACAGAAGAAGCCAATAAGACGAAATTTTATGCTACGCAGGCACGAGATAATGCCCCGCATTATCAACATTCCGAAATCGGTTATAACTATCGCATAAGCAATATTTGTGCGGGAATTGGGCGCGGGCAAATGCTGGTTTTACCGCAACGAGTGGAACAACGGCGGAAAAACAACCGGTATTATAAAGAACATTTGGCGGATATAAAAGGTATTCGTTTTCAAACAGAATCATCTACCGATTTTTATTCCAATTATTGGCTGACATCCATTATAGTCGATCCGGAAAAGACCGGCGGTGTTACGCGCGAAGATTTACGTTTGGCATTGGACAAGGCGAATATAGAAAGTCGTCCGTTGTGGAAGCCGATGCACTTGCAGCCGGTTTTTTCCGGTTGTCCGTATTATGGCAACGGCACGAGCGATCTATTGTTTGAAAATGGATTGTGTCTGCCGTCCGGCTCAATACTAATGGAAGAAGATTTGAGGCGAGTAGTCGAAATAATAAAAGAAACGATATAATTTTGTATCTTTCCCCTATAAATTTTGTCCGACATTTTTATACGTTTGTGTGTAATTGAAGATTTTATGCTAACTTTGGAGCATGAAAAAAGCAGTGTTTTTTCTCATCAGTCTGTTTGGTTTTTGTTCGATTTTTGCCCAATACACGGTGAAAGGCGGACAGGGACAGCCTCTGATGGCTGAAAAGAACGGAAACCTGCAAGTTTATTTATTGAATGGCTTACAAGATGCGAACATTTCTTTTACTTCGGACAAAGACGGTGCGCACCAATGGTATAAATACACGACTAAAGCGACGGAAGCAACGCCTATTTCCTGCCAACAAACCGGCCGAACGTCAGTAATTACGAATATAGAAAACGGTTGCGGTTATTTTGCCGGTGAAACAAATGATCCGAAAACGGCGTATAGCTGGATTATAGATTACAGCTTGTATGTACCTAAAATTTATAATTGTCAAATAGCGGAAGAAGAAGATAGATGTGAAAACTTAAAACTGATTGCCTATATAGATGATGCAACGCCATTGCTATACCGGACGCCGTTGGGCACGCCAATGGATTTAATACGCACATTTCATTTATTGTATGAAAACTTGGAATGGGACGAAGAATCGACAAGTTTTCGGGAGGTCGAAAAAGATTTACCTCAAAAGGGAGTTCCTACCGATATTATTATTGATGCACCGTTGAAAAACACAAAATTTACGCTGAAAGGCGATGATTTTGCTGCGCATTTCGGATTGGAAGGCTCGGTTACTACAAATGAGTATCAAGCCATTGCGTTAGATGTTCATGCGGTAATTACACCACTGAAAGAAGCTGCGGATAACGAACAGCAACCGGCCGGGTCAGAATCCAATTTTTCTGCACCGGTAGAATTTCGCATGGAAGCCTACGCCAATGAGCCGGTGGCGTCAATGTATATTTGGGAAATTATAAAGGTCGATCCGGTAACGCGCGATTCGACAACCATTGTCCGCTATACCGAAAAATCGTTAAATTATACGTTTCAAGAAGCAGGCTCGTATGTCATACGTTTGGAAGTTGTTGATTATCAATCCGTTTGTTTCGACAATTCGCATACGACCGGTGTTTTTATCGGCGAATCGGCTTTGCAGCTACCGAACGCGTTCAGTCCGGGAAGTTCGATCGAAGTGAATGACGAATACCGTGTGTCGTACAAGTCAATCGTAAAATTCAAGGCGTCTATTTATAACCGCTGGGGAAATCTGCTTTATCAGTGGGACGATCCGGCACGGGGCTGGGACGGAAAAGTAGAAGGAAAATACGTGCCGACCGGTGTCTATTTCATTGTGGTTGATGCAAAAGGTGCGGATGGGAAAATATACAAAGAGTCGAAAGACATCAACGTTTTACGTTCAAAAAACAATTAATTCGTATGAAAAATAAATTTATTCTATTTTTCCTCACGGCAGGAATTATTTTGTCCGCTTTCGTTCTGATTAGCAGTAAAGACAACGCATTGGAAGATTATTTGACCCAAGCATTTACAGTTTCCGTACCTATTCCCGACGAGGTGAATTTTTGCGGAGAAAAAATTTCGTTGAAACGCTTGGATATGCGCGAACGCTTCGACCGCGAAATCAATTCATTTACTTACCTGCACTCAACGACTCTGCTGTATATCAAGCGCGCCAACCGTTTTTTCCCGATTATCGAGCCGATATTAAAGAAAAATGGCATTCCCGACGATTTCAAGTATTTGTGCGTGATTGAGAGCGGTCTGGATACGCGCGCGTTGTCGTCAGCCAAAGCGGCCGGTTTGTGGCAATTCATGGAAGGTACGGCTAAGAACTACGGGTTGGAAATCCGCGACGGAGTAGATGAGCGTTATCATGTGGAGAAAGCGACGGAAGCAGCTTGTACCTATTTGCGTGATGCTTATTCGCGCTACGGCGATTGGGCAAGCGTAGCAGCTTCCTACAATGCCGGCATGGGGCGTATTTCTTCGGAAATGCAAAAACAATACGTTAGTTCGGCTTTTGACTTGTGGCTGGTGCAGGAAACTTCCCGCTATGTTTTCCGGATACTGGCTGCGAAGGAAATTTTTACTCATCCGCGAAAATACGGTTTTCTGTTGCAAAAGGAAGATCTTTATCCGCCGGTGGCTGTCAATTATGTAGAAATTTCGACCGATATTCCTGATTTGCCGGCTTTTGCCATCGAGCAGGGTATCAACTACATGCAATTGAAAGAATTTAACACCTGGTTGCGCGACAGCAAATTAACAATACCAAAAACAGGCGGAAAAACTTACCACATTGCGATTCCACGCGACGAAGATTTGGTTTTCGACAAAAATCATATCCGCGTACATAATAAGGCCTGGCTCGCGAAATAAATTTATTTTGTGATTGGAATAAATTCTAACGACCAAGCATCTATCTCGTCCGAACTGCGGATTACCGTCAATTCCGTTCCCGTATTATTGGCAAAAATATAACGTCCTTGAGCGGAATATTGTTGATTATTTGATGACAAATAGTAGTAATCTGTATAATAATATCGTTTTACAGTGTTATAGTTTTTAGACGATACTTGAAGTATTTCCGAATTGTACAATGCCCATAAGAGAGCACCGGTAGTATCCCAATCTACCCACGATATTCCGTAGTAATATGAATTATCTATATTTGCAATAGAAGATACCGATCCGCCGGAAATATCTAAAATTTTATTCATTTTATAAACATTACCATTCAAATCAATCATATAATTTCCATCGGCAGAAATCCAATTTTTATCACTACCATAATACTCATACCTTTTTATATAATTCTTGTTCTCAGCATCATAAATTAATATTCCTGTCGGCCAATTTTGCCTTTTGAATGCAACAATGTAGTTTTGTACTCTTTTAATTTCAGTAAGTCCATCTAATTCAGTCCCTTCGGTATCTTGCTTTTCTCCAGTAGCTATATTTACCCAATGCAACATATTAAAAATGTTGCCCTCTTGGGTATAACAACACCAATCGTTTGTACCCCAAGCAATGCTATGTACTGATTGGCCAATACCAATAGTATTTGTTATAGAAAAATTACTCAAATCAACAGCTATGACATACCGGCCAAATCCGACGACTGCTTTACTTCCATCTTCGGATACACTGAAACAGGCAGGTTTTTTATCAAAATCTATGGTATGGGAAACTGTTTTTGTTCTCGTATCGAAAGCTGTCAGACGATTAGGTTCTGTAGTTGTAAAATATAAAATATCCGTTTGCTTATCTAACCAAGCGGCTGTAACTGTCCCCTCAATGGATTTTATATTATCCGGATTAACCGTTGCATTAACCGCTGTAACAGTAATCGGATATTCGGAATTGGCTTTGTCATTCGTTTTGATATGAATGGTCGCATTATTTGTACCCGCAGGCATTTTGCTTCGGTCGCAAGTGAAGGTTATGCGTTGCCAATTATTTACTAACATTCCACTATATTCGGAAACCGAAAGCCATTCCGGACAATCCTCTATTTTCCAAATTAATAAGCCATTTCCATTATTTGAAATTTCCATGTATCTGCTTGTTTCATCTCTTCCGAAATTCAAATCATAGTACCAAACAGACAATGAAGGATTTCCCAAATCAAGTTGAACATTAATGATTTTTTCCGGATCGTTTTTATCATTGCTCTTGATAACAATTCTTCCGGCCAAGTTTTCCGGCAGAACAGCTTCCGGATTCAGTCTGAAATAAACAGAGGTTTCTTCATCTTGAAACAATATACCTTCCTGAGGAGACACAGAGCCCCAATATCCTATCGGTGCAAGCCATTCGGGATATTCCGTAATTTCCCACAATAAAACACCTTCTCTGGCATTTCGTATAGTTATATTGGCAGGATCATTATAATTATTATAAATGAATACAAAATTGTCGTCCGTTACTATCATCGGATTTCCTTCGGTAATATAGGCTACAGGAACAGTATAACTTTTATTATTTTTTACCGATACAATCAGTTGGGCATAATAAATACCTGTTTTGGAAAATTCCGAATGAGTGCTCGCACTGCAATGAATGGTCGCAACACCATTCTCAAACTTTCCCGAACGGGAAGAAATAGTTAACCAGTCGGGCGCATGC
>BNTW01000089.1 GCA_025996895.1 Bacteroidia bacterium | reverse complement strand
TTATACGGACAATCGTTTTTATCTCACGTTTGAAGATGTAACAGGTATTAATGGTTTAACAACCAATAAAGTGTCGGTTATCAACCCAAGTCCGGGAACAATACAAATTATCAATAACAACGGTAATATAATTGAGAATGTCGAAATTCTTGATGTTCAGGGAAAAACACTGATAAAGGACAACAGGCTAAACAAATCGGTGTATAACTATCAGGCAAACGCAGCAGGCGTGTATATCGTGAGAGTGAATGGGGAAACGAAGAAAATCATAGTGAAGTAAAAAAACAATAAAAATACGACAAGATGAAAACAAAATATAATATCGCAAATCCAATGGCTGAAAGCCGTAATTTTCATAACCGTAGGTCATCGACCTGCGGGAAAACAATCATCATGCTGTTTATTTTTCTGACGGCAATCCTGCCGCTTCGTGCCCAGCTCGTGTATGACGATATTTATTCGTCCTACGCCAATCCGTATGAAAATCTATTAGACGAGTTAAATACATTCGATTACGGGACAAATGAATACGGAATTTTATCGCCCTTTGCAGAATTGAATAATCCTTTTGCCACGAATTTCAACTCCAATTTCTCGCCGGCTGGCGATTTTCTGACCAACAAATTTGGTGCAAGCTATGCGGGCGGCAGTAGCAACGACTGGCTGGATTTGCCGTACAGCAATCCGCAGACAGCGTTGAAAATCCCGGTCGGGAACGGAACGCTTTGTTTGCTGCTCATTGCAGGTCTTTATGTATTAACGGTTTTCTGGAGATTGCGGGTCAAGCCCGCAATGACAGGGAAAACGCAATGACAAAACCCATCGGGGAGTTCGCATAACATTCAATTCCCGAGGTTGGGGCGCGATAAATCGCGCCCCTATTTTTTGTTTTTCAAAATAATTCCGTACATTTGTGACATTAATCGTTCATCTTAAAAACAATTCAAAATGAAAAAGATTTTTTTTGTTCTCCTGACCGGCGCATTGCTGGTATCGTTTTCGGCTTGTAACAAAGCCAAACAAACAGAAGAAGTTGCTCCTCAGGCAACGGTAACCGAAGAAGTGAAAGCCCCCGAAACGCCTGCGGTTGCAGAGCCTACCCCTGCTGAAGCCTTGAAAGCTTTCCAGGATTTTGCGAAAGAATACGGCGAATCGTTTAACAACATGATGAAAGACCCGACGAAATTCCAGAAATTGGCCGGCCAATTACAACAAAAATTGGCGGATATAGAACGCTACAAAGTGAATTTAACCCCACAACAGGTAAAAGATTACGAAAAAGCGTTGAAAATTATTACCGACGTCAATTCGGGAGGTAAAAAATAAATTTTCCGGCTTTTTATGAATATCCGACTCCCTGCAGAATGGGCTGAACAAAGTGCGGTTTTATTAACATGGCCGCATATCGATACGGATTGGAAACCGGTTTTGCAGGAGGTTGTATCGTGTTTTGTGTCGATCGCAAAGGCCATTCTTTCGAAAGAAAAACTGATTATTGTTTGCCGCTCAACGGAAGAAGTCAAACCGGTGTTGGGTGCGGTAGATTATTCGCGGATTATTTTCAGGGAATTTCCGTCGAACGATACGTGGGCACGCGACCATGGGCCTATCTCTGTTTTTGTCGATGACAATCCATTTGTGCTGGATTTTACTTTTAACGGCTGGGGACTGAAATTTCCGGCCAATTGGGACAATCAGATTACGCGCCGGCTGTATCAAAGTAAGGCGTTTGCCTCGACAGTGTCGTATCAAAGCATGCTTCACTTGGTTTTAGAAGGCGGAAGCATTGAAAGCGACGGTGCAGGAACGATTTTGACGACAAGCGAATGTTTGCTGTCCGCCAATCGCAACGAATACCGCGATAAGGCCGAAATCGACGATTATCTCCGAATGATTTTTGGTACGCAACGGATTTTGTGGCTCAATCATGGTTATTTGGCCGGCGACGACACCGACAGCCATATTGACACGTTAGCGCGACTTTGCGACAAGGAAACGATTGCTTACGTGCAATGTACCAACAAAAACGACGAGCATTATGAAGCATTGTCGTTGATGGAGAAGGAGTTAAAGCAGTTCAAAACAACAGACGGAAAACCTTACCGTTTGATTGCGCTTCCGATGGCAGAAGCGGTTTATGACGAAGGCGAACGCTTGCCGGCCACTTATGCTAACTTCTTGATTATCAACGATGCGGTGTTGCTTCCAACTTATCGTTCTCCGTTGGACGAAAAGGCAAAGTCGGCTTTGCAACAGGCTTTTCCCGACAGGGAAATTATAGGAATTAATTGTCTGCCATTAATTAAACAACACGGTAGTCTGCATTGTGTAACCATGCAACTGCCGAAAGGATTTATAGAATGAGAAAGTTAAAAACCGGGTTAGTGCAACAGGCCAATACGGCTGATATTCAGACGAATATCCGAAAATTGGAAGTGAATATTCGCGATTGTGCTTCGCAAGGGGCGCAACTGATTGTTTTGCAGGAATTGCACAACGGGCTGTATTTTTGCCAAACAGAAAACACGGCTTGCTTCGATTGGGGTGAAACCATTCCCGGCCCTTCTACCGACTTTTTCGGCCGGCTGGCTAACGAATTGGGCGTGGTTTTGGTCTTGTCTTTGTTTGAAAAACGTGCGCCCGGATTGTATCATAACACCGCAGTCGTGATTGAAAAAGACGGAACAATTGCCGGAAAATACCGCAAAATGCACATTCCCGACGACCCGGCTTATTACGAAAAATTTTATTTTACGCCGGGAGATTTGGGTTTTCAGCCCATTCAGACATCGGCCGGACGATTGGGTGTGCTGGTTTGTTGGGACCAGTGGTATCCCGAAGCAGCCCGCTTAATGGCTTTGGCAGGCGCGGAAATGCTGATTTATCCGACAGCTATAGGCTGGGAAACGGCCGATGCGGCGGAAGAAAAAGAACGCCAAAAAAATGCCTGGATAATTTCCCAACGCGGACACGCAATAGCCAACGGATTGCCTGTAGTCGCGGTCAATCGAGTAGGCAAAGAAGCCGATCCTTCCGGTCAAACACAGGGCATTCAGTTCTGGG
The DNA here is from genome assembly GCA_025996895.1 of Bacteroidia bacterium. Classification (GTDB taxonomy): domain Bacteria; phylum Bacteroidota; class Bacteroidia; order Bacteroidales; family Azobacteroidaceae; genus Azobacteroides. The sequence goes on along the minus strand of BNTW01000089.1, from coordinate 8,037 downwards.
GCAACAGTTTTGTCGCCGGCCCGCAAGGCGAAATGATTGCGCAAGCATCTGATAATCAAGAAGAAAACTTAATCGTTGAAATTGACTTTAGACGTTCGGAAGAAGTGCGCCGCTGGTGGCCTTTCCTGCGCGACCGCCGCATTGATGCTTACGGCGATTTGACTAAACGTTTCCGCGACTAATCCTAAAAATCGTATTTGACCAAGCCGTAAATATCCGTTTTATCTTCTCTGTCAAACGATTGTGTTGTGGCACATTTCAAGTAAAACGTCAGCGGACGATAGATTTTCCATTTCAGAACGAGATTATAACGCAATCCTTCGCCGTAATAAGATGGAAAAGAAAAGGCATACAAAACATTTTTTTCATAAAGTGTAATACGCGTGTTCCAATTATCCGTATGAAAATAGGTACAGGAAGCGTCTAACTGAAAGCGAGCCGAAGGTGCGTAAGAAACATTTTGCGTAATGCCATATCCGTCAGCGTTTTCGCTTTCACTTTGGTGTCGATTATAATCCGCTTGTGTTTTGAACGACCAATTGTTGAGCTTGTAATTCAACTGATACCGCCAGCGGTGTCTGTTTTCCTGTTTTTCTTTGTACCGGTATAACCCGCTCATTTGCAGGTTGGTATGCGGTTGGTATTTTACCAGCAAATAAAATTCATCGCCGGAAGAAGGTGTGTTGATACCGTATTTTAGCCAAGGAAAACGAAAAACGTCCCAATAAGCCGAACATTCCCAGCGGCGGAAAGGGTGTATTTTTATTCCGGTGTAAAATCCGGTTTCGTTTTGAACGGTGGTCGCTTCGCTAAAACCTTTGCCGTAGAGCGCGTTATAAGCTCGGTCGTAATAACGGAAAGATGAAATCCATTCTAAAAAAGACACCGGTTGTAGGACAAAGGTGTGAATTGTCGCCATTTTTCCCGCTTTGTCGATAGCCGTTTCTCCCTGAACGGAAAACTTTTTCCGCTGATAACGATAGTCAATGGAAGCGTTGAAATGATTTTTTCCACGCAAATAAAATAAATTGTAAGGGTGCGGAGTAGGATTAAGTTCTTGATTTCCAAAAGAATAATAAACAGCGGTTGCGCCCATCGAAAAAGCGTCTTTTTGCCACGACCAATTACTGCCGAACAGTTCGACCGAAGCCGTTTCGCGCTTCAGCCAATCGTTATACGTCCGGTGATAACCGTCTGTTTTGAATGAATAAATACGGTTACTATCGGTCGTCGCATCCAGCCGGCGGTGGGAGTAAAAAAGCGTTAAACGACTGTTATTCAACCGTAACGCACCGGCAAAGCCGCTGAAATATTGGCTTTCATTCGTAGAAAGGTGTCGTTGAATGCCTTTGTTTTTGAGGGAAAACTGCATCGCTTCGACTGATTTTCCCATAGAAAAGCCGGTGTTCAGGACTAATCCCTGCCCGAACGAAAGCCGGTAATTGCCAAAATGCAATTCTTCCAGCATGCCCAAATCTTGAAAAGCCAGATTGAATGTATAATAATCGAAAGGCGGAAAACGTTCGCCCGCGTCTTTTTCGCCGGTCATTCCGAATTGCAATTTATCCCGGTATTTCAAATTGTAACGAAAATTCAAATAATCTGCCTGCTGATTAGTGCGCACCATTAACTCCTGCTTTGTATAAGTCCGCTGTTTTTCGAGTGGCTCACCCACATATACAAACGGAAGCAGGTAGTTAATCGTCTGTATATCCAAGTCTTCCACATTTTTCAGTTCATGAATATCGACTAACGGACTGTATTTATAAATATAGTACAATAGATTTTCAATTTGTGTGTCGGACAGGAACGGCAGTTTTTCAAGTTGTTTCTTTGTTACCGTCTGCAGATTGTAGGGATGGCCGGCCAAATACGACAATTCATCCAATAAATTTTCGATATTCTCCGTCGTTTCTTCTTCGCTGTTGGCCAAATCCTCCATATACTGCATCCATTCGGTGGTTTGCGCTGCACTTGTTGCCATAAAAAGCAGGAATATTCCTGATAAAAAAAATATCTTTTTCATAGTTGTAGAAATTTTAGTGAAGGTTAAAACTCACGCCAATTTGACTGCTGACACCCAAGACCGAATGCAAGGCAAATCCGGTTTCGATTGTCCAATCTTTCCACAAATAAGCAATGCCGAAAGCAGGCGTTTTGGAGCGGGATTGATACCCGCACCGCAGGAGAAATTGTTCCAAAATTTCGTATTCCAAGCCGACGGCAAAGGAAAATCCGTTTTCATAACCGGCTTCCGAAAAGAAAATCGCTTGTTTGGAAACAAGGCAGGAAAGTCCGAAACAGGTGCCTGCCGGTTGTTCTTTTTGCGTTTTCAGAAGATTTTGTCCGTTGAAAGCCAAGCAAATAGCCTCATTCAACCGGTAATAAAGTCCAATGTCGGAAAATAAATCGTGCTGCGTTTTTTCTTCCAAAATGGAAAATACGTTTTGATACCGCAAATTAATTCCAACGGAAAAATCACTGAAAACTTTTTTAGAAAAACCCAGTTGAATTTGGGTGCGCCGAAAATCGTCAAAACCAAACACACACACTTGCGCACCCAAATCCAACCGGGGATTGGGATATTTCAAAAAAAGCGTTCCGGTATTTAACTCTTTCATTTGAAAGCGGTTATATACCGAAACGCCGATTTGTTTTTGTTCGGAGAAAGGCAACAAAGCCGGATTAGCCAACTCGTCACTCAATGCACGTAAATCGCCCAGCGAAAACGCACGCAAACTACTTGCCGGATTTTCTCCCCAAGCGATCAAAGTAACATTTAATAAACTGATTAGGAGATACTTTTTGATTTTTTTCAAAACAGACTTTTTCATATTCGCCGGTTTTAATTAATAAATATGTTATTGATTATGCCGGCAAAAATAAGTATTATTCGAATAAAAACAAAAAAAATCGACAAAATTTTTATCTTTGCATCATGAAATTGATTTGTTTTTTGAGAATATGCCTTGGTTTGGTGACTGTATTTTGTTCTGAAATGAAAGCGCAAAACGCTGATTTCCGGACAACTATACCACCCTATATATTGAACGAGGGCGATACGGTGCAAGTTTTGATCTTGCACGATGTGTATATTTATCCGCCGCAGACATCCCATAACAACAGTGATGCGGAAAAATATGCGAAATTGGTGCGCGACGTGAAAAAAACCTTGCCTTACGCCAAATTAGTGTATAATACGCTGATTGAAACCTACGAATATATGATGACATTGCCGGACGACAAGGCTCGTGAAGTACATTTGAAGCGCATGGAGAAAGACCTTTATGCGGAATACCGGCCGGTTTTGAAGAAAATGACGTTTGCACAGGGGAAATTGCTTATTAAATTGATTGACCGCGAATGCAATCAAAGTTCTTATGATATTCTGAAAGCCTTTTTAGGCCCTTTTCGAGCCGGTTTCTGGAATATTTTTGCCGGAATGTTCGGTACAAGCCTGAAATCGAATTGGGACCCCGAAGGAAAAGACGCTTTGACCGAACGCATTGTCGAAATGGTAGAAATGGGCTTATTGTAGTTGCCGGAAAAGTTCCCAGATAAGAATGCCCGCCGCAACGGACACATTGAGCGAATGTTTCGTGCCGAATTGTGGAATTTCGATACAAAAATCGCATAAATCCATCACTTCCTGCGCGACTCCATGCACTTCGTTTCCGAAAATAATCGCCTGTTTGTCTGCTTTTAATTGTAATTTATCCAACAAAATGCTGTTTTCGGCCTGCTCGACCGCAACAATTTGATACCCAGCCTGTTTCAGTTCTTTAATCGCTTCCGTTGTATCTTCAAAATATTTCCAATTGACCGTATTTTCCGCGCCCAAAGCCGTTTTGTGGATTTCGGGATGAGGCGGAATAGCCGTAATTCCGCACAAATAAACGGCTTCGACCAAAAAAGCGTCCGACGTGCGAAAAACCGAGCCGACATTGTGCAGACTGCGCACATTATCCAGCACCACCACCAGCGGAATTTTCTGTGTTTCCTTAAATTCTTCCGGACTAATCCGTTGCAGTTCCGTTATCTTCCGTTTTCTCATATTTATTCGCGCTTATAATAAAGGTACAAATGTAAGGGAATTTTGAAAAATGTTCAATTACGAAGGTGATAATTTACAGTTATCGAATTGTATTTTACAATCCAATGTAGTAGGATACGCTCAAACAAGTCCTTTCCTTTGATACGTTAAATTTTTAAAAATTGTAACGTATGAAAAAACTTATTTTCTTTTCACTTTGGCTGTTTTCAGCTATTTCGTTAGTGGCACAAAACGTAACTTATGTTTACGACAACGCGGGCAACCGTACATCCCGGACGGTACGGCTTTCATCGCCGGCCCATTCTCCGGAAAGGCAACCGGAAGAAACCGCGTTAGAAGACTTTGTCGCCGAACATTCGGTCAAGATTTATCCCAATCCTACGAAGGGAATGTTGGCCGTTGAGATTTCCAATTTCGACAGCGATGTGCGAGCCGATTTCCTGCTTACGGATATGTCGGGAAAAGTGATTGATCGCCTTCCGGCCGTGTCCGGTTACGAAACATTGAATTTGAGCCGCCAGCCGGCCGGCCTGTATGTGTTGCGGATCACCATCAACGGCGAAGCAACGGTCTGGAAAATTATCAAGGAATAATAAACAATTTAAAAACAAGTAGTATGAAAACAAGAATATCTATCCTGTTTGTATGGCTGGCTTTGGTATCGGTCAACCTGTTTTCGCAAACGCTCAAAACATTACCGGAAGAAGAAATAAGGCAAATAGAAGCACAAGCTACTTTAAAAAATGAAGATAAGCCTGCCATTACCAGAGTGACGAACAACACACACGTTCCCAACAGTGTGACTATAGATAAAACGAAAGCAGTCGGGGAAATTCCCTTTACTTCCGGTGTGGCTGCCAACGGGGCAATGACCTACAATGTGCCGATTGAAATTTATCCGGGCATTCGCGGATTTCAACCGCAGATTTCGCTCGCCTACAATCATTTGGCCGGAAACGGCGTTGCCGGTATCGGCTGGAATATCAGCGGGCTTTCTTCCATCGCCCGCGTACCCAAAAATATGTATTATGATGGAACAACGCAGGGAGTAAGCAATACCAAAAACGACGCCTTTGTGCTGGACGGCATGCGCTTAATCAAATCGAGTGAAAACGTTACACAAATCAACTATGAAACCGAACAAGGGCAGATTAAAGTGAAAGCAGTGATTGGCTCAACCGTATCATCTTCGGGAATAGCCAAAGGTGCATTTATAAAATATTTTGAAGTCTTTTTTCCGAATGGAACAAAAGGAACTTTCGGCTATACAACCAATACTACAACCCAATTGTCTTATCCGCTAACTTCGCTTTCCGATTTGTGGGGCAATACGATCACTTACGAATATACTTTTGTAAATAATCATTACAAAATCAATAAAATCACCTACAACAATGCTTCGGTAGAATTTTTGTATGCTACCCGTCCGGATACTATCTACACGTATGAAGCCGGATTAAATATAAAAGAAGACCAATATTTACAAACAATTACGTGTAAATTCGGAATAACTACTCTTCGCACTTACACTTTATCCTATCAAGCGGAAAAAGGAACTTCGGCCTTATCTCAAATCGCTTGTTCGGGAAAGGGAAATACAATTAATCCTTTGAAATTTTATTATGGGGAAGGGAATACATCCGACGTATACACAAGTGCTGAAACGCGACTGCCTGAATATTATGAATTTGATGATCCTAATGAAATGAAAGTAGTCAAAGGAAAATTCAATTATGGCGCGGAAGATGATGGCATTATCATTTTACCCAACAAAAATCCTTATGTTAAATATCATCGCCCTTCGAGTCTCTTTCAACATTCGCAAGACCGATTTATTAATGAATATACTGGAGATGAGTCTATTTTATTGTATGCCGGTCTTGCCGAAGAAGTAGCTCAACCGACAATTCTTAATTTCAAAACGGAAGCGAATTTTATTGATATATTTTGTGCCAATCTGGATGGGAAATACGAAGAAGAAGTTATCAGGGTCAATAACGGTGTTTCGGGAAGCAATGATCGACTGACCTTCAAAGTTTATGCAGGAAATGTGAGTTCATTGTATCATAAATATACACGGACATTCAATTTTTCGACGGTTATTACAGACGCTGACGGTAATACCAGTATTCAGCCGAAATTTTATTATACCGGAGATTTCAATGGTGACGGAAAAATGGAAGTATTGGCCGTCTCCTGCCACCAACCTTTTGACAGAACGGATAGACCAACCAAATGCTATTTGTTTGATTTGGAAAACAATATAAAATTATACGAAGGGGCTGATTTTGTCTATAACGTGGATTTCTCAACACCTAGCAATACAGATAAATTATGTATAATTGATTATGACGGCGACGGGAAAAGTGATATCTGCTTAGTAAATAATGAAGGAACCCACATTTACAAGTTCAATGCTTCCGGATCAACCTATACTTTAGAAAAAGTAGTTACCTACACAGGATTGAAAAAAACAGATTTTTCATCATCAGAGAATTTATTCGCGGCAGATTTTAATGGAGATGGAAAAACTGACTTATTAAAATTATCGAATAATCGCACCAGGGCTGGAGAATATTCAATTTTTTATTCAATAGGAAACGGACAATTTGAACAAAAAACAGTCATCTTGGATAGTGGAAATGAGAAACCCTTATTTCAAGATGTAAATGGTGATGGATTACCTGATTTAATTAGATATACAACCGATGGTTTTCAGACTTATTTAATGACAAACACCGGTTTTGTAGATGCTGGATACACATCTTTTATAGCCAATTCTATTCTTATTCCCACTAATATCAACAGTCGGAATTATTATCATCCATTAGTCAGTTTGAAAAACGGAAAAGTTCAACGCTTCACCTTTTCTCGGAACGATACAAAAGAAAAGTTATTAACCGGTGTGGTAAGCAGTTTGGGTGTAGTAAATAAAAATTACTACGAAATGATTAATTCTTATGCTTACTATACCAAAAAATACGATGCAGTGTTTCCTTATGAAAATTTTCAGGGCGGATTGCATATTCCTGTTTTTACCGAGCAATATATGAATGGGCAACGAACAGCCTATAAAGAGTTTTGGTACGAAAATGCTGTAATCCATAAACAGGGGCTGGGTTTTCGAGGTTTTGAAAAAATTACCTCTTTCGATCAGCAAGGAAAAGAAACCAGACAGACGTATGATCCCTACAATTTCGGCGTACTGAAAAAAGATGAGTCTCCTTTTGCACAAACCGATAATGTATATAACGTCAGTGTAGCATCGAATAAGATTACAAAAATCACCCTTACGTCAAGCAGTGTATATGACAAACTGAAATATACAACGGTAAATTCTTCATACACTTACGATACTTACGGCAATCCTAAGCAGATAGTTGTCGATTATGGATCGGGAATAAAGGATAGCATCAAAAATGAGTATGTCAATAACACGGCCGAGTCAGGTTATTTGTTCGGATTTTTAAGGGAGCAGACAAACAAGCATGTCCGCAATGGAAATACTTCTTCGGAACGTATGTATATATCGGACTATTCTAAAGGCATGCCCCTTACGAAAGTGCAATATGTCGATAACAACCTGGTATCATACGAAAATTTTGCTTACAACGCGAAAGGAAATATAACGGAACATGCTATTAAAACCTATACATCGACCAATAAGCTAACTACCAAATACGAATACGACAGTTACGGCCGAATAACAAAGGAAACCGACCCGCTGGGGTTGTTCGTTTCATCTATTTATAACAGCAGCGGGCAGGTTTCTACTTCACAGAATCACAAGAATCAATCGACTTATTACAGCTACGACGGCTTCGGGAGGGTTACCTCAGTAAGCTATCCGGGAGAATTAACCCACATTGCAGCCACCCCTTTATCGAAGTGTTAAAAGATCAAAAATATCCAAGTTAAATATGCTTTATACGTTCTGTGGGATGGTGTATATGTTAAAACATTCGTTTTTTGGTGCTAAAACC